>SGZF01000002.1 GCA_004213645.1 Flavobacteriales bacterium | reverse complement strand
TAAAAAGCTTGTTCATACTTAAATATAAAAAAAAGCAAACAGAACAGATCCAATAAGGAAAACTTAATCAAATATTAAGAGTTTAGGTTGGAAATTTTTAGCTAATTCAAATTCAACTTGAGCATAACTATTTATAATTACTAAATCTCCTTTTTTTATTTTGAAAGTTGCAGGGCCATTTACAATAACTTCTCCCTTACCTCTTTCTCCTTGGATAACATATGTCTCTAATCTCTCTCCATTTTCAACATTAAGAACTTGAATTTTTTCTCCATGAATAAGGCCTACTTTATCCATTAGATCTAGATCTAAAGTTAGACTACCTACATAATTAAGATTTCCATCAGTAACCTTAATTCTATGAATTTTGGATTTTAAAACTTCAATAAGCATTTAGTAAGATTTGGTGATTAAAAATTGAGCCAATAACGAGATTTGAACTCGTGGCCTCTTCCTTACCAAGGAAACGCTCTACCCCTGAGCTATATCGGCAGATTTAAGTTGACAAAATTATAATAAGAATAGATGACTTGATCTTGTATTTTTTATAAAGACTTTTCATTATCAAAATTAAAAATATTTGAGCGGGAGACGAGGGTCGAACTCGCGACATTCAGCTTGGAAGGCTGACGCTCTACCAACTGAGCTACTCCCGCATTAATTTGTGGGGAGAGCAGGATTCGAACCTACGAAGGCGTAGCCAACAGTTTTACAGACTGCTCTCGTTGACCGCTTGAGTATCTCCCCAAATTCAAAATTTCAAAGAGCCGATGGAGGGACTCGAACCCACGACCTGCTGATTACAAATCAGCTGCTCTAGCCAGCTGAGCTACATCGGCTTGTTTTAAAAACAGAATGCAAAATAAGTGCTTTTTTCTCCTCAATCAAAGTAAAAAGAAATAAATTTTAAAATATTACTTAGCTCTTGGATGCGAATTTTTAAACACTTCTTTAATTCTTTCCATACTAGTATGGCTGTAGACTTGAGTAGCTGATAAACTAGAGTGCCCTAGTAATTCTTTTACCGAATTTATATCAGCTCCTTCATTAATTAAATGAGTTGCAAAACTATGTCTTAATACATGAGGAGCTTTTTTAATTTTAGGTGATACTAGTTTAAAATATTCATTAACTGTTCTGTAAACAAATTTTTCAGTTAATTGTTTTCCAAATTTCGATATAAAAAGAAAATCGGTAGATTTTTGAATTAAAAAAACAGATTTCATTTTCTGATAAGTTAAAATTGACTCTTTTAATTTTGGTAAAATTGGAATAACTCTTTCTTTACCTCCTTTACCAATTACTTTTAGAGTTAAGGAGGATAAATTAACATCCGATTCTTTTAAATTAATTAATTCAATTCTTCGAACCCCTGTAAAATAAAAAAAAGTAATTAATGTTTTCTGTAAAACCCCTTTATAATCATTGTTAAAATATTCACTATCTAAAAGTGAGTTTATCTCTTCTTTAGAAAATGGAACTTGAATTTTTTTAGATTGTTTTAATGGAGTGTGTCCTAAAAGCGGTGATATTGAAATAGACTCAATTTTAATAAGAAATTTATAAAATGATTTAAGGCTTGAAATTTTTCTATTTATTGATCTATTAGATAAACCATTATTACCCATGCTGATAATCCATGATCTAATTGCCTTATAATTGGCCTTATCAATTTTAAGATCATACTTATGGTTATTAATAAATAATTGAAACTCTAATAAATCTGTTTTGTAGGCCAATAAAGTGTTTACTGAATAGTTTTTTTCTACTTTAAGATATTCTAAAAAATTTTCGATAAGCATTTCACATCTAAGTTACGATGTGTAGAGAAAAAAAGAAGGATATTAAAGATTTTCTTGGTCTCTCAACTTTTGAATATATTGAGCTTTTTTAATTTTTGTTCTATGAACAATTGATGGCTTAACAAATTGTTTTCTATCTCTGAGAGATCTCATAACACCTGTTTTGTCAAACTTACGCTTGAATCTTTTAAGTGCTTTGTCAATATTTTCCCCGTCTTTAATTGGTATAATTAACATCTATAATTATTTTTCGAACGCAAATATAAATAATTGTATTTAATAAGCTTGCTATTTTTTACTATTAATTGCATTAACATACTTTGCAAGCTCTTCTTTGACCTTAGGATATAAAATAAACAAACCAATCATATTAGGAAACACTAAAGCTAAAATCATAGCATCTGAAAATGCCCATACTGATGACATATCTCCAGCAGCACCAATTACTATAAATAATAGAAAGAGTAATTTATATGTTAGATCTGAAACTTTTCCTTTACCAAAAACATACATCCAAGATTGAAGTCCATAATATGACCAAGAAATCATTGTTGAAAGTGCAAACAATACGACTGCAATTGCAAGGAATGGTCCAGAAAAAGATATATATTCAGCAAAAGCAGCTGATGTAAGACCAGCACCCTCAAGTGCTTGCCCTTCTACCATTACTGCTGAAGATCCTTCTACTAAATTTCCATAAGTAAATAATGTATTATCACCATTAAAAATGATTATTACAAGAGCAGTCATTGTACAGATTACAACAGTATCAATAAATGGCTCTAATAAAGCAACAAGTCCTTCAGAGGCTGGATAACTTGTTATAACTGCAGAATGAGCAATAGAAGCAGAACCTGCTCCTGCTTCATTTGAAAAAGCACCACGTCTAAACCCTTGAATAAGAACTCCGATAAACCCTCCAACTGCTGCAGTTGGAGAAAATGCTCCGTTAATTATCATTGCAAAAGCGTCATCAACGAATGAGAAATTTGAAAGAATTATATAAAGACATGCAAGAACATACATGCCTGCCATAAAAGGAACTATTTTTTCTGTTACTGATGCAATCCTTTTAATACCACCAATTATAATTATTCCAACAACAATCATCATTATTATTCCAACTATAGTTCTTGCAGAGCCTCCAGTCAAACCAAACAAGCTTACCATTTGAAGCGCAGCTTGATTTGATTGAGCCGCATTCCCACCTCCAAATGATGCTCCTATACACAAAACTGCAAAAATAATAGCAAGCACTTTACCAAACTTTTCAAAACCTTGCTCTTTTAATCCTTTTGAGAGGTAATACATCGGTCCACCATAAACTGTTCCATCTGATCCAACGTCTCTGTATTTAACCCCTAATGTACATTCAACAAACTTAGATGACATCCCAAGGAGTCCACACAAAATCATCCAAAAAGTTGCGCCAGGCCCTCCAATTGCAATTGCCATTGCAACTCCAGCTATATTACCGTTTCCAACAGTCCCTGAAACTGCTGTTGCTAAAGCTTGAAAATGACTTACCTCTCCACTCCCTTTTCTTTTTTCATCTAATCCATCATATCTACCCATAACAGTTTTAATAGACAAGCCAAAACCTCGAATATTAATAAATCCAAAGAAAAAAGTAAAAAAAGCAGCTCCTCCTACAAGTAAAAAGATAATAGTAGGTATTCCTGTTCCAAAAAATTCATGAAGAATTAAACCCTCCCAAAAGCTAGATATTGGCTGAAATGCTTCATTAATTCTTTCATCTATTCCTATTTTTTCTTGTAAAGTCATAATTTATATATCAAATGCTGTTTTTTTTCTGTGGATAATTAAATCTTTTGCCTTAAATAAAATTGCGAACATCAAATATAAAATAAATCCTAGCAGAAGAGTAAAAATTGATAAATAAAAAAATAAAAACCTAATGCGACCTACTCTTACACCAAATTTTTTACTTAATCTCTCACAAACTCCAAATCCATATTTTTCTATAAAGCTTATCAATTAAGTAGTTTTTAAACCTTTCCATTCAGATATTCCTCCGATTAAATTATTTAAATTATTAAAACCAAAAGTTTTCATTATTTGACAAGCCTGAACACTCCTAACACCTGAATGACAATAAACGTAATAATTTTTTGATTTATCAAAACCTTGAATACCATCTATAAATAGTTGTGGATCTCTAATATTTAAAAGCTTAGAGTTTGGTATATGAGACATATTATACTCTTCCTCAGTTCTCACATCAAGTAAAAATGCATCTTTATCACTTTTAAGTTTTTGAACAAGATCGTCCGATGATAAATTTTTCATATAATTTTTTTGTAAAATAAGAAAATCAAATAGTATTTTAAAAAAAACTTAAGAATTACTTTTTTTAATTCAATACTAATTGTGTAATTTGGGAATTAAATCAATTTATTTATGAAATATTTTCAAAAATCTGATCTTTTTTTAATAGGAGCTGCTTTTATTTCTTTTGTTTTGTCAGTTTCATTATGGTTTTATGGTTACAAGGATGAAGGACTATTTGTAGGATTATGGGTCCCTTCTATTCTTTCATTTGGATGTTATTTTAAACAAATGTTAAACAAATAAAAATGGGTGATACTTTTATATTTATTATGGGATTGGTTTGTACTGGTGCTGTTATTGCAGCAACTTTTCTATCAATTAATGAATTAAAAGATGTAAACGAACCCCAACTTGAAACAATGAATATGGCTGAGGGCACAAAGAAACATCTCAGACTTATATCTACAGCAATATTTATAATTATAGGTTTTGTTTCCGTAGGTTTATTTTGTTTTTATTTTATATTTGCCTGATGAAATTAATTAAAACAACATGGTGGTGGAATAACGAAATTTAATTATTCGTGAATTAAACTATTATATATAGCTTGTCTCACGACAGGCTTTTTTTTTGCTATGAAGAGAATAAAAATTAAAACATATTCAAAAAAGATTATTGCTGACACTATAACACCAGTAGAATTATATCTTAAAGTAAGAGACAAGTTTCCAAATAGTATTCTACTTGAGAGTAGTGATTATATGCAAGCTGGAAATAATTACTCTTTTATTTGCTTTAACCAGACAGGTTTTTTTGAATTAAAAAACCATAAACTAAATCAAAAATTACCGGGAGAGAATATTACCGAATCCTATTTAGATAACAATAAAAGTATTTCAGAATACTTAAATGACTATTTAAACAGGTTTGATAATGAAAAGTCAAAATCAAAATTTATATCCAATGGTCTGTTCGGTTACATGTCACATGAGTCAGTCAAATACCAAGAAAATATTGATTTTGATGACAAAAAAGATGATTTAGAAATTCCTGATATATATTATGGCTTTTATCAAAACATAATTGCAATAAGTCTTTTCAATCATGAAGCTCACATATATTGTAATTCTCACGATGGTTCAAATAATATTTTTGAAATTGAAGATATTATTAACTCTAAAAACTTTTCGGTATATAATTATAAGAATGTTGGGGGTAAAACATCAAACATTAATGATGAGGAGTATCTTGAATACGTTACGAAAGCTAAAGAACATTGTAAAAGAGGAGATGTTTTTCAACTAGTTTTGTCTAGAAGATTTAAACAAAAATTTGAAGGAGACGAATTTAATGTATACAGATCTTTGAGGTCTATTAATCCATCCCCTTATTTATTCTTCTTTGATTATGGTAGTTTTAAAATTTTTGGTAGTTCACCTGAAGCACAGATAATTATAAATGATGGAAAAGCAGAAATACATCCAATCGCTGGAACATTCAAAAGGACGGGAGATGACAAAAAAGATGAAGAAAAAGCAAAAGAATTATCCAATGATCCTAAAGAAAATTCTGAACATATAATGCTGGTTGATTTAGCACGAAATGATTTAAGTAGAAATGGAAATAATGTGCAGATTGAAAAAAATAGAGAGGTTCAATTTTACTCTCATGTAATTCATTTAGTATCTAAAGTAACAGCTGTTCTAAAAGATACATCTAAAATTTTTCAAGTTGTTATGGATACATTCCCAGCAGGTACTCTAACTGGAGCTCCTAAGCATAAAGCCTTGACACTAATTGAAAAATATGAAAAAATCAATAGAAATTTTTATGGTGGTGCGATTGGTTATATTGACTTTGATGGAAACTTTAATCATGCCATTATAATAAGATCTTTTTTCAGTAAAAATAATGAGCTGAGTTATCAAGCAGGTGCTGGAATTGTTATAAAGTCAAATCCAGAAAATGAACTTCAAGAGGTATATAATAAATTAGGAGCTTTAGATAAAGCTTTAAAAAATGCGGAAGAAATAAGATGAAAAAAATATTTCTAATTGACAACTATGATTCTTTCACATATAATCTATCCCATTATCTTGAGGAGTTGGGTTGTGATGTAACTGTAAAAAGAAATGACATGTTTGAAATAGAGGAAATATCAAATTATGATGGTATCTTAATTTCACCCGGTCCTGGTATCCCAGATGAAGCAGGCTTAACAAAAAAAGTTATTAAAGAGTATTTTAAAAAGAAAAATATTCTTGGAGTTTGCCTTGGTCAACAGGCTATAGCTGAAGTCTTTGGAGGCGAAATTGAGAATATGAAAGAAGTGTATCATGGTGTTGCTTCTAAAATTAATTTTAAAGAGGATGATGATATTTTTAATGATTTACCTAAATCAATTGATGTTGGAAGATATCATTCATGGATTGTAAAAAAACCTTTACCTGAGGGACTAATAATAACATCAGTGGATGAGGAAAATCAGGTTATGTCATTGAAACACTCTAAGTATTCAGTTAGAGGAGTTCAATTTCATCCTGAGTCAATACTCACTCCTCATGGTAAACAAATAATAAAAAATTGGATTAAAACAATATGAAAGATATTTTAAATAGATTGATAGCATACAAGTCATTGGATGAAAAAGAATCTAAAGAAATCTTAATCAGAATTTCCAATGGAGAGCTAAATAATAGTCAGATTTCATCATTTCTTACTGTTTATATGATGAGAAATGTAACTCTTGAGGAGTTAAAAGGATTCAAAGATGCATTAGTTGAGCTATGTATTAAAGTTAACTTAAAAGAATTTGACACAATTGATTTATGTGGAACTGGAGGTGACAGCAAAGATACTTTTAACATATCAACCTTAGCGTCTTTTGTAACTGCTGGTGCTGGATGCAAAGTTGCTAAACATGGAAACTATGGTGTTTCTTCAGGTTGTGGATCAAGTAATGTTTTAGAATCATTAGGTATAGTATTTACTAACGATTATGATATTTTGAGAAAAGCAATTGATAAGGCTGGGATATGTTTTCTTCATGCACCTTTATTTCATCCTGCAATGAAAAATGTAGCTCCTGTTAGAAAAGAATTAGGGATGAAAACTTTCTTTAATATGTTAGGTCCTCTTGTAAATCCATCAATGCCCAAAAAACAAATTGTTGGAGTATTTAATCTTGAGCTTGCAAGGATATATAATTATCTTCTTCAAAAAACAGACAAAAAATACAGTATTATTTATTCATTAGACGGATATGATGAAATATCATTGACTAATGACACAAAAGTTTATTCAAATAACTTTGAGAGAATTATTAAATCAAAAGACTTTGATTTAGAAAATCTCAAAGCATCAGAAATCATTGGAGGATCTGATATACCATCATCATGTGAAATATTCATGAATATTCTTAATGGAAAAGGTACAAAAGGCCAAAATAATGTTGTTTGTGCTAATGCAGGTGTTGCAATATCTTTATCAAGAGATTTAACCATAAGAGAAGGTTTTGAAATTGCAAAAGAGTCTTTAGTATCAGGAAATGCATTAGAGTCTTTTAATAAGCTTAAAAGTATTATGAGATGAAGATTTTAGATAAGATAGTTGAAAATATGAAATCAGAGATCATAAGAGTTTCTAGAAAGACTCCTATATCTTTATTGGAAAATAAAAGTTTATTTTCTAGGCAATGTATTTCTCTAAAAGATTCCATAAAAAATAGTTCTACTGGAATTATATGCGAATTCAAGAGAAGATCTCCATCTAATGAAAATATAAATTATAAATCGACTATTTCTGAAGTTATATTAGGATATCAAAAAGCTGGGGCTGCGGGATTATCAATCTTAACTAACAAAAAGTACTTTGATGGTGAAACTAAAGATATTCAAGATATAAGAGATGTATCAAAAATTCCAATTTTGAGAAAGGAATTTATAATAAGCGAATATCAAATAATTGAAGCAAAATCAATTGGATCCGATGCTATACTATTGATTGCATCAATTTTATCTAGGGAAGAAATTATAAGATATAGTAAATTTGCTAAAAGTTTAGGTCTTGAAGTCTTACTTGAGATTCACTCCGCAAATGAATTAAATAAAATACCAGGAAATAATATAGATATTGTTGGTGTAAATAATAGAAATCTTGATACACTAGAAATTGATTTAAATAACAGCATTGAATTATATGATGAGATTCCAAGTCAATTTGTTAAAATCTCAGAAAGTGGAATAAACATGCCTGAATCAATCATAAAACTTAAAGAAGTTGGTTATGACGGATTTTTAATTGGTGAAAGTTTTATGAAAACAAATAATCCAATGGAATCAGCTTATAATTTTATAAAAAAAATTGAAAATGAAATTTAAGGTTTGTGGACTATTTAATGACAAAAATATACACCAGGTTGCTAAGTTAAACCCAGATTATATTGGTCATATTTTTTGGGAAAATTCGTTAAGATATGTAAATGGACCAACACCTGTATTGAGTAAAAAAATCAATAAAACTGGTGTATTTTTCAATTCAAGTATCGAAGATATATATGATAAAATTGATGAACATAACCTTAATTGTGTTCAATTACATGGTGATGAGTCACCCGAATTTTGTAAAGAGATAATGGATAAAGGGATTAGGGTAATTAAGTCATTTAGAATAGATGATAACTTTGATTTCATAGTCTTAAATAAATATCAAGAGAACTGTAATTTATTTTTATTTGATTCTAAATCTGACCTTCCAGGTGGAACTGGAAAGTCATTTAATTGGAGTAATCTAAAAAAATATAATTTAAAAAAAGAGTTTTTTATAAGTGGAGGAATTGGAATTCATTCTCTTAAGTCACTAATTGATTTATTTAAAATGAAACTACCTATATATGGTATTGATGTAAATAGTAAATTTGAAGACAAAAACCATTTAAAAAAAATTAATGAATTAGAAACATTTATACAAACAGTAAAAAATGAAATATACAGTAGATAAAAAAGGGTTTTATGGAAAATATGGTGGTGCTTTTGTGCCTGAAATGCTTTTTCCTAATTTGGATGAATTAGAAAAAAATTATAATAAAATAATTAATGACAAGGAATTTCAAAATGATTATAATAATCTTTTGAGAGACTATGTCGGGAGACCTACTCCTTTATTTTTTGCTGAACGATTATCGGAAAAATATAAATGTAAAATATATTTAAAAAGAGAAGATTTATGTCATACTGGTGCGCATAAAATTAACAATACAATTGGTCAAATATTACTAGCAAAAAGATTAGGGAAAAAAAGAATCATTGCTGAAACTGGTGCTGGACAACATGGTGTTGCTACCGCAACAGTTTGCGCATTAAAAGGAATTGAATGTGTGATATATATGGGAGCTGTTGATATTAAAAGACAGGCCCCTAATGTTGCTAGAATGAAAATGCTAGGCGCTAGTGTTGTTGCAGCTGAATCTGGAAGCAAAACACTCAAAGATGCAACAAATGAAGCAATTAGGGATTGGATTAATAATCCTATTACTACGCACTATATAATTGGATCAGTAGTTGGACCTCATCCTTATCCAGATATGGTTGCTAAATTTCAATCTATTGTCTCTGAAGAAATTAAAGCTCAATTATTAGAAAAAGAAAATACTCAAAATCCAAATTATCTTCTAGCTAATATTGGAGGTGGAAGTAATGCTGCAGGATTATACTATAATTATTTAGAAAATGAAAATGTTAAAATTATTTCGGTTGAAGCAGCAGGGGAGGGTGTAAAATCTGGAAAAAGTGCTGCAACATCAGTTCTTGGAAAAACAGGAATTATTCATGGAAGTAAAACTCTTTTGATGCAAACCAACGATGGTCAAATAATTGAACCCTACTCTATATCTGCCGGTTTAGATTATCCAGGAGTTGGTCCACTTCATGCACATTTGTTAGAAAGTAAAAGAGCCGAATTTATGTCTATTACTGATAGTGATGCTATGCTTGCAGGATTAGAGGTTTCAAAACTTGAAGGAATTATTCCTGCTATTGAGACAGCACATGCATTTGCAGCATTTAAATATTTAGATTTTAAAACTAATGACATTGTTGTAGTGAATTTCTCAGGTAGAGGAGATAAAGATCTAGATACATATATTGAATACTTTAATTTATAATGAATAGAATTGATAATACATTAAATAAAGAAGGAAAACTTTTATCTATATATTTTACTGCTGGACATCCAAATTTGAATGATACCGTAGATATTATCTTAAAACTTCAGGAATCTGGTGTTGATATGATTGAAATAGGTTTGCCATTTAGTGACCCTTTAGCTGATGGTCCTACAATTCAGGATAGTTCTACTGTCGCAATTAAAAATGGAATGAATACAAATGTATTATTTGAACAATTAAATGGGATCAGAAATAGAGTATCCATTCCTCTTATTATAATGGGATACTTCAATCCAATACTTCAGTTTGGAGTTGAAGAATTTTGTAAGAAATGTAATCAAGTTGGTATAGATGGATTAATTATACCTGATCTTCCTATTGATTATTACGAGGAGAATTATAAATCAATATTTAAAAAATATAAAATTTACAATATGTTTTTAATAGCTCCTCAGACTTCAGATGAAAGAATTAAAAAAATTGATTCGATATCTGATGGTTTTATCTATATGGTAAGTTCTTCAAGCATAACTGGATCAAAAGAATCATTTAGTTCTAAACAGTTAGAATATTTTGAAAGAATCAATAAAATGAATCTTAAAACTCCAAGAATAACTGGATTTGGTGTAGGAAATAAGGACACATTTAATGCTGCAGTCAATTATTCAAAAGGTGCAATTATTGGTTCAGCATTTATCAAAAACCTTGAATCAAATGGTCTAAAATCAATTGAAAGATTTATAAAAAATATTAGAATTTAAGTAAGAATTGGATTTAAAATAATTTCACAATTAAGAGCCCCTGAAATAGGACAGTTATTCTTTGCATCTTGAGCTAATTCTATAAACTTTTCTTGAGAAATGCCAGATACTTTAGCCTCTAGATTTAGTTCAATAGAAATAACTTTTCCATCCACAAATGTTAAAACTGCATTAGTATTTAATTGATCTGGACTGAAACCAGCCTCATTTAAAACAAAACTTAATTTCATATTAAAACAACCTGCATGTGCAGCTGCAATTAATTCTTCAGGATTTGTTCCAAGAGTACCTTCATCATTTTCAAATCTTGTTTTAAAGCTATAAGGCATATTATTGAAAGCCCCACTTTGAGATGACAATAGTCCACTTCCATTAGCACCATCTCCTTTCCAAATTGCATTAACTTTTCTTTTCATAATTATTATTTTGAAATGCAAAAATAAAAATTTAAAAATAAAATTTTTATTTATTAAAGTTTAATGAGAAAATATTTATGTATTTAATTAAATCTCAAATAGTGTGAACTCAGAGAATTCATAATTTACTCTATTCTCAAAGTCAAATAATAAAAAGAAACCTCCACCTCCAGACCCACAAAGTTTCATGTAATAAGAATTATTTTTAAGTCCTTTTTCCCAAATAGATTTTATATTATCTGGTATCATTTCTTGGAAATTATCAAATGTGATTTCCGATAATTGTTTTATTGAACCTTTGAATAAGCTAGAGTTAAGTCTTAAATTATTAATACAATCATTATTATTTTTAATAAACTGATTGGTAAAGAAATTTTTAAATTCAAGATTATTCATTTTATTCTGAAATATTTTAATCATTTTTTTTGTTGAAGAATCGATTTGACTATCTATAATAAATACCTTAAAATCATTGTAAATTATTTGATCTAATAATTTTATCTTTTGGTTAGAATAAAGTATCGGTTTATTTAAAAATGAAACTAGAGGATCAAGTCCCGAGGATTTTCCATGAAATTTAGATTCAATAATAGATAAAAGATTTTTAATTTCTTCAATTTGAAAATCGATAGAATTTTTTTTTCTGTATTTATGAAAAATGGACGCAACCAAGGCACCGCTACTTCCTAATCCAGATGAGATGGGTATGTTACTTACAAAGTGTAAGCCAGTATCTAAATCATTTTTAAAATCTTTAATAGAAATTAAATCTTTAGCATCAGAATTTAATATAAATTGATACAACTCTATAAGTTTAGAATTAGAAACTTGTGTTTTATAATCTATAGATTCTGAATTATTAAGATATCCATAAAACTCTTTAAACGGAAGTGATATTGCATCAGAATTAGACATAATCCCATACTCACCAAATAGTAAAATTTTAGAGAAAAATCTTTTATTATCCATCATCTAATTTTTGATGATCCACTTCCCAAATGATCATGAATACACAAATTAGATTTACATAATTTTAGCAATTCATTTTTAATAAAGGATTTAACAATTTCATTTTCAGATTTAGGATATAAAAGATGAACATTTGAACCTGCGTCTAATGTAAAACTCAAAGGAATTTTATTTTCTATTCTAAATTCAATAATTTTTTTGATAGCCTCCAAAGTATTTGGTTTCATCAAAATGTAGTATGGGTCTGAAGATAACATCAAAGAATGAATCATCAGTGCTTCTGACTCTGTAATTTTTATAAATTCGTCTAAATCGCCAGATTTAAGTACATCTTTTAACCTTTTAATGTTATTTTTTGCAATTTCAAATCTATTAATTGAAAATGGATTGCTATTCATTAACTTGTGACCTAGGGAACTCGATATTGCTTTTTGTCCAGGATCTATTATTAATATTGAATTTTGATAATTATTAAATACCTCATTGACGTGATCTGAAATATTAATAGCAAATAGATCTGAACTATTTTTAAAATGATTAGTTTGACCCCATAAAGTGACTGGCCCTTCTATACTTCTTGATGCACTTCCAGATCCCAATCTTGAAATGAATGATTTTTTCTTTGTGCAATATTCATTATTATCATTATTTGTATTTATAATCTCAAAATCTACTAAACAAGATGCAAGAGCTGACATAGATGATGCAGAAGAAGCTATTCCACTACTATGAGGAAAATTATTTTTTGTATTTATGTATACATCATGATTTTTTAAGAATCGAAAATACTTATTAATGCTTTTAAAGTAATTATTTATTTTTTTTCCAAATTCATGATTTTCTTTTCCATCAAATTTAAAGTGAATTCTATTTAATGAATTTTCTTTTGGTTTAAAATCCATTGAAGTAATTGTGAAACACTTCGAAAGAGTGAAACTAATTGAAGGATTTTGAGGAATTTGATTCTCTTTTTTACCCCAATATTTGACCAACGCAATATTACTCGGTGAATTCCACTCAACTATTCCGCTAGCTTGGAAATTTTCAGAACAAACAAACTCGTCTTCAATCATTTAAAATTTGTTAAAAATCATTTAAATATAACAAAGATAAGCTCCTAGATGAATTTTATTTGCTTAATTTGTTTTTTCTAAAAAATAAGAATTGAAAAAATCAGCTTCTAAATTCTCGAATTATAAAGAGCCTTATCTCTCTCCATTTGAAAAGCTATTTAATATTTTTAAAGAACTTATTATCCACACATCAGGAGACTTTGATGAAGCAATTGATTGGCTGAGAGAATTGGATAAAGAATATATACTAACTGATGAAAATTACACTATTGATGATTTTATTAATGACTTATTAAACAAAGGTTATATTTCCAAACAGATTGACAGCAAGGGAGATAGTATAAAAATCAGTTCAAAAACTGAAAGGCTACTAAGAAAACATGTCCTAAAACATCTTTTTGGAAAATTAAAAAAAACTAAAAAGGGCAATCACAAAACAAAGTATTCTTCTTCAGGAAGTGATGATAATTTAAATATCAAAAATTTTGAATTTGGAGATCCCTTAGATAGAATATTATTAACTGAAAGCCTAAAGAATGCAATTATCTCTTCTGGTGAAAATGATCTTACTTTAAAAAAAGAAGACATTGTGGTATGGGATTCAAATCATAGCTCACAAATGAGTACTGTTCTTATGATAGACATTAGTCATAGTATGATTTTATATGGTGAAGACAGAATAACTCCAGCTAAGAAAGTAGCAATGGCCTTAGTTGAGTATATAAAAACTAAATTTCCCAAAGACACAATAGATATTTTATCTTTTGGTGATGAGGCAAAACCTATTAGTATAAAAGACTTGCCATATTTAAAGGTAGGTCCTTATCATACTAACACAGTAGCAGGGCTTGATCTAGCTTTTGATATTTTGAGAAGAAAAAAGAATAATAATAAACAGATTTTTATGATTACTGATGGTAAACCTAGTTGCATGTTTACTAAAGATGGTTTTTATAAAAATAGTGCTGGCTTAGACAATTATATTTTGGATCAATGTTATAATAGAGCTAGACTTGCTAAAAAAAATAATATTCCAATTACTACATTTATGATTGCAAGTGACCCATATCTACAAACATTTGTAAAGAAGTTTTCTGAGGTAAATAATGGAAAAGCTTTTTACACTGGATTAGACGGATTAAGTGAAATGGTGTTTGAGGACTATGATAAAAATAGAAGACAAAAATTAAGATAATGAATAAACCTAAAATCAAAACAATCGGAGAATTAAAATCCATTGATTATAAATACAAATCATTAAATCAAGAAATTACTGATAATTTAAGATCTTATCTTTCAAAAGGCAAAAATATCTTTTCAGATTTAATTGGATATGAAGAAACTGTTATTCCAAGTGTAGAAAGGGCTTTCCTGTCAAATCACAGTATTAATCTTCTTGGTCTCAGAGGACAGGCTAAAACAAAATTAGCTAGAACTTGTATTGATCTTTTAGATGAGTGGATTCCTATTATTGAAAACTCAGAGACAAATGACGATCCATTGAATCCAATTTTTAAAAGTTCGATAGAAAAAATTAAAAAAAATGGAGATAAGACTGAAATTGACTGGATTCATAGGAGTGAAAGGTTTTACGAAAAATTAGCTACTCCTGATGTTACAGTTTCAGATTTAATTGGGGATATTGACCCTATAAAAGCTACGAACCTTAAGTTGTCTTATTCTGACGAAGAAGTAATTCATTTTGGTCTTATTCCTAGAGCCCACAGATGTATTTTTGTTCTTAATGAATTACCAGATTTACAACCTAGAATTCAAGTTTCATTATTTTCAATTCTAGAAGAAAAAGAAATACAAATACGTGGATTCAAAGTTAGACTTCCGCTTGATATTCAATTTATTTTTACTTCAAATCCTGAAGATTATACAAATCGTGGTACAATAGTTACTCCATTAAAGGACAGAATTGGATCTCAAATTTTAACTCACTACCCAGAGTCTGTTGAAATTGCAAAAAGAATTACTAAACAAGAATCAAATATAAACTCAAACATTGAATCAAAAATTCATATTCCTGAAATTGTCAGAGATATAATAGAACAAATATCTTTTGAGGCAAGAGATAGTGACCTTATTGACAGTAAAAGTGGTGTCAGTGCCAGAATGAGCATTACTATAATGCAAAATCTTGTAAGTTCAGCTGAGAGACGAATGATTATTAATAATGAAAAAGAAACCTCAATTAGAATGTCTGATTTTAATTCTGTTATATCTTCAATTAATGGCAAGGTTGAACTTGTATATGAAGGAGAAGAAGAGGGTGCTGAACAAGTTTCATATAATTTGATTTCAGATGCAGTTAAGTCAATCTTTAACAAAATTTTTCCTAAGATTGAAAAACTATCTAAACCAGATGAAGTTACTCCATATGACTCAATACTAGCATGGTTTTCAAAAAAACAATTAGTTATTAATGATGATCTAAATAATAAGGACTATGAAAAATTACTCAATGAGATTAAAGATGTTAAAATAATAATTGATAAATATGTAAATAAATTAGATGTCAATGATGAGTTTTTTTATATTGAGTTTTTACTTTGGGGATTAGAGGGCTATAACAAGTTATCAATTTTAAGAACTAATAATGGAGTTGAATTTAAAGATCCATTTAACAACTTCATAAATAAAATTTAATCTATTTTACTTATTTGAGATTTTTTAGCTTGTTTTTTAGAGCCATCAAAACCTTCAACTCCGCTTACTGTGGTATACTTAAGAGTATTCTTTTTGTCAGGGTTAAGCCTTGAATATGCACTATGACACATTACTGCTGCCTCATGAAATCCACTTAATATTAATTTAAGTTTTCCAGGATAAGTATTAACATCTCCTATTGCATAAACTCCTTCGATATTTGTTTGATAATCAAGGCTATTATTAACTTTTATTGCGTTGTTTTCAATATCTAGACCCCAATCTTTGATAGGCCCAAGTTTGGGAATAAGTCCAAATAGTGGTATAAAAAAATCTGTTTCAATATTTGTGATATCATCATCATTATCTATATCAATAGATTCTAATTTATCTTTGCCATTTAGACTTATTACTTGAGCAGGGGTTATAACTTCAATTTTACCTAAATCTTTTAATCTTTGTACCGATGAAACTGATTCATTTGCACCTCTAAATTCATTTCTTCTGTGAACTAATATAACTTTCTTAGCAATATTAGAAAGATGAATAGACCAATCAAGGGCTGAATCACCCCCTCCTGCAATTACAACTTTTTTATCCTTAAAATCACTTGGATTCTTAATCATATACAATACACCTTTATCCTCGTAATTAATTATGTTTGGAATATTTGGCTTTCTTGGTGTGAAAGTTCCAAGTCCTCCTGCGATTGCGATTATATTAGCACAAATTTCAGTTCCTTTGTCTGTTGTAACTATAAATGATCCATCATTTTGTTTACTTAAACTTTCGGCAGCCTCTCCAAGGCTATAAGAAGGATTAAAAGGTTTTATTTGCTCCAAAAGTTTTTCAATTAAATTACTTGCAATTATTTCAGGATATGCAGGTATGTCATAAATAGGTTTTTTTGGATATAACTCAATACACTGGCCTCCAGGTTGAGCAAGAGAATCTATAATATGACACTTCATTTTTAAAAGTCCTGCCTCAAAAACAGTAAAAAGTCCTGTAGGACCAGCCCCAATAATTAAAATATCAGTTTTAATCATTGAGAAAGTGGTAAAACAGATTTAACTTGTTTTATTTCTGGAGCATATTTTTTTATAGTAGTCTCTACACCTAATTTAAGAGTCATCTGATTAACCTTGCAATTAACACATGCACCGTGTAATTTAATATTTACAGTGGAACCAGTTATAGATTCTAATGAGATATCACCCCCATCTTTTAAAAGAAATGGTCTAATTTCTTCAAGTGCTTCTAATATTTTATTCTTTAATTTTGACATTATTTCTTAATTGCAGAACACCCTACTAAGTTAGTAATTTTGACGACTTTTGTCGGAGGAAGTTCTTTGTTTCTTATTAATAATTGCTCAACCATATTTTTTGAAATATTATCAAATACTTCAGATATTTCAGTTGATTCTTGAAGAGATGCAGGTCTTCCAAAATCAGAAGCTTCTCTTAAGCTTTGGTTTAGTGGAATTTCCCCTAAAAAATTTATGTTTAAATCTTTAGACAAATATTTTACGCCAGCTTCACCAAATATATAGTGTTTTTCATCAGAATCTTTTGATTTGAAAAATGCCATATTTTCAATCAAACCAAGAATTGGAACTGAAATACTCTCTTGTTGAAACATTTTAATTCCTCTCCTTGCATCTGCTAATGCAACATTTTGTGGAGTACTTACTATGATTGATCCAGAAATTGGTAATGATTGAACAAGACTTAGATGAATATCTCCTGTTCCTGGAGGTAAATCCAAGAATAAGAAATCTAAGTCTCCCCAATTAGTATCAAAAATCATTTGCTTTAAAGCTTTAGAAGCCATTGGACCTCTCCATACTACTGCTTGGTCTAATTTTGTAAAAAATCCAATTGACATAATTTTAACACCATAACTTTCTATGGGCTCTATTTTTGATTGGCTATCTATTTTAATTGATTTAGGTATATGTCCTTCAACATCCATCATAGTTGGAACAGATGGTCCATAAATATCAGCATCAAGGATACCAACTTTACAACCTTTTTTTGCAAGAGCTGCTGCAAGGTTAATTGTTACAGTAGATTTTCCAACACCACCCTTAGCAGAGGATACTGCAATTACTGAATCTATTCCATCAATTTTTTTTGCTTGAGTTGAAATTTTAGGTGAGTCTGGCGAATCGACAACATCTTCATCTGTATTTCTAGATGTTTTATTTTCAACCTTTGTATTAATATTTATTTTAG
The DNA here is from genome assembly GCA_004213645.1 of Flavobacteriales bacterium. Taxonomy (GTDB): domain Bacteria; phylum Bacteroidota; class Bacteroidia; order Flavobacteriales; family Flavobacteriaceae; genus Marisimplicoccus. The sequence goes on along the minus strand of SGZF01000002.1, from coordinate 78,636 downwards.
CCTTTTCATAAATATCGTTATGTATAATTTTCATAATATCAACTTCTAGCTTTTTTCTGGCTTGAAGAGCAGGATTGTTAACTACTAGGTCTATATCTACTTGATCACCAAATACCTGAATATTTTTTAGAATACCAGAAGAAACAATATTGTCTGATGATCCCGAAATATTGACTTTTTCAAGTGTTTTACTTATATTTTTTTTTGTTAAATCCATAATATATGTACAAATATACAGGTAAGTGATAGATTAAAATCTTAAAATTTTAATAATTATTAAGGAGTCCAGAGTTTGTTTTTAAAGTCCATTACTTTATCATCAATAATTCTAATTCCTTCATTTTCCAATAATTGCCTCATTAAATCAAAACCCTTGAAATGATGCTTTCCAGTAAGATGTCCATTTCTATTTACAACTCTATGTGCTGGAATTGATGAATCATTATGACATGAATTTAGAGCCCAACCAACAGTTCTAGCACTAGAAGCTATTCCAATTTTTTTTGCAATTAATCCATAAGTTGTAACTTTTCCAGCAGGAATAGTCTTTACAATTTCGTAAACTTTTGAAAAAAAGTCTTTTTTACACATTTTAATTAAAAAGATCTAATTATTAGAATCTAGAGCTTTATTTAATGTAAAAGAAAACTCAGAACCTTTTCCTAATTCACTTTTAACAAAAATTTGTTCTTGATGAGCCTCAACTATATGCTTTACAATTGATAAACCTAGACCTGAACCTCCCTTTTTTCTGGATCTAGTTTTATCTATCCTGTAAAATCTTTCAAATAATCGAGGTAAGTGTTTTTCTTCAATACCTTCACCATTATCAATTACTCTAACTATAACTTTTTCTTTATTATAATTTTCAACAATAACTTTAGTAAAGCCTTTGTCCTTGGAATATTTTACTGAATTAACAACTAAATTTGTTAAAACTTGAAGAATTCTTTCCCTATCAGCATATACATATATTGGATTTTCATGATCTACTTCAAATTGAAGATTAATGTTGTTTTTTTCAGATTCAAATTCCAGTAAATCAAAAACAAAATCTACTAATTCGAAAAAATTAAAATTAGATCTATCAATGGTCTTAATTCCAGATTCAAATTGAGTAATTAAATCCAAATCTTTTACAATAGAAATTATTCTATCTACACCCTTTGCAGTTCTTCTCAAATATTTATCCCTAACATTTTTATCTTTCATTGCACCTTCAATTAAAGTCAAAATATATCCTTGAATAGTAAATAATGGTGTTTTTAGTTCATGTGAAACATTACCTAAAAACTCTTTTCTATAATTTTCCTGTAATTTTAGGACATTTATTTCTGATCTTCTTTCTTTAGCTTTTAAAATTAATTCGTTTGTTATTTTTTCTAAATTTTCTCCATTAGAAAGCTCATTTACAACATCAGGATTCAATTCACCCAATAATTTTAAAACACCTTCTTTAACATAAATACTTATATATATTTCAAGAATTATTCTAATTATAAAAAAGAGTAATGTAAAATAGACAACCATAAGAAAAATTGTCTGATTATTATATTCAGTATTTATAGGAGAAATAAAATTAAAGAAAAGGATATCTAAAAAAAACGCAAATAACGTAATATATAATGATGCTCTAAATGCTTGAGGGTTACTCCTAAGATTATAAGGTAGTTTCATTATTAAATTTCAAACTTATATCCAACTCCCTTAATAGTCTTAAAATATTTATTACCAATTTTTTCTCTTAATTTTCTGATATGAACATCAATGGTCCTGTCACCGACAACAACTTCACTTCCCCAAACCTGATCCATTATCTTTTCTCTTTTAAAGACTTTATCAGGTTTTGAAGCTAAAAGAAAAAGAAGTTCAAACTCTTTTCTGGGAAGGTTGAGTATATTTTCGTTAATATAAACTTTATATTTTTCTCTATCAATCTTAATATCACCTAATATAATTTCAGTAATTTCATTTTTAAGTGTTTTCTTTAATCTTTTCAATAATACATTTACTTTACTAACTAAAATCTTTGGCTTGATTGGTTTAGTAACATAGTCGTCAGCTCCAGCTTCATATGCCGCTAAATGAGAAAAGTCTTCACCTCTAGCAGACAAGAACATGATTATTGTGTCATTAAATTTTTGATCACCTCTAATTCTTTCGCAAGCTTCTATTCCGTCCATTTTAGGCATCATTACATCCATTATAATTAGGTTAGGTTTGTTTTGATATGCTTTTTTAATAGCTAAATCTCCATCTTTAGCTGTATCAACATTATACCCTTGATTGGATAGATTATATTTTAAAATTTCTAAAATATCAGGCTCATCATCTACGCATAAAATTCTTATATCTGATTTGTTCATAAATATGATTCCAATTTAATGAAATAAATTTTAATTAGAATAAAAAAACAAGTTGTTTAAAGTTATAGAAACAATTACTTAACAATAACTAAATGATAATTCTTTCTTCCCCTTTGAAGTAAAATATATTTATCATTTAATAAATCTAGCTTTGTAACTTTAGTGTTTTGAGAAACTTTATTTTTATTAATTGAAACTGAATTTTCTTTTAAGGATCTTCTAGCTTCGCTTATTGATTTTAAAAATTTAGTTTCTGTAGAAAGAAAATTTTCGATATCTATTTCTTTTGATAATTTATTTATAGAAATATTTGAACTTGGAACTCCTTCAAAAATTTCTTTGAATGTATCTTCATCTAAAGATTCTAGATCTTCTTTACTTGATTTTCCAAAAAGAACTTTTGAAGCCTTAATAACATTATTTAAATCTTCTTGACTATGAACCATTAAAGTTACAATCTCAGCAATTTTATTTTGAAGTAATCTTCTAGCTCTATCATCATTGTGCTCTTTTACAAGAATTTCAATTTCACTTTTATTTAAAAAAGTAAAAACTTTAATATAATTAAGTGCATCTTCATCAGTTATGTTTAACCAATATTGATAAAATTTATAAACAGAAGTTTTATTTTTATCTAACCATATATTTCCTCCTTCTGACTTACCAAACTTCGATCCATCAGATTTTTTTATCAATGGGCAAGTAATTGCAAAAACTTTTTCGTTTTCTTTTCTTCTGATCAGCTCAGTTCCAGTAGTAATATTACCCCATTGATCACTACCCCCCATTTGAAGCATACAATTCATGTCTTTAAATAAATGAAGAAAGTCATACCCTTGAATTAGTTGATATGTAAATTCTGTAAAAGACATTCCTTGCTTTGTATCTTTTGAAATTCTTTTTTTAACCGATTCTTTTGCCATCATATAGTTGACAGTTATATGCTTTCCAATATCTCTTGAAAAATTAATTATTGAAAATTTACTCATCCAATCATAATTATTTACTAATATGGCTTTATTAGGGGTTTTGGATTTAAAATCTAAAAATTTTTCAAACTGTAACTTTAATTTCTTTTCATTTTGTTTTAATATTTTTTTATCCAGAAGATTTCTTTCGTCAGATTTACCTGATGGATCACCAATCATTCCAGTTGCTCCTCCTAATAATACTATAGGAGTATGACCTGCATTTTGAAAATGTTTTAAAATAAATATTGGTACTAAACTTCCAATATGGAGAGAATCTGATGTTGGATCAAAGCCAATATATCCAACAGTTTTATTATTAGAAATATATTCTTCAGTACCAGGTATTACATCATGTAACATTCCCCTCCAATTTAATTCTTTAATAAATCCTTTCTTCATTTAATGTTTTTTAAACTATCAATTAATCTTACCATTCTTTTTTTAACATTAGAATATATTTCAAACTGAGTTTTAGGATTTCTCGAGTAATACAGCTCACTTTCATAAAACTGAGTACTATCTATATTGTACTTTATGAAAATCAATTCATCACTTACTAAATTATCATCAATTATTAGATCATAATTATTAGAAGAATTCAAAATCATAATATCAAAAATAATACTTTCCATCTTCTCCTCACTAATAAGATTTTCTGGAGCATTATTTGAACATCCAATTATCAATATTAAAATTATCAAATATTTTTTCATCTATTAAAAGTTAATTTTTTTCCAATAGGAAGTGGTTTAACCTTTCCATCAGAATATACAACCCTCCCATTTAGTATAGTCTTATAAATTGAATTATCAAACTTTTGACCCTCAAATGGAGACCATCCACACTTATAGAATAATGAATCTTTTGTAACGAAAGTTGGAGTATTAGTATCAATTAAAACTATATCGGCGTAATACCCCTCTCTTAGAAAACCTCTTTTATTTATTTGAAATATAATTGCTGGATTATGGGCAATTTTTTCAACAATTTTTTCAATTTTTACTCCATAATTTTCACAATTTTGAAGAATTGATAAAATTGTGTGTTGAACCATTGGCCCTCCCGATGGACAATTTAAATATTTATTATTTTTTTCTTCTTCTGTATGAGGTGCATGGTCAGAAGCAATAATATCGATTTTATCTTCTTTTAATGCTTTCCATAATTCATCTTTATCGGTTTGAGATTTTATAGCTGGATTCCATTTGATTTTAGAACCTAATTTTTTATAGTCATTATCTGTGAACCATAAATGGTGAGCACATACTTCAGCTGTAATTTTTTTGTTTTTTATATCAATTTTATTATCGAATAACTTTAATTCTTTTGCAGTTGAAATATGAAATACATTTAATCTAGCTCCTGTTTTATTTGCTAATTTGACAGCAAACTCAGAGCTTTTTAAACATGCTTTATCACTTCTTATTTTTGGATGCAATTCAATTGGAATGTCTTCACCGTAAATATTTTTATAGTAGTTAGTATTATCTCTAATAGTTTGTTCATCTTCACAATGAGCTGAAATTGGGAGTTTTGTACTATTGAAAATATTTTCAATAGCACTTAAATTATCTATTAACATTTTACCCGTAGAAGAACCTAAAAAAAGCTTAACACCTGCAACTTCTGATTTATTAATTTTTTTTATTTCAGAAATGTTATCATTTGTTCCACCAAACATAAATGAAAAATTAGCAAATGATTTTGTTGAAGCAGTTTCAATTTTTTTATTAAACTCCTTAATAGATGTAGTATTAGGAAAAGTATTAGGCATTTCTATATATGAAGTAACACCGCCTGCAACAGCAGCCATAGACTCAGAGCTAATATCACCTTTATGAGTAAGACCAGGTTCACGAAAATGTACTTGATCATCTATCATTCCAGGAATTACTAATAATCCTTTTGCATTTATAATTTCAACTTCATCATCTAGGTCAATGTGAGTATTTATTTCCTTAATATATTCACCTTCAATGTAGATATCTTTTAAGGATCTTTTATTTTCGTTTATAATAGTGGCATTTTTTATAAGAAGCTTATTCATATATTTTAAAGATTGAATTAATTTTTAATATAATGACTCCAAATATTGCTTCAAAAATAATGTTCTTATCCATTTTAGATTTACCTGATTTTCTATTCACAAAAATTATTTGATGTTCCCTTAATTTAAAGTTTTTTTTCCATAGTTTAAATTTCATCTCTATTTGAAATGCATACCCATTAAATTTTATTTTATTAATGTCTAAAGATGATAATGCTTCGCGTGAGTAACCAATAAAACCTGAAGTTGAGTCTTTGATTGGCATACCAGTAATTATTTTAACATAAATATTAGCAAAATATGAAAGAAAAATTCTTGACAAAGGCCAGTTAACTACACTCACTCCGTTTAGATATCTTGAACCAATTACAACATCAGTATCATTTTTTATAAGGAGTTCCTTAAGTTTAATAATTTCAGCTGGATCATGAGATAAGTCTGCATCCATTTCAAATATATATGAATAATTTTTATCTAAGGCCCACTTAAATCCATTAGTATAAGCTGAACCTAATCCTTTTTTTTTATCTCTTACAATTAAAAAAATTCTATCTATGTTTTGTTTTTTTAAATTTGAAACAATCTCAGATGTTCCATCTGGAGAATTATCATCCACAATTAAAACATCATTAAAGTCATTTAATAAAAGTATTTTATTAATGATAAGTTCAATGTTTTCAGACTCGTTATATGTGGGTATAATAATTAAACTATTGCCTTTCATATTATTTACTAGTTATTCCATAGTTTTGTTAATACAAGAATATAAATAATGATTGAGAATCAAGATATAACAAGCGTCTTTGTATTATTCTTAATACTAATATTTTATTTTTTTCAAGTTTTTCAAAAGGTAAAATTACTTTATTTATTTAGAAGTGCATATTATCACTTTGCGAATATTTTCTTTCCATATAATTCTAATGATCTTAACATTCATAGCAAAATAAACTATTTACATTATTTCTATATATTCTTTTTCACCCTCATTAATGGAGTAATAATAGTTTACTTAGGCTCGTTTTACTTTAATGGATCAATTAAGCTTGAGGGAATGAGTGAAAAATTGTTAAGTGATTTTCTTTCTATTAATTTATTTATTTTTTTGATGCTTTTGATTAGATTTCTAATCATTAAATATGTTATAGAAATATTTTTAAGCTCTAAGTTTAAGTTTATTTTTTTTAAAAATTATATTATAAATATTGTAATTGGGCTCCTTTTGTTTTTCAACTTTGTTATCTATAAATTAAACTCCTTTTACACAATTGACTCTCTAAAACATGTCTTTTTTATATTAATTGGATTACATTTTATTTTTCAGACAAAAAACTACATGAGTTTAATTATAAAGTCTGAAGCAAAAGAATTTATATATTTTATTTTGTATCTTTGTGCGTTCAAACTAGCCCCTTGGTTATGGTTATATCAAGATTTGTTTTCAACCTAAGATTATCCTATGAGCATTAAAACTATCTTAATATCTCAGCCTACCCCAACTAATGAAAACTCGCCATATTCTTCGTTAATAAGAAAACATAAGGTCAAAATTGATTTTAGAAAATTTATTCATGTTGAAGGACTTAGTGCTAAAGAGGTAAGGGCTCAAAGGGTTGATTTTTCCAAATTTCAAAATGTCATTTTAACTAGCAGAAACTCTGTTGATCATTTTTTTAGAATTACTGAAGAGATGAGGTTTAAAGTCCCTGCTCAGACAAAATATTTTTGTCAATCAGAAGCTGTGGCATATTACCTTCAAAAATATGTGGTTTACAGAAAACGAAAAATTTATGTTGGTAATAATAATTTTAGAGATCTTGAAGCAACATTTACAAAATTTAATAAAGAAAAATTTTTAGCTCCAACCTCTGGAAGTTTAAATCCTGATATAATTAAAACTCTAGACTCATTTGAGATATCATGGGATAGAGCACAACTTTATAAAACTGTAGTTAGTGATTTATCTGATTTAAGAGATGTATATTATGATATACTAGTGTTTTTTAGTCCCCTAGGTATTCAATCTTTATTTGAGAATTTTCCAGATTTTGAGCAAAACAAGACACTAATTGCTGTTTATGGAAATACAACTGAGGAGGCAGCTAAAGCAAAGAATCTTAGAATCGATATTAAAGCGCCAACGGAATTGTTTCCCTCAATGGCGATGGCAATTGATAAATATATTAAAGGCTAACTAATTCCTTCTTCCAAATCGAAACCATAAATAGACTAAATTAGCAATTGAGGCTAAGGCCGCAACTACATATGTTCGAGCTGCCCAATTTAATGCTTCTTTTGATTGAATAAGCTCTCTTTGATTTACAATTCTTTTTCTTTCAAGCCAATAGATTGCTCTTTTACTTGCATCAAATTCTACAGGTAAGGTTATTAAACTGAAAAGTGTACCAAAAGCAAAGCCAAGAATTCCCAGTGAAAGTATATTTTCTCCAAGTATTGGTGAACTCTGAGCTAGAAAAGCTCCACCTAGTATAAACCAAATTCCTAAATTAGAGGTAACACCTACCATTGGGACAAGAATAGATCTCATTTTGAGCCATTCATAACCCTTAGCATGTTGAACTGCGTGGCCACATTCATGAGCAGCAACAGCAGCAGATGCAGTGTTTGCTTTATTAAAAACACTTTCACTTAAGTTTACAGTCTTTTTTTGAGGATTATAGTGGTCTGAAAGCTGACCTTTTACAGAAATGATCTTTACATCATAAATACCATGATCATTTAACATTTTTTCAGCAATTTCTTTTCCAGTAAGATTTGCAGAAAGACGTTGTTTTGAAAATTTTTTAAACTTTGATTGAAGTTTATATTGAACATATGCGCTCAGTGCAAAAATTGGAGCAACCATCCAAAAGTAAAGCGAATCAAAAAACATGAAGTATTCCATTTATTTATTTTTTACAAATTTAATTAATATGTTAAAAAGTAAAAAATTTTATAAATTTTTTAACTTTAGTATAATTATGCTAAGCTGTAACAAAGCTGTAACACCATTTGCTATAATTATAGATAAACTTCCAATTAAGACTCCATAAATTAGCCAAAGTATTACGCCAATAAATAAGATGATGTACATTGTTAATGAAATACCATCAGCATTTTTTTCTTTATATATCTTATAAACCTGAGGAACAAATGCAGACGTAGTAAAAATAGCTGCTGATAAACCAACAATTTCATAAATTGGATCTATCATATTACGATATTAATAATTTTACCAGGAACAATAATTATCTTTTTAGGGTTAGAATTGTTTAAAAAAGATTTTGTTTTTTCACTAGAAAGAACAGCTTCTTGAATTTCATTTTTATTTAAATCTAATGAGAGATTTATTGTAAATTTTGTTTTACCATTAAATGAAACAGGATATGTTTTTTCAGATTCAACTAGATATTTCTCAATGTATTCAGGATATATTTCATTGACAATTGATTTATTATTCCCTATTTGACTCCATAATTCCTCTGCAAAATGAGGAGCAAAAGGGGAAATAAGAATTAGTAATTTTTCAAGAATATGTTTATTGTTACAGTTTATAGAACTTAGCTCATTAATACATATCATGAAGGAGCTTATACAAGTATTAAGACTAAGTCTCTCAATATCCTCTGATACTTTTTTTATTGTTTTATGAAGGGTTTTTAAAGATTCTTTACTAGGTTCTTCATCTGAAAGTTTTATTCCATCTTCATTAAAAAATAAGTTCCAAAACTTTTTAAGAAATGAGTGAACTCCAGATATTCCTCTTGTATCCCAGGGCTTAGACTGTTCAATTGGACCAAGAAACATTTCATACATTCTTAGAGTGTCAGCTCCATACTGGTTACAGATTTCATCCGGATTTACTACATTAAATTTTGATTTTGACATTTTTTCCTGCTCTCTTACACACAGAAACTTTTGATTTTTTGTTTTGAAAATAGATTCATTAAAATCTTTATCTTCATTTTGAAGCATTTCTAGATCAACTTCATTTTCTCCTTTAACATACTTTATATCAATTCTAATTTTATCTAATTTAATTTCAGATGTTAAATCAGATGAAAAATACTCTGAGGTTAAAGGATTACGATAAATAAATGCAGAATTTCCAAGAATCATACCTTGATTTATAAGTTTCTTGGCATATTCGATTTTATTTAAAAACTTAAAATCATAAAGAAACTTTTGATAAAACCTTGAATAAAGTAAATGACCTGTAGCATGTTCGCTTCCTCCAAAGTATACATCAATATCTGACCAATAATCTTGTGAGTCTTTTGAAACAAAACCTTTGTCGTTAGTTGGATCCATATATCTGTAGAAGTACCAAGAACTTCCAGCCCAACCTGGCATTGTATTTAATTCCAAAGGAAAAGTATCAACATTATTAATGTTTTCATTTAAATCTACTTTCTTGATGTTTTCATTCCACGCCCATTTTTTTGAATTACCCAAAGGTGAATCACCATTTTTTGTTGGAAGAAAATTATCAACTTCAGGGAGCTTTAATGGTAGGTTATCTAAATCTATGTTTTTTGGAATACCATCTTTATAATAAATTGGAATTGGCTCACCCCAGTATCTCTGTCTACTAAAAATTGCATCTCTTAGTTTATATTGTATTTTAGATTTTCCAATACCTCTATTTTCAATTTCTTTAATTATTAAATCCAATGAGGTGCTGTAGTCCATTTCATTTAATATATCTGAATTAATTAGTGTAAAACCAAATTTATCAGAAAATGCGGCTTTAGATATATCAATATTTTTAAAAATATTTGGAATGTCTATTTGAAATTTTTTGGCAAAATCAAAGTCACGCTGATCACCTGCTGGCACACCCATTACTGCTCCAGTTCCATAACTAGCAATAACATAATCCGAAATCCAGATAGGAATTCTTTTTCCATTAAAAGGATGAATTGCATAAGAACCCGAAAAAACTCCAGAAACTGTTTTGACATCCGTTAACCTATCTCTTTCAGTTTTTTTTGAAACCTCACTTATATATTTTTTGATTGATGATTTATTATTAGAAGAAGATAATTCAGAAGTATCTTCATATTCAGGAGCAATTGTCAAAAATGAAACTCCAAAGATTGTATCTGGTCTAGTTGTAAATACTTCAATTTGCCTATTGGAATTTTCAACTTGAAAAGTAATAGATACACCTTTAGATTTTCCAATCCAGTTTCTTTGCATTTCTTTAAGTGGTTCTGGCCATTCTATTTTGTCTAGGTCATTTAAAAGTCTTTCAGAGTACTTGCTAATTCTAAGACACCAATGTTTAACTACTTTTTTAGTAACTGGATATCCTCCTCTTTCACTTACTCCATTAATGATTTCATCATTTGCTAAAACTGTACCCAATTCCTCGCACCAATTTACATCACCATTTGTCAAATAGGCTAACCTAAAGTTCATTAAAATCTCTGATTTTAGTTTTTCATCAAAACTATTCCATTGAGATTTACTAAAAGTATATCCTAGTGGCTTAAGATCATCCTGATAGTCTTTATCTCCATTATTATTAAATGAATCAATTAAAACATCAATACTCTTAGCTTTTTTTTCTTTTGAACAATAAAATGAATTAAACATTAAAGTGAATATCCATTGTGTCCACTTATAATAATTTGGATCGGAGGTTCTAATTTCTCTAGACCAATCAAATGAAAAACCAATTCTATCCAATTGTTTCCTGTACATATTTATATTTTCAGACGTTGTTTTTTTGGGATGTTGTCCAGTTTTTATAGCATACTGTTCCGCTGGCAATCCAAATGAATCATATCCTTGTGGATGAAGAACATTAAAACCTTTGTGTCTTTTATATCTTGAATAAATATCACTAGCGATGTAACCTAAAGGATGTCCCACATGAAGTCCAGCTCCAGATGGATAAGGAAACATATCTAATACGTAAAGTTTAGGTTTGGATGATAAACTAACTTTATAAGTTTGGTTTATCTTCCAAAAATGTTGCCATTTTTTTTCTATTTCTAGAAAATTATATCTCACTTTAAGTTAATTTTTACAAAGGAAGAACTTATTTAATTAACAGAAAAATTAATTTATTATTTGTTTATTACTTTTATAAAAGTTTGGAAAATAAAAAAAACATTTACACAAAAAAGGTTAGGAGTAATTTAGTATCGATATTTCTAATTAATACAGTGGTATTATTTACATTATCCTTAATTAGTTTTATATATTTAAATTCCTCATCCGTAGAAAACTATTTTAAAGAAAATATCATAATCAGTATTTATTTAAAAAATAACACAAAAGAGGTTGACAACAAACAATTAATTAAATTTTTAAATTTGAATGATGATGTCAAAGAAACAAGTTATTTGTCTAAAGCTGACGCTGCAGAAATTTTTTCTAATGAAATAGGTGAAGAATTTTTAGGATTTTTAGGTTATAATCCTCTTCTTGATGCTTTATCAGTCAGGCTAAAAGGTGATAAAATTGATACCTATTCTATTGAAAATTTTATAAAAAACTTAAATAATTTTGAGTTTATTGAAGAAATTGAATATGACAAACCACTTGTTGATGCTCTTAACAAAAACTTTGACAAAATTGGTATGTGGATTTTAATATTAAGTATTTTATTTTTTACTTCTAGCTTTATCTTAATTAATAATTCTATCAAGATTTCAATTTATTCGAAAAGAGATATTATAAAAACTATGCAGTTGGTTGGCGCAACAAGTAAATTTATAAGAAGGCCATTTATTTGGACTTATATTAAAATAAGTTTTTTAGCCTCAATAACATCTCTCACTGTTTTGTTTATTTCAATTTTTCAATTAAATATTCAAATAGATGAATTTAATTTTTTTACAAAATTTAGTGATGTAGTATTGTTAATTAGTTTTATTTTACTTTATGGAATTTCTTCTTCTTATTTAAGTTCATATTTTGTAACTCAGAAATATTTAAAACTAAAATTTGTAAGATAATATTATGAATAAAAAAGAATTTTTATATAATAATAAAAGATATATATTCCTTCTACTTTCAATTTTAATAATTGGATTAGGATTTCTTTTAATGTCTGGTGGAGGATCAGATAATCCTGAAATATTCAATGATCAAATATATAGTTTTAGACGTATTAGGTTAGCACCTCTAGTGGTAATATCTGGATTTGTACTTTGTATAATTTCCATTCTTTATAATGATAAAGATTAATGCAAAAATATTCTGCAGATAATATTAGTGATGATAATATCATAAATGGAAAAACATTATTAATTGATAAGCCTTTGAATTGGACCTCATTTGATGCAGTTAAATATATTCGAAGGTCTTTAACTTCTAAATTTAAGATTAAAAAAATTAAAGTTGGACATGCTGGCACGCTTGACCCATTGGCTAGTGGATTATTAATTATTTGCATAGGTAAGCAAACAAAGAAAATTTCTGAATATCAAAATCTTCCAAAATCATATACAGGCAGGTTTAAGTTAGGTGAATCAACTCCATCATATGACCGTGAAACAGAAGTAAATAAAAGTTTTAGTTACAGTCACATAAATGAAAGTGATCTTCATAATTTAGCAAAAAAATTTATTGGAAAAAAAATGCAGAAACCTCCTGTTTATTCTGCAATAAAGAAAGATGGAAAAAGAATGTATGAATATGCTAGAAAAAATATTAAAATTGAAATTCAAGAAAGAAAAATTGAAATTTATGAATTTGAAATAACTAACTTCTCAAGTCCATATGTTGAATTTATCATTAAATGTTCAAAAGGTACATATATAAGATCTATTGCTAATGATTTTGGACAAAGATTAAATTCAGGTTCTTTTTTATATGAACTCAGACGGACAGGAATTGGAGACTTCTCTATCCTTAATGCACTTAAGATTCAGTAGAAGTTAAAAGTTTATAATTATATTTGCATTATTCCTTAACAATGAAATATAATCGAATATTACTAAAACTAAGTGGAGAAGCTCTCTTAGGAAAAAACTTGTACGGTATTGATAATGATAGACTTGTAGACTATGCTAAAGAAATAAAAAATATTCACGATCAAGGAGTTGAAATTGCAATAGTTATTGGCGGTGGTAATATTTTTAGAGGCCTAACGGGATCTAAAGATGGAATTGATCGAGTTCAAGCAGATTACATGGGTATGTTGGCAACAGTTATAAATGGTCTTGCTATTCAAAATGCCCTTGAAAATATTAAAATACCTACTAGACTTCAATCTGCTATAAAGATGGAGTCAATAGCAGAACCTTTTATTAAAAGGAAGGCAACTAGACATCTAGAAAAAGGACGAGTTGTAATTTTTGCTTCAGGAACAGGTAACCCATATTTTACTACAGATTCTGCAGCAGTCTTAAGAGCTATAGAAATTAGTGCAGATGTAATTTTAAAAGGGACAAGAGTTGATGGTATTTATAATGAAGATCCAGAAAAAAATAAGGAAGCTATTAAGTTTGACGATATTTCGTTTGAAGAAACTATCAAGAAAGGTTTAAAAATTATGGATACTACTGCATTTACATTAAGTAAAGAAAATGAGCTTCCAATTATTGTATTTGATATGAATGCTAAAGGAAACCTAACAAAAGTTGTAATGGGTGAAAAAATTGGAACTAAAGTCTCTAAATAAACTACATTATGGAAAATAATCAAGAAATAATTGATAGTGCAGAATTAAATATGATATCTGCAATTAGTCACCTAGAGACTGAGTTAGCAAAGATTAGAGCTGGTAAAGCAAACCCTATTATGCTTAAAGGAATTTCTGTTGAATATTATGGTAATATGACACCTTTAAATCAAGTTGCTTCAGTAAGTACTCCAAATGCTCAAACAATCAGTATTCAACCCTGGGAAAAAGACTTACTTGATGAAATTGAAAAAAGTATTATTAGTTCTAACTTAGGACTCAATCCAGTAAATAATGGAGAATCACTGCTAATTAATATACCTCCATTAACAGAAGAGAGAAGAGTTGAATTAACTAAATTTGCTAAGTCAGAATCTGAATCAGCAAAAATAAGCATTAGAAACACCAGAAAAGATTCAAATAATAAAATCAAAAGTCTAGAAATTTCAGACGACTTAAAATCCAATCTTGAAATAGACTCTCAAGAATTAACTGATAAATACATAAAAAAAGTAGACGAAATGTTCTCTTTAAAAGAAAGAGACATTTTAACTTTATGATATATGGATTTAAAAAAAATCAAACAAATATATGACTCACCTGATTATAATAATAGTATTATTATAGGCGGATGGGTTAGAGCTTTTAGAGCCAACAGGTTTATCGAGCTAAACGACGGATCAACTATCAAAAATATTCAATGTGTAATTTTAGATTCTACTATTGAAGAAGGAATAATTAAAAGAATTAGTGTAGGATGTTCATTAAAAGTCAAAGGAAAACTAGTTGAAAGCCAAGGTAAGGGTCAAAGTTTTGAAATTAGGGTAGAAGAGATTGAAATTCTGGGAGAATCTGATTCTGAAAACTATCCAATCCAACCAAAGAAACACAGCTTTGAATTTTTAAGAGATCAAGCACATTTAAGAATTAGGACTTCTACATTTAGCTCTGTAATGAGAATTAGATCAAATTTAGCATTTGGAATTCATAAGTTTTTCAATGATAATAACTTTAATTACATACACACTCCAATTATTACTTCAAATGATGCTGAGGGTGCTGGTGAAATGTTTAGAGTAACTACAATTGATCAAAATGAAATACAGTCTAAAGAAGTTGATTATTCAAAAGATTTTTTTGGAAAAAAAACAAGCTTAACTGTATCTGGACAACTGGAAGCTGAAACTTATGCATTGGGACTAGGTAATGTATATACCTTTGGCCCTACCTTTAGAGCAGAAAATTCGAACACTTCAAGGCATGCATCTGAATTCTGGATGATAGAACCTGAAATGGCTTTTTATGATCTTAATGATAATATGGATTTAGCTGAATCTTTTCTAAAATATTTACTTCAATATATTCTAGATTCATGTTTAGATGATCTTAATTTTCTTGATGAAAGGCTTGTGAAAGAGGATAGTCAAAAACCAAAAAATGAAAGAAGTGATCTTAATTTAATTGAAAAAATAAAGTTTACAATAAATAATAAATTTGTTAGGGTTTCTTATTCAGAAGCTTTTGAAATTCTTAGAAACTCAAATTATAACAAAAAGAAAAAATTTAATTTTAAAATTGAAGAGTGGGGATCTGATTTTCAAAGTGAACATGAAAGATTTTTAGTAGAAAAACACTTCAAATCTCCGGTAATTATTTATGATTATCCCTCTAAAATCAAAGCTTTTTATATGAGATTAAATGATGACAAAAAGACAGTTAGAGCAATGGATGTTCTATTTCCTGGAATTGGCGAGATTATTGGTGGATCTCAAAGAGAGGAAAGATTGGATGTCTTAAAGAAAAGAATGAATGAAATGGACATTGATGAAAAAGATTTATGGTGGTATTTAGATCTTAGAAAGTATGGTACTGTCCCTCATAGTGGGTTTGGACTAGGATTCGAGAGAATTGTTATGTTCTGCACAGGAATGCAGAATATTAGAGATGTCATTCCATACCCCAGAACTCCGAAAAATGCTTCTTTTTAAAATGAATTAATACTTTTCTTACTTTTGTTTAAGTATAAAATCAAAATGCTTAATCAAAAACTACAATTAAAGTTATCCCAAAAGCTTTCTCCTCAACAGATTCAGTTGATGAAATTAATTCAATTAACCACTACTGAATTAGAACAAAAAATTATAAATGAGATTGAAGAAAACCCTGCACTTGAAACTGGAAGTGAGCTACAAGATGAACAAGCTAATGATTCTGAAATTATTGATGAGAATGTAAACGTTGATGATTATCTTGATAGTGAATCAGGAGATTTGAATCAAAGTTATTATTCAAACCAAGAAGAAGAAAAAAATTTTCAAAGAAAATCATCAGTTAGCTTTCATCAATTTTTAGATAATCAGTCTAAAAATTTAATTCTTAGTGATTCTGAAAAACCAATATGTGAATTTCTAATTGGAAGTATAGATGAAAGTGGTTATTTAAGAAGAGAAATTGATGATATAATTGATGATTTAGCATTTACTCAAAATATTATTTCTACCAAAGAAGATATTCAGTCAATTTTACTTAAAATTCAAGACCTAGATCCACCTGGTGTTGGTGCAAGATCTCTTCAGGAGTGCCTTTTAATTCAGTTAAAGAAAAAAAATAATTTAAAACACTCAATTATAAATTCTATCAGAATTATTGAGAATGAATTTGAATTATTTTCCAAAAAGAAGTTTTCAAAACTTTCAGAAAAATTAAATTTATCAAACAATGAATTAAAAGAAGTTATAAAAGAAATATCTAGGCTAAATCCTAAACCTGGAGGTTCTATTACTAGTGATTTTTCAAATAATACTATTATTCCAGATTTTATTTTAACAATTGATGATGGGAACCTCATAGTTGAGCTAAACAGGAGAAATTCACCAGAGTTAAGACTTTCATCATCGTATAAAAATATTCTTGAAGGTTATAAAAACGACCCAAAAAAAACTAAGTCTCAAAATCAAGCTATGCAGTTTTTAAAGCAAAAACTTGATTCTGCTAAATGGTTTATTGAAGCTATTGAACAAAGATATCAAACATTGTTTCATACTGTAAATGCGATTGTTAATTTTCAAAAAGATTATTTCTTAACAGGTGAAGAAGCTAATCTTAAACCTATGATTCTTAAAGATATTGCTGAAATAATTAATATGGATATTTCAACAATTTCTAGAGTTGCTAATAGCAAATATATTGACACTCCCTATGGAATTAAACTTTTAAAAAAATATTTCTCTGAAGGAATGAAGAATAAAGATGGTGAAGAGATTTCAACAATTGAAATAAAAAAAATATTAAAGGAAATAATAGATAATGAAGATAAGACTAAACCACTATCAGATATAGAATTATCAAACAAACTTTTAGAAAAGGGATATAAGATAGCAAGAAGAACTGTTTCTAAATATAGAGAACAGCTTGAAATATCTGTAGCTAGACTTAGAAAGGAATTATAGGATATAGAAAATTAATCCAAGTCTAAAGAAACTTATATTTAAATCATTCCCATCTTCTGTTTTTTTATCTTTTATTATTGGTATCAAATCATATTCCAAAGATATATTCCAAGTATTGTAACCTGTATTTAGATAAAAAGAGGTTGTCCAATCTTCAATTTCATTAATTTTTAGTTCTGACCCATATGAAGGGTTTGAATATATAGGAAAGTTTTTCTTTATTTTGAAGCCAGAGTATATTCTCCAAAACTTGTAATTATCTATTGATGAGCGTCTCCATCTAAATTCAATTGGAAGTACAATTGATGAAAAGGATAACTCGTTTTTAGATTCAAGGAATCTACTAACAACAATCCTGTAATTAATTTTATTATTGTCATTATTGGGTTGAATATTGGAATTAAAAAAGTTTCTTTCAAAACCCAAACCTATACCTAAAGCTTGTGTTGAATTTTTATTCAAACTAATATCACGAATAAAACCAAATTGAAAGTTACCTGAGAAACCATTTTGTTTAAAGTCTTGAATAGATTCGCTTTGAATAAAATAACTTGAACCAAAATATATTTGATCTTCTTTATATGAGACATTTGAGGGTTCAGTCTGATACTGACTGTATAGAAAGGGTGATAATAGGTAAATTAAAAAAATTAAATTTCTTCTAATTAAAATTTTGGGTGTAGTCTCCAACTCTGGTCGTATAATTTAGCTTAAGAGCATTTACTTTTCTTAACTCTTGCTTAATATCACTAATAATACCCATCTTTGTATCACTGTCAACTTTTAACGCAGTAGTAAGAACGTTTTGAAGCTCCTGACGCTTAGCAGCTCTCTCTGCAAGCACAAATGCTCCAACCTCTTCTACAGTTCCAAATTTATCATTCAGTTGAATTCTTGCCTGAGTACCATAAGTATCAACATATCTACTAGAAGGTTTACCTGCATAGATGTATATAACTCTATCTTTTTTATCTAATTTCTGAATTTGATCAGCCGCAGGAAGAGTATTTTGTACCATTAAGGTACTATCACGCATAACTGTAGCTACCATGAAAAAGAATAACAACATAAAAACTATATCTGGTAACGAAGCCGTTGATATTGCCGGAAGATCTCCACTTTTCTTTTTATTAAACTTTGCCATATTTAATTTACTTTACTTGGTTCAGCCTCTGATAATTTTTGAGGATATAATAATTTTACGACGTCAAGCTTTTCTTTCAAACTAGTTTTATCATCTAATGACGTTCTTGGATCACTATAAATTAGATCAGCTTCAACATATGAAATACCTAAATTAGGATTTAATCTTGAAAATTCCCTATTTCTAAGTTCATTGTATGCAGCAACCAACTCGTTTTGAACTGCTATATAGACTTTATATTCAGTTTCTCTATCATTTTTTAATGAAATAATAGCTTTATCTGGATTATCTGAAGATCTAGGATCACGGTTACCTTGACAGTAATCGCAAGCTTCTTCACCTGATCCTCCACCATTGTCTAGAAAATCTACTGCTAAACCTCTAAGGTCTTTAATATCAGTTAGAGACTCTTCAACTAGTAGCTGATTATTCTTATTAACAACTACAGTAAAAATATTTTTTTCTCTAATAATTGGAGGGTCTATTTGATCTTCCATGGGAGGAAGTTTTCTATTTATTCCACTATCTGTTTCAATAGTTGTAGTAACTAAAAAGAAAATTAAAAGTAAAAAGGCAATATCAGCCATTGACCCTGCATTAACCTCTGGAGCTTTTCTTTTGGCCATATCTTATTTTTTAAATAATCTTTTTGATCCTGGAAAAATCATAAGACCAACAGCAACAATAGATAAAATATAGAATACTCTAATGCCTGTCCCAACTAATTTTGAACCAAAAGCTGAAAGTACTTCACCATCTCTCATGGGAGTCTCTACTCCACTTGAAAGTAAAAAAGCAATTACAATAACAATGAGAAATAAACCCAAAGACTTTAATGCATTTTTCATTTTTGCTTTATCTTTTGAAATACCTCTTAATGAAAAAACTAATGTAACAGTTATCGCTATCAATAAAATTATTTGACTAAGAATAATAATAGGTGTTATTGATCCAAAATTTCCAGATGCAGCAGCCATTTTTATTGAGTCATCCCCATTAATAAAAACAATTGACAAGAAGACCAAACCTAGGACTCCAAGAGAAATGCACCCTATTCTAGTTATTTTTTCAAGATTCATAATTTATTATTTTTTTTGAGCTGAAAGAATATCAATTAAAGTAATTGATGCGTCTTCCATGTCGTTGACTATAGAATCAATTTTAGCTACGATATAGTTGTAAAATACTTGAAGTATAATTGCAACTATTAGTCCAAAGACTGTTGTTAAAAGAGCTATTTTAATACCACCCGCTACAAGAGAAGGTTGCATATCCCCAGCAGCTTCAATTCTGTCGAAAGCGTTAATCATCCCGATAACAGTTCCCATGAAACCAAGCATAGGTGCCAGAGCTATAAAAAGAGAAATCCATGAAACATTTTTTTCTAATTGTCCCATTTGAACTCCACCATAAGATATTACTGCTTTCTCAGCACTTTCAACTCCATCTTTAGCTCGGTCTAATCCTTGATAAAAGATCGAAGCAACAGGACCTTTAGTATTTCTACATACTTCTTTAGCAGCTTCAACACCACCAGATTTAAGTGCTTCCTCTACTTCATCTGTTAGTTTGTTTGAGTTGGTTGTAGATAAGTTCAAGTAAATAATTCTTTCAATTGAAATTGCTAAACCAAGAATAAGACAGATTAAAACAATCCCCATGAAGCCTGGACCTCCTTCAATAAAACGTTTCTTTAACTCTTGTGTAAAACCCGCAGAAGCTTCACCGGAAGTTTCCATCATTGGTTCGTCTTGTGAATCCTGAATAGTAATTGAGCTATTAACTGAGTTTGCATAAATGTTATTAGTGAATGATGAAACAACAAAAACAGAAAGGATTAAGGCAAATAATATTTTTTTCATTTTTCTATATTTTTCAATAATTGAGAATAGAAAGATATAAAAATTATTAAACGATTCAAACTTTTTTTTTGACCTAAATATTTCTTTATATAAAAGAAAAAATTCTATTATTTTTAAGAGTATTTGAGGGTTTTTTAAATAGAATATCAAAAACATTGAATTTAAAAAATTAACTAATTCAATAAAAACATACTGTTACCACCTAATAATAGAACTTCCCCATGTGAACCCACTTCCAAAAGCTGCGAGAACAACTATGTCTCCTTGCTTAATTTTTCCATCCTCCCAAGCTTCTGTTAAAGCAATAGGGATAGAGCCTGCGGTTGTATTTCCATATTTCTGGATATTATTAAAAACCTTATCTTCTGAAAGACCAAATTTCTTTTGTATAAATTGAGAGATCCGAAGATTCGCTTGATGAGGGATTAACATATCAATCTTTTCAGGACCTAAATTATTGTGAGTTAAACCTTCCATAATTACCTCAGAAAAACGTACAACTGCATTTTTAAAAACCAATTGACCATTCATGTTAGGATAATATGAAATATCTTCAGGGTCATTTGCATCAAGAATTTCGGGAACCCAGCGATTTGTACTTGGTCCAATCAATGAAAGTTCTTCGGCATATTTTCCCTCTGAATGAAGATGAGAAGACAGAATACCTTGACTTAAATCTTCCTCTCTTGAAAGAACTGCTGCTCCAGATCCATCACCAAAAATCACTGAAACCCCTCTACCTCTGGTAGACATGTCAAGTCCTCCAGAGTGATTTTCAGAACCAATAACAAGTATGTTTTTATACATTCCAGACTTTATGAATTGATCAGCAGTTGCAATAGCGTATATAAAACCTGAACATTGATTTCTTATGTCCATAGCAGGGCAAGTGGGTATATCTAATAGTTCTTGAACTAAGACTCCACTTCCAGGAAAATAATAGTCCGGACTTAAGGTTGCAAAGAGTATTAAATCAATATCGTTTTTGTCGATACCAGCTCTTTCAATAGCAATTTTTGCTGCCTTAACTCCCATAGTAGCAGTTGTATTTCCATCTCCTTTTTTAATATGCCTTCTCTCATTGATTCCAGTTCTTTCTATAATCCACTCACTTGAAGTATCCATAATTTTAGAGAGATCATCGTTAGTTACAGTGTTTTCTGGGAGGTACTTTCCTAATCCAGATATTTTTGAGTTAAACATACTTAGGTTTTTTTTCAAGGTAATAAATTTTAATTTTAGAAAATTGTTATTCTAAGCGAATATTACTTAATCCAATATCAACTCCTTGATTGGCCTTAACTAAAATAGGTGAAGTAATATTTGACATATCTATTCCAAGTTTCTCAAAATCTTTTAAGCTAATCATATATTCCTGCCAATTATCAGTAATTTTGATTTGTATGGTTTTGTTACAATCAATTTGATTATCACATTGACCAATTTCAATTATTTCATCAGAGCTAGTAAATGATTTTGCGAAAAAAGCAAGTTTCATTGCACCATTAGACTGTCGCGTTATATCGTCTGTCTTAGCAGAGGAAATTCGAAAATAATCACCATTAAATGAGGGTAAGTATCTAGTTTCATCTCCTTTTGTCCAATTAATTCTCAAAGCATCTTCTTGAGCTAGATGATCAGTCTTACTAATAATGAGCCCTCCAACAGATGTTGGAAAACTTGCAATTTGTTTTTCTAGATCTCCAGAAATTAACCATAAGCTCCAGGGAGGAATCGAATAACCCTTATTAAAATAAACTCCAGTTGATAAAATATCAGAATTTTCTAATCCAGAATTTTCAGATAATAAATCAATCTGATCTTTATTATTGTATGTGAGTCCATATCCCAATTCATATAATCCCTCATTATTGTTTTCTGACACTACAGCAGAGGATGGCCAGGTAAAAGATAATTTACCTTTGAAATCGTATGATGGATCTGTCTGAAAAAGCATATCAGCAACACCTCCACCCTCGCTCCCCGGTAACCAAGCTGCAATAAATGAATCTGAATTATTAATTTCTGGATTTGTCCACATAGGACGACCAGATAAGAAGACTGATATAACTGGAATACCAATGTTTTTGTACACTTTTAACTTAGTAGTATCAAATCCATTTGGAATAAAATCTAGGTTTTCTCTATCTCCTTGAAATTCCGCATAAGAATCTTCTCCATAAATTGCTATAACTATGTCTGCTCTTATAGAAGTATCACCCTCTTCTGAAAAAATCACTGTTCCACCTGCATTGTTAACAATTTCTTTAATTCCGTCGAGAATAGATTCTCCATTCGGGAACTCTTCATTAGTATGATTATTTCCCTGCCAAGAAAGAGTCCAACCTCCACTAGCTTTTGAAATACTTGCAGCACCATCTCCAATAACTAATATTTTTTTTGAAGGATCAATTGGCAATACATTATTATTATTTTTAAGTAATACCATAGACTCTCTTACAGATTGTCTTGCAATTTCTCTATGCTCTGGCATTGCCAAAAGACTTTCATTTCCTGCATTTACTCTAGAGCTTGGTGGACCTTTTTGAAAAATTCCAGATGCAAGTTTGACTCTCAAAATTCTTCTAACAGCATCATCCAAACGTTCAATTGGGATAGTTTCATCTTTTACATGTTGTAATGTGCTTTCGTAAAGTCCTTTCCAACTATCTGGAGCCATATACATGTCTAAACCAGCATTTAAAGATTGAGGGCAATCTGTATTTACACAACCCGGGACTTGACCATGACCATTCCAATCACCTACAACAAACCCATTGAACCCCATTTTTTTCTTTAAAATATCAGTTAAAATTTCTTTATCTCCATGAAGTTTTCTTCCATTCCAACTTGAGAAAGAGGCCATTACGGTTTGTACACCAGCAGGTATTGAACTATAATAACCTGCAGCGTGTATTTTACTTAATTCATTTTCACTTAGTAAAGCATCACCCTGATCTACTCCATTTTCTGTAGCTCCATCTGCTAAAAAATGCTTTGCACTTGAAATCACTTTTCCATTACCCATGAAATCTTCAGATCCAAACTTACCTTGTAAACCAATAACAATTCTATTTCCATAAGACTTTACAATTTTAGGGTCTTCAGAAAATCCCTCATAGCTTCTCCCCCATCTAAGATCTTGTGGGACTGCTAATGTTGGAGCAAAAGTCCAATCATGACCAGATACAGTTAACTCATGAGCAGTGATTTTAGCAATTTTTTCAATTAGTTCAGGATTGTTTGTAGCACCTAAACCAATATTATGAGGGAATATTATTGCACCTTTTAAGTTTGCATGTCCATGTACAGCATCAATTCCCCATATAATTGGTATAGCTATTTCAACTCCTTCATCATCAATTGATGAATTAAAGTATTTATCAGCTAATTCCAACCATGCTTTTGTTTCTGCATAATTTAGTGGACCTGGAGCAGAATTACCACCACTTAACACAGATCCTAACCTATATTTCTTGACATCTTCAGGAGTTACTGAGTCACTATCCCCCTGAATTACTTGTCCCACTTTTTGTTCTAAAGTTAGTTTAGGAAGTATTTCATCAATTTGAGACTCAATTTGAGGATCTAATGGTAAAGGTTTTATAGTTTCCCATGAATCTTCACCATGCATATTACATGCAAAAAAAAGAATTGTAAAAGCAAACAAAGTAAATTGAAGCTTAGAAATATATTTAATAAAGTTCACTAAAAAAATTTTATCAAGTTAATTAAAAATAGTACTGTTTTTTTATATTTAGTTAAATTAAAATTATTCTTTAAATGAAAAAAAGTATAATCTCAGTTGATGAGATAAAATATGCACTTAAAGAGATAGTTAAGCAAATAGATATTTCAGGGTTTAACCCTGAAATCATAGTAAGCATTAATAGAGGTGGTTGTATACCTGGAGTTTATCTTTCACATTTTTTAAATAAGCCACATAAGATGGTTGATATTAAATCTATAGATAATCAAAAAATATCAGTTAATACTCTAAAAAAGTTTAAGTCTGCACTTATAATTGATGATATTAATGATACAGGTAAAACTTTTACTATTGTAAAAGAAACATTTGATAATACCAATGCTGACATACGCTATGCAGCATTAATAAATAACATTTCAAGTAAAACTAAAATTGAATATCATGGTCAAATAATCAATAAAAAAGAAAATCCAATTTGGTATGTTTTTCCATGGGAAAATTGGTGGTAAATATATAATAAATGTTAAAAAAGAAAATTAGTTTATTACCATTGCTTGTTATTTTTCACATAAGCATTATTACGCTTTCAAATGTATTAGTTTCAATTCCAATTGAATTTTATAGTTTTAAGATTACATGGGCTGCATTTAGTTTTCCATTAATAGTTGTTGCAACAGATCTTACAATAAGGTTAATAGGTAAGTCTATGGCTCAAAAGACTATTACTTTTTCATTTCCATTTGCAATTATTTCATCAATTCTTATTCTATATCTTGAGGAGAATCCTGCATCTGTTTCCATAAGGATTGGAATTGCTAGTGGAATAGCATATGCAATTGGAGTATTAATTGACATAAATGCTTTTCAATTTATAAGAGAGAAATACGCCTCCTGGTGGATAGCTCCAGCATTATCAACAATAGTTTCAAATATTATTGACTCCTATACTTTCTTTTTTACAGCTTTTTATAACTCTGACGATATTTATATGTCTAATAACTGGTTTGAAATTGCTGGAACTCAAACAATATTGAAGATTTTAATTGGACTTATTTTTTTTCTTCCTGCATATGGGGTATTACTCAGATTTTTTAGTAGAAAAATTAACTCATTAAAAAATTAAGATTTTTAATAAAAGGTTTAATTAGATTTAATTGTTGCAGAGAGGAAGGGATTCGAACCCTCGATTCCATTTCTAGAATACACGCTTTCCAAGCGTGCGCCTTAAACCACTCGGCCACCTCTCTAATTAATAAATTAAGTTCCAAAAATTTTAAGTGCAGTCTTATCTGTAATCTCACTCACATCCTTTAAATCCATATTATATATTTCAGATATTTTCTTTGCAATTAATTCAATATAAGAACTCTCATTTCTTTTTCCTCTATAAGGAGCGGGGGCAAGATATGGTGAATCAGTTTCTAATACAATTTTTTCAATAGGGACTTGATTTAAAAATTCCGATATCTTTCCATTTTTAAAAGTTACAACACCTCCAATTCCAAGGTGGAAATTTAAGTCTATAATTTTATTTGCCTGATCAATATCACCTGTAAAACAATGAAATATTCCTCTTAGCTTATTCGATTTATATTTTTCAAGAACTTGAAAAATTTCTTTAAAAGATTCTCTTGAATGAATTACTATTGGAAGATCATATTCAATTGCTAGTTTAATTTGTTCTTCAAAAGCATAAACCTGCTGTTTAAAATATTTTTTTTCATGAAATAGATCTATACCTATTTCGCCAATAGCTGTGTAATGATATTCTTTAATTCTTTTTTTTATAAAATCAATTTCAAGTTTGTAGTTTTTATCAACGTAACAAGGATGAAGACCTATCATGCAGAAAACCCTATTAGGAAATTTCTTTTGTAAATTATGCATGCTAAGGTTTTGTTTTGAATTTATTGATGGTAAATAAAATTTATCTACACCTACTGAAATAGCTCTTTGTATAACATCATCAATGTCATCTTTAAACTGATCTAAGTATAAATGGGTATGTGTATCAATCAAATTAATTAAGGCCTAAAGATTTTTGAACTTTACCATCCATTAAAATATTTTCTGGATCTTCTACCCCCTCTTTGACAGCAATTAAGAATCCTACAGATTGATTACCATCAATAATTCTATGATCATATGATAAAGCAAGATACATCATAGGTCTAATTTCAACTTTACCATCAATAGCAATAGGTCTTTCAATTATATTGTGCATCCCAAGAATTCCTGATTGAGGAGGATTAATTATTGGTGTAGAAAGCATTGACCCAAAAACACCACCGTTAGATATAGTAAATGTACCTCCTGTCAGTTCGTCAACTGTAATTGATTTATTTCTTACATGATCTGCAAGTCTCTTTATTTCTTGTTCAATTCCAGCGAAAGAAAGATTTTGAGCATTTCTCAATACAGGAGTCATAAGACCTTTTGGGCCAGAGACTGCAATACTTACATCAGAGTAATTGTAAGATATCTTTTCATTACCATTAATCATAGAATTAACATCTGGAAATAGTTGAAGAGCTCTAGTAACTGCTTTAGTAAAAAAACTCATAAAACCAAGACCTACACCATGCTTTAAGGAAAATGCTTCTTTATATTTTTTTCTGAGTTCAAAAATTTTTGATAAATCAGCTTCGTTAAAAGTAGTAAGCATAGCAGTCTCATTTTTAACTGAAACTAGCCTTTCAGCAACTTTCCTCCTTAACATTGAAAGTTTCTCCCTGTTTTCTTTTCTTTCTTTATCATTTGAAAAACCCATTGCTGGTGCAGCCTTTAAAACATCTTCTTTAGTTATTTTCTCCCCTTTTGATTCAATAGCTTTAATATCAATACCTTTATCAGTAGCAATATTTCTTGCAAGAGGAGTAATATTTATTTCATCGATTTGAGTTGTTTCAACTTTTTCTTCTTGAATATTTATTTTTTCTGAAGGATCATTTGTGAACGACTCAGAATTTGAAATTTCTGAAGGATCAATTAAGCAAATTACATCACCAACTGACATTGTATCACCTTCTTGCGCTTTAAAAGATATTTTTCCAGAGGCTTCTGCAGGTAAGTCCAAAGTTGCTTTATCTGAATCCAGCTCTGCGATTGTTTGATCTTTATTAACAATATCTCCTTCCTTAACAAGCCATTGAGAGATTTCAACTTCTGTTATTGACTCACCTGGTGAAGGAATTTTCATTTCAAGAACCATTACTTTTTTTTAGCTATTTTAAGTTATTAAAATTAATCATAAAGCTGCAGTTTTTTAAAAATTAAAAAATTATTTTTTAAAATTATTTTTTCTCTTATCAAATACATAATCTATTACCTGATTATGTCTTCTTTCAAACCGAGTATAACTACCTGATGCTGTAGATCCATAAAACCTTCTAGTAGCTGGTCTCATGTTTTTAGCAATTGGATGATATGTTTGAATATGGGACCAAGCACCCATGTTTTTTGGCTCTTCCTGTGCCCAAACTATATCATTAGCATTTGAGAATTTTTTAATTTCAGAAATTACTAGTTTAACAGGAAGTGGAAACAACTGCTCTATTCTAACTAAAGCTACATCTTTGATATTATTTTTTTCTCTATAATCAAGTAAATCAAAATAAAATTTTCCAGAACAGAATACTAGAGAATTTACATTATTAGGGTCAATTTCAGAATCAGTAATTACTGGAAGAAATTTAGACTCACTCAATTCACTAATATTTGAAATAACTTTTGGATGCCTAAGTAAACTTTTTGGAGTAAATAATATTAAAGGCTTTCTAAAGTCTGTCAACATCTGCCTCCTTAACAAGTGAAAAAGATTTGAAGGAGTGGTGCAATTAGCTGCATACATATTATCCTTAGCGCACAATTGCAAATAGCGCTCCATTCTTGCAGAAGAATGTTCGGCACCTTGTCCCTCATAGCCGTGAGGTAGATAAAGAACTATACCATTTTGTAGTTTCCATTTGTCTTCTGCAGAAGAAATATATTGGTCAATAATAATTTGAGCACCATTTGAAAAATCTCCGAATTGAGCTTCCCAAATAGTTAAACATCTAGGACTAGCCAAAGCATAGCCATAATCAAAACCCAAAACAGCATATTCAGATAATGGAGAATTATATATTCTAAATATTCCCTTGTCCTTTACTTTGATATTATTTAGAGGAAGATACTCCTCTTCGGAATCTTCAGATTTTAAAACTGCATGTCTATGTGAAAATGTTCCTCTTTCAACATCCTGTCCTGAAATCCTGACATCAAACCCTTCGGACATCAGTGTTCCATATGCAAGTAATTCAGCCATTGCCCAGTCAATTTTTCCACTTTCAAAGATTAGTTTTTCTCTTGATTTAAAGAGCCTAACAACCTTTTTTAAAAATAATTTATCAGGAAGATGAGTTATGGATTTAGCAACACTTAAAATGATATCTTTTAGAGAATTAGTTTTATGATCCTCAAGCATTATTTTTTCATCAACTCTCCTATACTCATCCCAAACTTCTTGCATAAAAGGAGTAATTTTAGTTTTTTTCTTTTTCTTAGAATCAGTCAATTCTTCCTCAAGCGTCATAAAATATTTTGACTCAATTTTAGAAACATATTGTTTTTCAATTAAACCTTCTTGAATTAATTTAGAAGCATATATATCCCTAGGATTAGGATGTGAAGAGATATACTTATATAACTTAGGCTGAGTAAATCTTGGTTCATCACCCTCATTATGACCATATTTTCTATAACCTAACAAATCAATAAAAACATCCCTATTAAACTGATTCCTATAATCTAAAGCAAAAGTCACAGCGTGAATAACTGCCTCAACATCATCAGAGTTAACATGGAGGACCGGAGATAAAGTTACTTTACCTACATCTGTACAATATGTGCTTGATCTTGCGTCAAGGTAATTAGTAGTAAAACCAACTTGATTGTTTACTATTAAATGAATTGTTCCACCAGTTGAGTATCCTCTCAATCTTGACATTTGAATTACTTCGTATACAACACCTTGACCAGCAATTGCAGCATCGCCATGTACAATAATAGGTAAAACTTTATTCGTTTCATTATTAAAATCATTTTCTAATTTAGCTCGAGCAATACCTTGGACAATAGGATCTACAGATTCAAGATGAGAGGGGTTTGGAGCAAGGTTCATGTTTATTTTTTTACCTGATGATGTAGTCCGTTCGGAAGTCCATCCAAGATGATACTTTACATCACCATCAAAAATATCTTCTTCATAATCTTTACCTTCAAATTCACCAAAAATATCTCTACTGGACTTACCAAATATATTTACAAGAGTATTTAATCTTCCTCTGTGAGACATTCCCATAATGAATTCCTCTACACCCTTTTCAGCAGCAGAGTTAATCAAAAAATCAATAGCTGGAATTAGAGACTCTCCCCCTTCAAGGGAAAACCTTTTTTGTCCAACATATTTCTTTTGTAAAAAATTCTCAAATGTATATGCCTTGTTTAGACTCTTTAAAATTTTAAGTTTTTCATCTTTTGTAAAATTTGGATGGTTACCATTTATATTAATTTGGTTTTGAATCCATTTAACTTTTTCAGGATCTCTAATATACATATACTCAATACCTATTGAATCACAGTATATTCTTTTCAAATGATTGATGATATTCTTTAGTTTATCTGCTCCAATTCCAACTATTTCACCTGCACTGAAGACTAATTCAAGATCATTTTTATTTAATCCAAAATTCTCAATATCTAGTGTTGGTATATATTTCCTCCTTTCTCTTACAGGATTTGTAACCGTAAACAGATGTCCTCTCTTCCTGTAAGCATCTATTAAGTTTACAACCTGAAACTCTTTTTTTATATTTTCTGGAACCTCAAATTTTTTCTCTTCAACAGTTATATTCGCACTCTCTAATCCAAAATCAAATCCCTGAAAAAAAGCTTTCCAACTTGGCTCTAAGGTATCAGGAGATTTCAGGTATTGATCATACATTTCTGAAAAAAAACTTGTGTGAGCTGAGTTAAGAAATGAGAATTTGTCCATTTAATTTTATATAGTTAATAAAATTACAACTTGTTTTTTATGTTTCTTAATAATTTTTAGATTTTTGTATAATGTTTGCCCTAATTGATTGTAATAATTTTTACGCTTCTTGTGAAAGAGTTTTTCAGCCTGATTTAAATGGTAAACCACTTGTGATTTTATCTAACAATGACGGTTGTGTCATAGCTCGTAGCAATGAAGCTAAATCACTGGGTATTCCTATGGGGGCTCCTGCATTTAAGTATAAAGAAATTTTTCAAAAAAATAAGGTTCAGATCTTCTCCTCTAATTTTACATTGTATGGGGATATGAGTAATCGAGTGATGGCTATTATATCTAAACATGTGCCCGATGTAGAGATATATAGTATAGATGAGGCATTTATAAAGCTCAATGGATTCTCTGAAAATGAAGCTAATAAAAAGTGTAAAGATATAATAAAAACTGTTCTTAAATGGACAGGCATATCAGTTTCAGTAGGCTTAGCATCTACAAAATCACTTGCAAAGGTTGCAAATAGAATTGCTAAAAAAAACTCAGATAAAACAAATGGATTTTATTCAATCAACGATAACAAAAAACGTATAGAAGCATTATCCAATATTTCTACAAGAGACATATGGGGTATTGGCTTTCAAAATGAAAAAAAATTATCAAGAATTAATATCAAAAATGGAATTGACTTCATAAATCTTCCTGATAAATGGGTCAAAAAGAATATGAGTATCATAGGTCTCAAACTCAAAAAAGAACTTGAAGGGACTCCTACTCTAGAAATAGAAGGAGGAAAGGTGGATAAAAAGTCTATCGCTACAACTAGAAGTTTTGAATCTGAAATTTCCTCACTAGACGATTTAATTGAAAGAATTACTACATTCTCTATGGTTGCATCTAAAAAACTAAGAAGACAAAATAGCGAGTGTAATATGATTTGTGTCTTTATTCGTAGTAATCCTTTTAAGCAAAACAGTGAAAGATATCATTTTAGTTTAACAGGTTCACTTCCCTTCTCAACAAGTTCAAGTATTGAAATAAGTAAATTTGCTGTAAATCTTTTAAAGAAGATTTATTCTAAAAATAGACTTTATAAAAAAGCAGGAATAATATTGATGGGATTATCTCCTCAGTCTAATCACCAATTTAGCTTATTTGATAAAGACCTTGAAAAACAAAAAAAGCTAATGAAAAGTATTGATAATATTGATGACAAATATGGTCTCTACAAAGTAAGACTTGCAAGTCAGGATCAGAAAAGAATATGGAAAATGAAAAGACAAAAACTTTCAAGGAACTATACAACTGAAATTGATGAAGTATTAATTGTTAGTTAGGATATGAAAAATAATATCAGAATATTTAAACCAAATGAAGACAGCTCCTTAAATAATTTATTCATTGAGGAGGGAATTTCTGCAGGTTTTCCTTCACCAGCAGGTGACTTTGAGGAGTCAAGAATTAGTCTTGAAAAAGTTGTAGTTAAAAATAAGGAAGCTACATTTTATGCTAAAGTCTCAGGTGAATCGATGAAAGATGCAGGTCTAGACGATGGGGATATTTTAGTAATAGATAGAAGTGAAGAATTAAAAAATAATAAAATTGCAGTATGCTATTTAAATGGAGAGTTTACTGTTAAGAGGGTAAAGATTGAAAAAGATCACGTATATCTAATACCAGAAAATAAAAAATATGATCCGATTAAGGTTACTGAAGAGAATGAATTTATAGTTTGGGGTATTGTAACCTATGTAGTTAAAAAGATTTAAAGCCTTTCATAAATACCCGCAATTCCCTGACCACCACCAACACAAGCAGTTACCATTCCATACTTCTGATTTCTTCTTTTCATTTCATTTAATAACTGAATAGAAAGTTTTGCTCCAGTACAACCTAAAGGATGACCAAGAGCGATAGCACCACCATTAACATTAACTGTATCAGGATCAAGACCACTTTCCTGAATTACAGCAAGTGCTTGAGCAGCAAAAGCTTCATTTAACTCAGTTTGTTCAATATCAGAAAGTTTTAATCCTGCCTGTTTTAATGCTTTTGGAATAGCCTCAACTGGACCAATTCCCATGTATAAAGGATCTACTCCACCTGATGTACAAGTAACCATTCTTGCAATAGGTTCAACACCTAACTGCTTTACCATTTCTTCTGACATTACAAGAACAAATGCAGCACCATCTGACATTTGAGATGAACTACCTGCGGTAACGATACCACCAAGCTTGAACGCTGGTCTTAATTTTGATAAAGCCTCAATTGTTGTCTCTCTCCTAACTCCTTCATCCATATCTACTGTATGAGATTTCGAGACCTTCTTACCGTCTTTTACAAATACTTCTTCTACTGTTACAGGGACAATTTCATCTTTAAAATATCCATTATCAATTGCGTTGGCAGCTTTGATATGAGACTCGCATGAAAATTTATCACTTGCTTCTCTAGTAATTTTATACTTTTCAGCAACTGCTTCTGCAGTGTGCCCCATACCTATGTGATAATTCATGTTTTCGAGATTGGCTTTATAACTTGGAGCTAATTTATATCCTGTCATAGGTATTAAACTCATACTCTCAATACCCCCAGCTATAAAGATATCTCCAAAACCTGCTCTAACCTTACTAACAGCCATTGAAATTGCTTCTAAACCAGAAGCACAATATCTGTTTATAGTCACACCTGGAACTTCTTTTCCAAGAGCTCTGGCAGAAATAAGTCTGGCTACTTGAAGGCCTTGCTCACCCTCAGGATTAGCACATCCAACAATTACATCATCAACTTTAGTTGTATCAAGTTCTGGGACTTGTGATGTGAGATGTTTAATAACATCTACTGCTAAGTCATCGGTTCTATAATTTTTAAAGCCACCTTTTTTTGCTTTTCCAATTGCTGATCTATAACCAGCTACTATATATGCTTCCATAATTAATTTCTTAAAGGTTTTTTAGTCATCAGCATATGCTGAATTCTATCTAATGTTTTTTGATTTCCAAGCAGACTCATAAAGTTTTCTCTCTCAAGGTCTAATAGGTATTCCTCGCTTACATTCTGAGAATAGGTTAAATCTCCTCCACACATTACATATGCTATTTTTCTAGAAACTTCTACATCATAATCTGACATATAACTTCCTAGTCTAAATTCATTTATTGCTGAGTAAAGAGTTGATAAGCCTGATCTACCGAGTACCTCGATATCCTGTCTTGAGGATGGAGGAATATATCCTGTTTTTAGACTTAAGACTTTTTCTTTTGCCATATTAATATTTCTCATTCTATTCATACAAACAAAATCTCTTTCTGGAAGAAGATAGTGAAGATCATATGCCTCAAATGCAGAGGTTGATACTGCACCCATTGCAATGGATTTGAAATGATCAATCAACGCAGGCATTTTAACATCACCAGAGTTAAATGAATCCGAGGCTCTCATGGCCATTTCTTTTGTACCACCACCACCAGGGATTAGACCAACACCTGCTTCTACAAGACCAATATATGATTCAGAGGCATGAATACCAGCATCACAATGAATTGAAACTTCAAGCCCCCCTCCCATCACAAATCCATGAGTTGCAGATACTACTGGAACATTACAAGTTCTCATTCTCATCAATATTTTTTGAAATCCAACTAAGAATTTTTCTATATCATCAAAATTTTTCTGCATTGCCATCATTCCCATATTCATTAGATTAGCACCAACTGAAAACTGCTTATCATTGTTTCCAATTACAATACCATTCCATCCATCCCTCTCGGCAATATCAATTGCCTCATTTATACCCTTTGCAATTCCTTCTCCAATTGAGTTACCCTTAGTCTGAAACTCAATACACATTACTCCATCTCCAATATCATGAATAGTACACTCAGGATTTTTAAGAATTTGTTTATTTTCTCTAAACGCATCAAGTATGTAGTGATTTTCTGAGCTAGGTACGTTTATATACTTTTTCGTATTTATATCATAAAACTTCTTTTTTCCATCTTCAAAAATATAGAATGAATTTGCTCCGGAGTCAACCATATCAGTTATCCAACTTGGAACCTCTTCTCCACAACTTTTTATCATTTCAATAGCTTCTTCGATTCCAAGATTATCCCATATTTCAAATGGTCCATAACTCCATGCATATCCAGTTCTAATTGCATCATCTATCTGATAGAAATCATCTGCAATTTCTGGAATACTCATGGCTGAATATGATAGTAGACAAGAAAAATACTCTTTGTAGAACTTATTTACATTTGAGTCTCCCTCAACCAGATACTTAAGTCTTCTATCAAAAAGCTCAATAGATTTAGCTTCTTTTACTTCTGGAATATTTGGTTTAATTGACTTCC
Organism: Flavobacteriales bacterium; assembly: GCA_004213645.1. Classification (GTDB taxonomy): domain Bacteria; phylum Bacteroidota; class Bacteroidia; order Flavobacteriales; family Flavobacteriaceae; genus Marisimplicoccus. Next base: position 44,061 of record SGZF01000002.1, on the reverse strand, counting down.
TGTAAGTATTTAATTCTAGATCAAGTGCATTTATAACAGATCTACCATTCTCATCTTTTTCCTTTGTTTTCTCATAGTATCCCTTTCCAGATTTATTTCCAAAAAACTTATTTTCAATTAAAAAATTGAAGGATTTATTCTCTGGTTGATCTTTAAGTTTACTGTAGAAAGAATCATCAGTTACATTGTTTACTAAAAAATTTGTTACATTATTACTTGTGTCTAATCCAACTAGATCTTGCAATCTAAATGTTCCTGAGTTTGGAAGACCGATAACACTTCCAGTCATTAGATCTACTTCCTCAATTTTAAAATTATACTTATCAGTTAATTGAGAAGATTTAATTCCACACATTACACCAATTCTGTTACCAATGAATCCAGGTGTATCTTTACATAAAACCGTTTGTTTTCCAAGAATAACATCCCCAAATTCCATCAAGAAAGAAATTAAAGATGGGTCAGAATCAGTATGGGGAATTACCTCAAATAATCTTAAATATCTTGGAGGATTAAAGAAATGTGTTCCACAAAATTTAGATTTAAAATCATTTGATCTTCCTTCGCACAAAAGTGATATTGGAATACTAGAAGTGTTAGAAGTAACAAAAGCATGATCAGATTTATATTTTTCAACTTTTTCGAAGACTGTTTTTTTAATTTCAAGATTTTCAACAATTACTTCAATTATCCAATCTGCATCTTTAATCTTTTCAAAATCATCATCGAAATTTCCAGTAGTGACTCTGTTTGCATATTCTTTTTTGTATAAAGGGTTTGGTCTTGATTTTATTGCATTCTTTAATGATTCATCTGCAATAATATTCTTATTTTTAATTGACTTATCATTAGGCTGTATATCTAGCATTAAAACATCTATACCAACGTTTGCAAGATGACACGCTATTCCAGAACCCATGACTCCTGATCCTAAAACTGCTGCTTTTTTAACTTTGTAGCTCATAGTTTTTTATAATAAATGCTAATCTAAATAAAATTATTTTAATTATTATATTTACATTGACAACAAAAAATTATGGACAAAGAAAATATACTAGCAAACTTTCAAGAAAAGGCTAAAAATGCTGCACCGATTGGCGGTACAATCAAATTTGAAATTGATGGAAACTCCATTTGTATAGATGGCACAGGTTCAGAAAATAAAATTTTATTAGAGGACATGGAAGCTGATTGTACAATTATAATGGCAGGTTCTTTAATGGAAGATTTGAAAAATGGAAAAGTTAACCCAATGATGGCTGTTATGAGCGGAAAACTCAAAATAAAAGGTGATCAAGGATTAGCAATGAAGCTGCAGGCTTTCATGTAATTGAAAAATTTCAATTTTTTTTAATATATTTAAATAACTATTAAACCAGTGATTGATAAGGTTAACATAAGAATTAATCGGTCTAAAGCTAAATATGCCATTACTTTAGCCAAGTCTTTATCTCCTAAGGACACAATTACCATAAACAAAATTTGGGAACTTTGTGGTTTCAAATCTAAAGAAGAATTTGATGAAAGTTTTGAAACTATTTATGGAACTACTTTTAAAGACTACATTAATCAGCTGTAATCAATTATAGTAATTATCTTTCATTAAATTTGCAAACTGGTGAAGCGAAATTTAGACATTCTAGTTATTTCTGATTTACATCTTGGAACATATGGGTCTGAAGCTGACGAAGTATTGGCTTATCTTGACTCCATTGATGCAGACAAAATTGTAATTAATGGTGACTTTGTTGATATAATGCTTTTTAATAAACGCTTCTGGCCTTCGTCTCATATGAAAGTAATAAAGTATTTTCTTGACTTAATTTCAGAGGGTAAAGAAATATATTACGTCACTGGAAATCATGATGAATTAATTAGGAAGTTTGTAAACTTTAAAATTCAAAACTTTAAAATTGTTAATCAAATTGTTTTAGATACTCCCGAAGGTAAGGTTTGGATGTTCCATGGAGATGTTTTTGATTTTTCTATTCAAACTGCATGGTTAACAAAACTCGCAGGATTCCTCTATGACTACATGATAATTTTTAATAGTTGGGTTAACAAAAAAATTATGAGGCCTCTAGGTCGAAAAAGATTGAACTTTTCAAAAATAATAAAGGCTAATGTAAAAACTGCAGTTCAATATTTTGCAAATTTTGAGAGGAATGCAGCTGAAATAGCTGAAAAAAATGGATATAAATATGTAGTATGTGGGCATATCCATACTCCAAAGATTGAATCATTTGAGATAAATGGTAAGGAAATAATTTATATGAATTCTGGAGATTGGCTTGAGAGTCTTTCTTCCTTGGAATATGTGAACAATGAATGGTCAATATATATGCATAAAAGGACAGAAAAAGATTTTAAAAATGATGAAAGCTCAAGAATTGAAATGACAAACAAGGAGCTTTATAAAGATCTTATTGCTGAGTTTAAAATTCTTCAGGATAAATGAAAATTCTTTATTCAATCCAAACTACAGGAAACGGACATCTTGCTAGAGCTCAAAGTATAATTCCCTCATTAAAAGAAATTGCAGAGATAGATATTATTACAAGTGGTCCAAAAAATGATTTTTTATTGGAGGAGGAACCTATTTATCATTACCGTGGACTTACATTTTTTTATACCGATACAGGAGCAGTCAACTGGTTAAAGACAATTTTTTTAAACAACTATTTTAGGTTCATTAAAGAAATCATTTCTTGTCCTATAAAAAAATATGACTTAATCATAAATGATTTTGAACCTGTTTCAGCCTGGTCAGCTAAATTTAAAAATATTAAATGTTTTGAGCTTACTAATCAATATTCAATGGGGCTGAAAAATATTCCAAAGCCAAATAATTATTCAACAATAGTCCTTCATGCAATTAAGTATATCATTCCTTCAAATCTTGGTTATGGATATCACTATAAAAAATATACAGATAGAATTTTTTTTCCTATAATTAGAGATAAGGTCAGGAAACTGAACGTGTCAAATAGTGATGAAATTATTATTTATTTACCGACCTACTCCCCTTCAAATTTAATTGAAATTATAAATCAGCTTCCACAAAATAAAAAATGGACAATTTTTTCACCTGATGCAAAATCAAAAGAAATTATTTCACAAGTTAATGTTGAGCCTTTATCTGAAGAATTATTTTTAGAGAAATTTGCCTCGTGTTATGGAATTGTTTGTGCTGGAGGTTTTGCAACTACATCTGAAGCAATTTTTCTTGGAAAACCAATGTTAGTTGTGCCTGTTGAAGCTCAAATAGAACAGCAATTTAATGCAGCCGCATTAAAGAAAGAAGGAGTGACAGTGATTGACAGGTTCTCATCTAAAAATATTGATCATATTTCAAAATGGGTCGACTCACCAAAAATTTTTGAAATTAAGTATAAGGACGAGTCAAAAGAAATAGTTGAAAAATTAATTTATGATTACTCAAATCTTAACTAAAAATTATCATGGAAGAAAACATTGAAAAACTAAAATTCCCTATCGGAAAATATAAAGCTATTCTTGAATTTAATTTTTCAAGAACTGTTGAAGATATTAAAACACTTGAGTCATTTTCTCAGAAACTTAAAGACGCTGTAGAAGGACTTGACAAAACAGATTTAAAAAAAACCTATAGGGATGGAGGAATGAACATAGCTCAAATCATTCATCACTACTCTGACACTCACACTTATGCATTTATGAGAACAAAGCATGCACTACTAGAAGATAATCCTAGTATAAAGATCTATGACGTAAGTGAATTTTTAACTACTTCAGAATCAAATGTTTTAGATATCAACGATAGCTTAAAAGTTATTGACGGAATACACGCAAAATGGGTTTCACTTCTTAAAACCCTATCAGAAGAAGACTTCAAAAAAACTTACTACCATTCTGCAAGAGATAAAAATATTATTCTTCACGAGAGTGTTGGAATGTATGCATGGCATACTAAACATCATCTAGTCCATATAGAAATAGCTAAAGAAAATATCAAAAAAGAAGGAAAAAGAAAAAGTTAAATATCATATTATGAACAAATTTGAAATTAAATATCAAGGAGATTTGAGAACAAATGCAATTCATCTAGACTCTGGATCTGAAATAAGTACGGATGCTCCAAAAGATAATCACGGACTTGGTGAAACCTTTTCCCCAACTGATATGGTATGTACTGCTTTAGCAAGCTGTATATTAACTATTATGGCAATTGCTGTTGAGAGAGATAATATAGATATTAAAGGGACTACTGCAGTTGTTAAAAAAACAATGGGAACAAATCCCAGAAGAATTTCCAAAATTGATATTGATTTAACTTTTCCAAAAGAATACGATTATAAGACTAGAACTATTTTAGAGAGAGCCGCTTTTAATTGTCCAGTACATCATACATTATCTGAAACTGTAGAAAAAAATATTTCTTTTACATATCCGAGTTAACAAGTAAGCTTCTAATGGAAAATTATATGAAGTAAAATAAGGCTAATAGCTAATACCCATCCAAAATTTCTAGTCAAATTATTTGCTGGTCTAAATAATGATAATAAGGAATTAAATTGTCCCCTACTAGCCAGGGTTGTTAAAGATAAGCCTATAAAAATTACCCAAAAAGCTCTCACAAAATAATTTATTTCTGGTAAAAAAATCTGAAGTAAGATATTTACTGGAAGTGTTGCAATAAAGGCAAATAGAACAATTTCTTGCCTTGGCTTTATTAAAATAACTGCACTACAAATTAGCACTACTATTCCACAGTTTATATAATACCTAAGATTATTTAAGGTGTGCGTAAATGCTGAATTAGGATCATCAAATTTTAAGTATAATAAAAGCATCCCCATTAACAGTGCTGTTCCTAAACTAAATAAAATAGCCTTTTGTCCAGCTTTTATTTTTTCTTGATCGCTCGCTTTTTTATTTATGTATTTTGAATAAATATCTGTTGACCATAATGTAGCAAGTGAATTAAAAGTTGAATCAACAGTGCTCATAAGAGAGGCGAATAATCCACAAAGTATAATACCTTTTATTCCTATTGGAAGATATGTATTTACAATGTATGGAAATGCCATGTCAGGCTCACCAAGACTATCCCCTAAAATACCATAAAGTGCTATTCCAGGAATAATAATAAGTATCGCCATCAAATATTTAATTAAGCCACCAGCCAATAAACCTGCTTGAGCGTGTGCAACACTTTTTGCTGCTAATGCTCTTTGCATTACTGTTTGATTAGCACACCAATAGTTTATGTTAAGTAAGAATAATCCGAATAAATGAGTCCATGGTAAAGTTGGATGATCTGAGGGTAAATGTAGATGCATTCTATCTGGTGTTTTTATATAAAGTTGTTCCCATCCCCCTAGCTGATTTACTGCTGTAAAACAAACCACAATTCCACCAATAATTAACACACTAAATTGTATAATATCTGTTTTAACAACTGCACTTAGACCTCCTAAATAAGTATATATGGCCGAAAATATTCCTAGTATTAAAATCAATATTGCTATTCTAACTATTCGATTTGAATGCAAAACCGATAGTTGTTCTCCAAAAACAAGTTCTGCAGCATATGCTCCCCAAAACAGAGCTGCCCCAATTGTAACTGTTGCAAACAAAGCTATGTTAGCTATTGAGTATAATAAAGCTATTCTCTCGCCAAGCTTTTGAGCAATAAACTGTGTTATTGTCATAATTTTTTCACGCAAAAAAAGAGGAACAAAGACGAATGCTCCAATTAATATTCCTTGTACTGCATTAATTTCAAGATTAGCTTGGGCTAGTCCAAATAAATATGCAGAACCCATCATACCAAGAAATTGATATCCTTGAATATTTGTTGCAATAGTTGAAAGAGCAACTGAATACCAAGGAAGTTTCCTTGAGCTTAAAAAATACTCGTCTGCTGAGCTGTCTGCTTTGACTTTTCCACGAAGAGCTACTGCCATAATTATGAAAAAATAAAACAGAACAATTATAAAGTCTAGCATATCTTATTTTCTAACTCCACTGCCTAAGGGGCTGTTAGGTGTTTTTTTGGGACGTCTTCCAAAAACTTCTGGAAGAGACACTGTTTTAATGTTCGGTAAAACATATTTTGCAAACAATTCACACTCTTGATGGTGTGGATATCCTGAAAATATAAATGATTTTATTCCCATATCCATATATCGCTTGATTTTTGCCAAGACTTGGTCTGGGTCTCCAACAATAGCTGCTCCACATCCAGACCTTGCTAGCCCAATCCCTGTCCATAAATTTTGCTCTACATAATGTTGATTATCTGCTTCTTCTCTGAGCATAGCTTGTCGTGCTACTCCTAAAGAGGCTGAGTCCTGTGCTCTGTTTCTTATATCTTTTCCTAAATCCAAATCTAGTTTTGAAAGTAAGTTTTTAGCATAAGCTCTAGCCTCATTCTCTGTTTCTCTAACTATAACATGCACACGAAGTCCAAATTGAACAGAGCGTTCATACTCTGAGGCTTTATTTGTCATATCATTCATTAGCGCTTGAAGTTTTTGTTCTGTTTCAGGCCACATTAAATAAACATTACAATGTTCAGCGCACAAATCTATACCATCAGGAGAATAGCCGCCAAAATAAAGAAGCGGTCCACCATTTTGTTGATATGGTTTTACAGGATCTGTTGGTAAACTTAGTTGATAGTATTTACCATTAAACTCTAGTCTGTCTTGTGTCCATGATTGTTTAAGAATTTCTATTACTTCTCGAGATCTAGAATATCGCTCGGATGAAGAAAGTTTTACTCCTGGTAAGTCAGAGGATATAATGTTGATAGTAAGTCGACCTTTGAGCATATGGTCCAAAGTGGAAATAGTTCTAGCTAGCATTGGAGGGTGTAATTCACCACAACGAACAGCTGCTAAAAAATTAATTTGCTCTGTGATTGAAGCCATACCAGCAACATATGAAAGTGTATCTTGACCAACTTGGTAAGACGAGGGACAAAGAACATTTCTGAAACCTAATTTATCTGCTGTTTTTATAATTTTTGATGTGTTTTCCCAGCTACTCTTATAAATAGGGTTTCGGTTCCCTAAGAAATCATCATCTCCATCACAAAGTGGTGCAAACCAAGAAACTTCTGCACCATCAATTTTCATTTTAGGGTTTTTTTTCATTACTACAAGTTATAAAAATGCTCTATTTGAGCCAATATGTTAACAAAAAAGGGAGCCAAAAAGACTCCCTTTTATACAAATTAGTAGGCAATGATCTAGTTCTCTAGAAAATCTTCAAAAGACAATAAGTTTATTTCATTAAAGTCAATTCTCTTAATTATTTTATCATATTCACCCTTTAAATTATCGTATTCCTCAACAACTAAGTTCAAGTTATCCATGTCATTCTGAGATGGCTTGTCATAACTGCTTGAAATTTTTGAAAATAAATCAAGTAGATCCTCTCTCAATTCATTTTCAGCTTGACCAACATAATTGTCACCTGTAGTTATTACTAGCGATTCTTTTAGAGTCTGTAACTTATTTTTAATACCCTTTTTAAAATTATCAGAAGACAAAATCTCATCAATTGTATATACAACATATGCTAACTCCTCAGACAAATTATATAGTTTCATAGTTGTATCAATTTTTAATTTTTTTTCGTCTGAATCTAAATCAGTATTTGGGTCATCAGATACATATATAGATTTTGTAAAACTATCCTTTCCTTTAGTTATAACTATATCATATTGACCTTCTTTAACCCTCGGTGAGGACAATCCTCCACGGGCAAGAGTCTTTCCTTTTGCTACTTTAGGTTGCTTCATCCTGTAATTCCAAGTCACAAAATTCATACCCTTGGATTTACCTGGACTTAATTTTGTAACCAATTTTCCATTATCATCAAAAATTTCCATTGTCATTTTTCCAAAAGTATGTCTTTTAGGGAGTAGATATTTAATCTGAGCATTTAATGAAGAATTTGGACCAAAGAATTGTGTCTCTCTTCCAAAACTATCAGCAAAACCTCCTAGGTCTGAAATAATATATTCATCATCTTCAAAGAAGTATAGTTTTTTTGATAGTGATTCATCACTAATCTCTCTCAATGGAGATATATCATCTATAATAATTATACCTCTTCCATGAGTAGCTAATATAAGATCATTAGTATTTTTTTGTAATTCTATATGATGAATAGCAACGGGTGGGACATTTTTTTCAAATTTATTCCATTTATTACCACCATTAATTGAAATGTATAACCCAAATTCAGTTCCTAAAAAAAGAAGATCTGGATTTCCATAGTCTTCTTGAATACTTCTAGTAAATCCATAAACATCATTATTAGGAATTATATCTACCCAATTCATTCCAAAATCATCAGTTTTTAATGCATATGGCTTCATATCTCCAGTAGTATGACCATCAAAAACAACATAAGCAGTGCCAACATCGTGAACACTTGGCTCAATATGGTATACCCATGTATTACTTGGAACACTATTAATATTTGATGTTAGATTCTTCCATGATTTTCCTCCATCAGTAGTAAGCTGGACATTACCATCATCTGTTCCGATCCATATTACGTTTTCATCAATAGGCGACTCTGCAATAGTAAAAATTGTGGTATGGTTTTCAGCTCCTGAATTGTCCATTGAAAGCCCTCCTGATTCACTTTGCGTTTGTTTTGATTTGTCATTAGTAGTTAAATCTGGAGAAATAATTTTCCATGTATCACCCATATCATCAGATAGATGAAGATACTGACTTCCAATAAAAAATCTATCCGGTTTATGAAAACTAGTTGAGATAGGTGCATTCCAATTAAATCTAAATTTTTCATATCCCTCAACTTCTAATGGTTGAATGGTTTTAACTCTGTTATTATCTACATCATATCTCCAAACATTCTCAGCTCCTTGCATTTCAGAATAAATTATATTCTTTTTTGGATGCTTGTAAACTCTAAAACCATCTCCCTGGCCTACTGGATTCCAATGTTTAGCTGAAATACCACCTGGTGCAAAAGATGGTGCATACCATGAACCATTATCTTGTAACCCCCCATAAACATTATAGGGTTTATTGTCATCTACAGTAACATGATAGAATTGAGATAATGGAAGATTTTCAACTATTTCCATAGTTACTCCTTTATCCCATGACCTATACACACCACCGTCTGTTCCAACATAAAGAATATCTGAATTATTAATATCAAAAACTATATCATGGATATCAGCATGCATGAAACCAAGGTCTTGAAAGGTTTTACCTCCATCTTTAGAGATTGATCCATAAAGACCTGCTTTAACAACTATATCCTCATTTTTTGGATCAACTACAATTCTAGAAAAGTAAAATGGTCTTACTGTAATCCCGAAATCATTATTTACTTGTTCCCATGATTCTCCACCGTTAAAACTTTTATAGAGTCCTTTGTCTTCATCTTTTTCTGCTTCAATAACTGTATAAAGTATATTGGAATCTGTTTTGGCAACAGCAATAGCAAGTCTTCCAAGTTTTCCTTCAGGAAAACCATTATGGATTTTTTCCCATGACTCTCCGCCATCTGTTGATTTATAAAGAGCACTACTTTCTCCACCTGATTCAAAAAACCATGGTCCTCTTCTGAATTCCCACATTGATGCATATATAATATCTGAATTATTTGGATCTAGTGTAAGATCTGCTGAACCGGTGGATTGATTTACATACAATATATTTTCCCAAGTTTCACCACCATCTGAGGATTTAAAAACACCTCTTTCTTCACTATCTGACCACAAAGCTCCTAAAACTCCTACATAAACCTCATTTGAATTATCAGGATTAACTATTACATCAGAAATTCTCTCAGAATTTTTGAAGCCAATATTTAACCAAGATTTTCCTCCATCTACTGATTTATACAAACCGTCACCCACAGATACACTATTTCTAGGCCAAGGTTCTCCAGTTCCAACATAAATTATATTATCAGGATCGTTAGGATCTAATTCAACCGCACCAATTGACTGGGAGTGATCATCAAAAATAGGTCTAAAAGTTGTGCCTGCATTATTTGATTTCCATACGCCGCCGCCAGCTGTTCCTGTATAAATAATCATAGGATCAGTTGGATGGTTTTCCATGTCACTGATCCTTCCACTCATAACAGCAGGACCAATTTGTCTTGCAGTCATATCTCCATAATAATCCTCTAAATCAATAAACTCATCATTTTGAGAAAACAAATTTAGAGAGAGAAAAACACTTAGTAATAAAAAAGATTTAAGTTTTTTCATAGTTAAATTATTTTAATTGTTTATTCCTGTGTTTCGTCATCAGGAAAGGAAAACTCAGATTCATCAATTTCTGGATTAATTTCCATCTTTTCGACAACAAAAGTTTGTCCTCCTGGTTGGTCTTTTACTCCAAATGTTAATGAAAAAGGGTAGTATATTCCTTCAACCTCTTGATAATCACTAAATCTTTGTTCTTCAATAAAACCCTTTGCAGGTCCTTCCAGGATTTCAGATCTAACAGCTAATGGAATATTATCCTCAGCATCAAATAACCAATAATCTATATTTGGAAATTCTTCACCATCAACTAATACAGGAGTTTTTGTAAGTTTTATAACATTCACCTCAGTGCCTTCAAAGTCCTCAGTTCCATCGAGCTCAACAGTATAACCTAATTCTTTATAGACTACAAAAGGATCAGGAAAATCTTTAAGTTCATTTTTTAAATTAATTACATCTTCATCATCACTTTTTACTGGCTTAAAATCAGGAAAACCAGTAGACCAAAGAACTTCACCATCAAAAACACCTTGTTTAATTTCTTGACCTTGTAGTGATAATTTTAAACTAGTCCTACCTTTTTTTAATTGAATTATTTCTATGGGAATTTCCAATCCTTGCTGGTTTACAGAAGCATATATTTTATAACCTTCAAGTTCTTGATATGCATCAATTCCACCGGTTATTTCAATATAGTTATTTATAATTTCCTCTACATCTTGAGAATTAGCAAGAAAAAATGACATTGTTAGTAATAGTGCGAAAATATTTTTCATAAATGAATTTTTAGTTAATTTTTTTTGTTTGAGCGCTGAATTTACGATTATTATTAGAATAAAAAAAAAGCCCCCCAAAAGGAGGCTTTTCAAGTACTCGAGGCGGGACTTGAACCCGCACGAACATTACTGCTCATTGGATTTTAAGTCCAACGTGTCTACCAATTCCACCACTCGAGCAATTTGAGCGAAAGACGGGATTTGAACCCGCGACCTCCACCTTGGCAAGGTGATGCTCTACCAACTGAGCTACTTTCGCAGAACTGCAAATTTAAAATAATTTAGTTATTTACATATAGATAAAGATAAATTTAATGCATCAAAATATTTAAATCAATTTAGACAAACTGATAGAATCGTGTCTTTATGAAAGTTAGAGATTTTTTCAAAAAAATATTTTATAACTTCTCATATTGAATGATCATTTCGCCTGGATTATGGGATGGAATATAGTAGGAAAACCCATACTTTTTACAAATTTGATTAATAATTTTTTTTTGCATCATAGGAGAGTTCCCTGTTATAACATGAAGACTAACACTACCTTTTACTGAATTTAAGAGCATATATTCTTCAATAAGCTCTAGACTTTCAGGATGAGTTTTTCCATGTAAATCAATCTTCACCTTTTATTTCTTTTTTTATTTGATTAAGCTTTATTAATGCCTCGACTGGACTTAGATTATCAATATCTAAATTTTCAATAATTTTTCTAATTTCTTGCATCTTTGGATCTTCAATATCAAAAAAGCTCAATTGAAAGTTATCATCTTCTTTGCCCCCTTTTTGTACGATTGAGTTAACACTCTCCATTAATTTTAATTTGTTTTTTGCAGAGTCAAGAACAAGTTTTGGCATTCCTGCCATCTTTGCAACATGAATACCAAAGCTATGATTGCTTCCACCTTTTACTAGCTTTCTTAAAAATATTACATTATCATTTGTCTCTTTAACACTGACATTATAATTTTTTATTCCTTTAAAAATTGATTCCATTTCATTTAGGTCATGATAGTGAGTTGCAAAAAGTACATTAGGTTTAAGTTTATTTTCATGTAGGAATTCAGCAATTGCCCATGCAATTGATATTCCATCATATGTACTAGTGCCTCTACCAATTTCATCTAGAAGAATTAAACTGTTTTCTGTTAAATTATTCAGAATTGAAGCAGTCTCATTCATTTCTACCATAAATGTTGATTCTCCCATAGATATGTTGTCACTTGCTCCTACCCTTGTAAATATTCTGTCAACTATAGAGAATCTCATTTTCTTAGCTGGAACAAAACTTCCGATTTGAGCTAAAATTGTAACTAATGCTGTCTGCCTTAATATTGCCGATTTTCCTGACATATTTGGACCGGTAATCATTATTATTTGTTGGTCTTTATCTAATAGAATATCATTTGGGACATATTTATCTCCATGAGGAAGGTTTGCCTCTATTACTGGGTGTCTTCCCTGAATGATTTCTATTTTTTTTTGATTAATAATTTCTGGACATGAATATTCGAACTTTACTGCCCTTTTAGAAAATGAATTTAAAATATCAATTATTGAAACTTTTTCTGAAATTAATTTTAATGTAAAAAGAGAGTCTTGAAGATTATCTAAAAGTTTTAGAAAAAGTTTTAATTCCAGGTCTTTGATTTTTTCATCAGCATTAATTATTTTTTCTTCATACTCTTTTAGTTCCTGAGTTATATATCTCTCAGCACTGACTAGGGTTTGTTTTCTGATCCAATCTTCAGGAACTTTATCTTTATGGGTATTTCTAACTTCAATGTAATATCCAAAAACATTATTAAATGATATTTTTAAAGATGGTATTTTAGTTTTAAGAGTTTCTCTCTCAAGAATCTGATTTAAATATTCCTTACCTGAGGACCTTATTTCTCTTAATGAATCAAGTTCTTTTGAAAAATTATCATTTATAAAGTCGCCTTTGAGAATTGAAACTGGTGAATCTTCTTTTAAAGTTTTTGATATTTGGCTAATAATTAATTTTGAATTTGGTATTGATTTTCCAAAATTTTTGAGAGTTCCGTTGACACCTATCAATGACTCTTTAATTAATTTTATATTCTCCAAGGAATTTTTTAGATAAACCAATTCTCTTGGTGATACTTTATATGTAGCAATTTTTGACATTAGCCTCTCTACATCAGAAATGCTATTTAGATTTATATCAAGCATGTCTGAAATATCTGCATCATCAATTATGGAGGATACTAATTGTTGTCTTTTTATTATCTCTTTTTTATTTACAAGAGGGAATGCTATCCAACTTTTTAACTTTCGAGAAGCCATACTTGTAATGGTGTCACCAATTGTATTAGAAAAATCATGTCCATTTGGTGAGTTTGATTTAAATAATTCAAGGTTTTTCATTGTGAATTTATCCATCCAAACATATGAATCTGGAAAGATTCTTTGAAGGTTTGAAATATGACTCAAATTATTGTGCTCAGTATCATCCAAATAGTGAATTATTGATCCAGCAGCTACAACTCCTAGTTTAATCTGTTCAACACCAAATCCTTTTAAACTTTTTGTTTTGAAATGATTTAGTAATTTATTTTTAGAATATAAATTGTCAAATACCCAATCATCAAGAGGATAAATATTATATGAATTACCTAACAACTCTTTAAATTTTTTCTTTGATGGTTTAGAAACTAAAATTTCGTTAGGTGAGAAATTTGCTATTAACTGATCTATTAATTTAAAATCTCCTTGAGAGACAAAAAAATCACCAGTTGAGACATCTAAAAAAGAAATTCCACATTCATTTTTTTCAAAGTATATTGACGCTAAAAAATTATTTTTATTTTGATCTAAAACACCATCATTTATTACAATTCCAGGTGTGACTATTTCTGTTACACCCCTTTTGACAATCTTCTTTGTAAGCTTAGGATCTTCAAGTTGATCACATATTGCAACTCTATAACCTGCTTTAACAAGTTTTGGTAAATAATTTTCAATTGAATGGTGAGGAAAGCCTGCAAGCTCAGTTTCACTAGTTGATCCTGCACCTCTTTTGGTCAAAACAATACCAAGAACCTTTGAAGCAAGAATAGCATCTTTACCAAAAGTTTCATAAAAATCACCAACCCTAAATAAAAGTATAGTATTAGGATATTTAGATTTAATATCATTATACTGCTTCATTAAAGGAGTGATTTTAGTAGCTTTAGTCACAAATTTGTATTTGTGCTAATGTAAATATTTTTATTTTTACTCTAATGCGAAAATTAAAAAATACTGAGTTAAACCGAAAGTCAGTTAGTGAGTTCAAAAAATCAAAAAAAACTTCAGCAATAGTTATTCTTGACAATATTAGAAGTATCCATAATGTTGGGTCAATTTTTAGAACATCTGACTCATTCTTAATTGAAAAAATAATTATCTCAGGGTATACAGCTACCCCCGATAATCCAAAAATGGAAAAAACTGCTCTAGGTTCATCAGACTCGGTTGATTGGGAATATTCTAATGATATAATCTATACAATCGAAAAATTAAAGAAAAAAGGAGTAAAAATTATTTCAATTGAACAAGCTGATAAATCTCTAAAAATTGAAAAATTCAATCCAAAAAATGATTCTAAATATGCATTTATATTTGGTAATGAAGTAGATGGGGTTGATGATGATATAATTAACGTTTCAGATCAAGTTGTTGAAATACCTCAGGTGGGTACAAAACATTCCTTAAATGTATCTGTCGCTGCAGGTATTGTTCTTTGGGACTTTTTTCTAAAAACAGAGATTTAATATGAGGTTTACAATTATCCTTTTTCTTGTATTTATTTCTTGTTCAAAAAAATCTCAAGAAGAAATTAACATAAGTCAAGAAGAATTATCAATTGTATTAGATGAAATATCTTATGAGAATTATGAAATCTACTTACTTGAAAATCTTGATGATAACAGAGGTTATTGTATAGATATTAAGGGTTCTAAATCTAATGCTAATCCTGAAAATGGACTTCAAGCTCATACTTGCTACTCTTATCAAGGTGAAATATCAGTTGATCAAAAATTTGATCAAAGTAGAATTCAAGAAAATGAATTTTATATGCCCTTTTTTGATGTATGTATGGAAGTAGAAAATCCTGAAAGTTCATCAATGATTCAACTAAAGACTTGTGACAAAAATGAAAACCAAAAATTCTCTTTAAACACAAATGGGAAAATATCTCTAAATAGTGATCCTAATTTATGCCTAACAGTCTCTGAGAACTCAAGAGAAGGTGGAGGTGGAAACCCTATCCATAAAATCAGGAATTTAAGCCTTGAAAATTGTACTAATAATATATCCTCTCTGCAAAAATGGGGTTTAAGAAAGATTCAATAATGTCTTCTTAGGTAAATCATTATCAGTTGAAACTTCTAATAACTGTTTAATAGATTTATTTAAAATCGGATGATTAAAGCTACTTGCTATGTCATTTAATGGAACTAAAACAAAGTTTCTAATCTCTAATCTAGGATGGGGAATTATCAATCCTTTTTTATTTATAATTTTAGTTGAGTAAAATAAAATGTCAATATCAATTTCTCTAGCTTTTATTTTGTGTGAGTAAAACTTACGTCCAATCTTATTTTCAATATATTTCAAATTTATCAAAAGTTCATCTGGAGATAGTTTTGATCTAACTAGTATACATAGATTTAAAAAATCATCTGATTCAAATCCCCAAGCTTTGGTCTCATATATTTTTGATATTAGTTCAATATCCCCAACGTCTTTTCTTATCATTTCCAATGATTCTTTTATATAAGAATATCGATTACCTTTGTTACTGCCTATTGATAAATAAATCTGACTCATAAATTTAAAATATTATGAAACCTAATCAAATTTCACTAGCTAATAAAATCTATTTAATACTAGCTGGATTATTTATTACATCTCTTGTAGCATCAAATTTAATATTTACTAAAATATTTTATTGGTATCCTTTTGATATTAATTTAATGGGAGTAAAACTTTTTGAGTTATCAGTGGGTATACTTCCCTATCCTTTGACTTTTTTGATTACTGATTTAATATCTGAAATTTATGGACAAAAGAAAGCAGATCAAGTAGTAATAACAGGGATATTTGCATCAATTTTTTCAATTGGATTAATATTTATTTCAAGTCAAGTGCCCGCTATAGAGGGTTCTCCTATTGATGATGCTACTTTTAATAGTGTTTTTCTAAATGCCCCTTTAGCAGTATTAGCATCAATGCTAACATATTTATTTGCCCAATTTGTAGATATTAGAATTTATCATTTCTGGAAAAGATTAACAAAGGGGAAGCATCTTTGGTTAAGAAATAATTTTTCAACTTTTACCTCTCAATTTATAGATACTTTCACTATAGTATCACTTTTAATAGTTTTTGGGATACTTCCACAAGATAAATTTTTAGTATTAATTGTATCAGGTTTTTTATTTAAGGTAATGGTTGCAATTCTAGATACACCTCTTTTATACTTATGTGTCTGGATATTTAGAAAAAAATTCAATCTAAAAGTAGGAGAGGAAATAAAGTTAACTTAATTGAATAAAAAGAGAATAAATAAATATTTAAGTGAAGTTGGATTTTGTTCAAGAAGAAAAGCTGATGAATATATTTCTGATGGTCGTGTATATATAAATGGTAGTCCAGCTGTTCTTGGCTCTAAAGTAAATATTGAAGATGAAATCTCAGTTGACAGTGAAATAATTCAATATAAAGATAAAAAGAGAGTATATATAGCATTTAATAAGCCTGTTGGAATTGAATGTACTGGAAGTCACAAAATAAAAGATAATATTATTGACTTTATTAATCATAAAGAAAGACTATTTACAATTGGTAGAATAGATAAGCAAAGTGAAGGCCTTATTTTACTTACAAATGATGGGGATATTGTAAATAATGTTCTTAGAGCAGAAAATAAAAAGGAGAAAGAGTATGTTGTGACTGTTGATAAAAAAATCTCTAGTGAGTTTATTGAAAAAATGAGAAGAGGAGTCAGGATTATGGGAAAAATGACAAAACGATGTTATGTCAAGAAGATTCATGAGAATCGTTTCAAAATTGTATTAACTCAAGGTATGAATAGACAGATCAGAAGAATGTGTGAAGTTCTTGGCTATAGGGTTATTAAATTAAAAAGGATAAGAATTATGAAAATTCACCTTGATATAGAAATTGGAGAATACAGAGACTTAAATGATGAAGAAGTGAATCAGTTATTCAATTAGAAATTGAAATTTCTACAAGAAAACCTTCATTTGATCTAACATTAAAAACACTTGAGTCTTCAAAAATTAAATACTGACCTTTGACTCCAATTAATTTTCCCTCAACATCATTGGACTTTTTTAAACTTACAGACTTAACACTTTCAACAGGCTGCTGAATTTGATAATTAAATTTTTTCAACTGACTGTTGATTTTAAAATATTTTTCAAAATCAGAACCTAAAGCTTCAAATGCAATTTTTTTATCGGAAATAATATCTGACTCATCAATATTACTAGTTAACATTTTACGCCAGTTTGTTTTATCGGAAAACTTATCTTTGAGTTTTACTTCTGCAACCCCAGCAAGATATCTATTAGGCACCTCTATTAATTGAATCGCTTCGACGGCTCCTTGATCAATCCATCTAGAAGTCATATTATTAGATCTTGTTACACCTACTTTTATTCCACTAGTCTTAGACAGATAAACAATATGACTCTGTAATTGAATTTTCTTTTCATAATCAATATTTCTGTCTTCAACACCTAAATGCGCTTTACTTAATTCAGGCTTCATAATCCAATCCCCTGACATAGGGGATTCAAAAAAACATTTTTTACAAAATCCATTTGCAAAAATTTCTATGTTTTCAGAACAAGACAAACAACTGTATCCTATTTTATGAATTGATAGATTTTTTCCAACTAATTGATTTATTAGTAAAAAATCATTTTCAAAGTCAAGGATGTATCTAACAGGATTATCATATATAGATATCATTTTTTTTAATACTCCTGAAAACATAATTTAATGTTTACTATTTTTATGTTAAATATATACATTCCATGCCAATTCCAATTTTTAATTCAGTCGCATCTTTTTTTTTAAAAAGAAGAATAAGTCAAATTGAATTATTTAAAGATTATCCTATTGAAGTTCAACAAGAAGTGTTAAGAAAATTGATTGTTTATTCAGTAGATACTGAAATTGGAAAAAAGTTTGATTTTAAGACAATTAGACATTATAATGATTTCAAAGAGAGAGTTCCCATAGTTGCATATGAAGATATATACGATGATATTGAAAGAAATAGAAAAGGGGAACAAAATATTTTTTGGCGCACATCAGTAAAATGGTTTGCAAAATCAAGTGGAACTACAAATGCAAAGAGCAAATTTATTCCTATTAGTTTTGAATCTTTAGATGATTGTCATTACAAAGCTGGAAAAGATATGCTCTCTCTATATTTTAATAATAATATAAATTCACAATTACTTGCAGGTAAATGTTTAAGACTTGGTGGGTCAAGAGATATTTATGAGAATAATAGTAGCTACTATGGAGATTTATCAGCAATTATAATTGATAACCTACCTTTTTGGGCAGAATTAAGTAGCACCCCTAGTTCAAAAGTTTCACTTATTCCTGAATGGGAAGATAAAGTTCAAGCTATTATTAATGAATCAATTAATGAAAGAGTTACCAGTTTTGCTGGAGTTCCATCATGGATGCTTTCGTTATTCCAAAAAGTAATTGAAAAAACAGGCAAGGACAATATCCTTGAAATATGGAATAATGCGGAAGTATATTTTCATGGTGGTGTAAGTTTTGAACCATATAAATCGCTTTATAGAAATTTATTTCCTTCGAAAGACTTTAAATATTTTGAAATATATAATGCATCAGAGGGATTTTTTGCTATTCAAGATCAGAATAATTCTGATGAATTACTACTTATGCTTGACTATGGTATTTTTTATGAATTTATACCAACAAATGGGTCTGAACAAGAAATAGTTTCAATAGCTGACGTAAAACTTAATGTAAATTATGCAATGATTATCACAACAAACTCTGGCCTGTGGAGATATAAAATCGGTGATACAATAAAATTCACATGTTTAAATCCTCTTAGACTTAAGGTGACAGGAAGAACCAAACATTTCATTAATGTTTTTGGTGAAGAACTTGTAATTGAAAATGCTGAAAAAGCTTTATCTGTGACTGCTGATCTAACAAAAGCTGAAATATCAGACTACACCGTTGGACCAATATACATGGGAAGTAAAACAAAAGGTGCGCATGAGTGGTTAATTGAATTTAAAAAAGAACCTCAAGACATTGACAAGTTTATTGAAATATTAGATTTAAATCTGCAAAGTCTAAATTCAGATTATGAGGCAAAAAGACATAAAAACTCAACCCTACAAATTCCAAATATTATTATCGCAAGAAAAAATCTTTTTTACGATTGGCTTGCTTCAAAAAATAAGCTTGGAGGACAAAATAAGATACCCAGACTCTCTAATTCTAGAGAATATATTGATGAACTAATTAAAATGAATTAAGAAACTGCTTTAAGGTGAGATATATCTATATGTTGAAGTCTTTGATCAGCGTAAGCTTTTGTTATCTTGAGTTCTTTTATATCAGAGTTGGGCAAATTGAACATTGCATCATTTAAAATAGTTTCACATAAAGTTCTTAATCCTCTAGCTCCAATTTTAAATTCAAATGCTTTATCAACAATATAATCAATAGCTCCTGGAGTAATTGAAAAATGAATTCCATCCATTTCAAATAACTTATTGTATTGTTTAATAAGAGCATTCTTAGGTAAGGTCATTATATCTCTCAAAGCATTTTTTGACAAAGGATTTAAATGACACATTACTGGCATTCTCCCAATTATTTCAGGAATTAATCCATAAGATCTAATATCATGCGGATTGATAAATTTTAATATATTTTCATCATTATCATTAACAACTTTTTTATCTGATGATTTAAATCCAATTGATTGAAGATTAAGTCTTGTTTTAATTATTTTATCTATACCATCAAATGCCCCGCCAGCAATAAATAAGATATTTGAAGTATTAATTTCAATAAATTTTTGATCAGGATGTTTTCTTCCTCCTTTTGGTGGAACATTGACAGAAGTTCCTTCAAGTAATTTAAGGAGAGCCTGTTGAACACCTTCACCTGAGACATCTCTTGTTATCGATGGATTATCGCTTTTTCTAGCAATTTTGTCAATTTCATCAATAAAAACTATGCCATTTTCAGTTTTATCAACGTCAAAATCAGCCGCTTGAAGAAGCTTGCTTAAAATACTTTCAACATCTTCTCCTACATAACCTGCTTCAGTTAAAACTGTGGCATCAACAATGGCAATGGGTACATTTAAAAACTTTGATATTGTTTGAGCTAAAAGGGTTTTTCCAGTCCCAGTAGGGCCTACTAGTAAAAGGTTACTTTTTTGAATTTCAATATCATCTAGTATCTGCTTTTGATTTATTCTTTTATAATGATTGTATACAGCAACTGAGAGAGTTTTCTTTGCTTGTTCTTGGCCAATAACATGTAGGTCAAGGAAATTCTTAATTTCTTTTGGTGGTTTTAAATCAACAGAAAATTCATCTGATTCTTTAGCTGTATCATCATCTTTAAGAATTATATCTGCTTGAGTAATACATATATCACAAATATGAGCATCTAAGCCTGCAATAAGAAGTTTAGTTTGAGACTTAGTCCTTCCACAAAACGAACATAGAATTTCTTCCTCAGTCATACCTATTTATTTAAGACCTCATCAATCATTCCATATTTTAAAGCTTCTTCTGATTTCATCCAATAGTCTCTATCACTATCAGCATTAACTTTTTTAAATGTTTGACCAGAGTGTTTTGATATAATTTTATACAACTCATCTTTTAGCTTCAAAATTTCTCTTGCTGTAATTTCAATATCTGTTGCTTGACCTGAGGCTCCACCCAAAGGCTGATGTATCATGACCCTTGAATGTTTTAGCGCAGACCTTTTACCTTTTTTTCCTGCACATAAAAGAACAGCAGCCATAGAAGCAGCACAACCTGTACATATAGTTGCAACATCTGGCTTTATATACTGCATAGTATCATATATACCTAGTCCTGCGTATACTCCTCCTCCTGGGGAGTTTATATACATTTGAATATCCCTAGATGAATCAGTACTTTGTAGAAAAAGTAATTGTGCTTGTATAACGTTTGCAACACTATCAGTTATTGCTGTTCCAAGAAACATAATACGATCCATCATCAATCTTGAAAAAACATCCATCTGAGCAACATTTAATTGCCTCTCCTCGATAATATATGGAGTCATACTACTAATAATTTTGTCATAATAAGTGGAGCTAACTCCATGATGTTTCGTAGCATAATCCTTAAATTCTTTTGAATAATCCATCTTTTAAATTTTATAATCAAAATTAGTCAAATACACATCTAAATAAAAATATATAGTGATTATTTAAATCAAGTTTAACTTAAAGGGTATCTGTTATGATATATTTTGTTAAATTTGCTTTCTAAAATTAGTAACCTAGGTCGAGTACCTAAAATATTAAAGTTATGGCAGTAAAAATAAGACTTCAAAGACATGGAAAAAAAGGTAAACCTTTTTATTGGATTGTTGCAGCAGATTCAAGATCAAAAAGAGATGGTAAATATTTAGAAAAAATAGGTACTTATGATCCAAATCAGAAACCAGCAGCAATAGATTTAAATTTTGATTCTGCATTAAGTTGGCTTGAAAAGGGTGCTCAACCTACAAACACAGCTAAAACAATTTTATCATATACCGGAGTATTACTAAAAAAACACTTAGATGGTGGAGTTAAAAAAGGAGCTTTTACTGAAGCTGAGGCAAAGAAAAGATTTGATAAATGGATGAAAGAAAAGAGCTCTAAAATTGAGAAAAAAATTGAAGATATGAATGCTTCGCTTGAATCTAACAAAAAAGAAGCCAGACTTAGAGAGGAAGAATACAGAAAGAAAAAATTAGAAGAAACTAAAGCCAAGGATCAAGCTAAAGCTGAAGAGGCTGCTGATGATGAAGCTCCTGCTGCTGATGAGGCTCCTGCTGAAGAGGCTCCTGCTGATGAAGCTCCTGCTGAAGAAGCTCCTGCTGATGAAGCTCCTGCTGATGAAGCTCCTGCTGATGAAGCTCCTGCTGATGAAGACAATTCATAAGAGGATAAATAATAATATTTATGAATAAAAATCATGTAAGAATTGGAACTGTAGTTTCAAAACATGGTTTTAAAGGATTTATTAAAATAAATATTTTATCATTTAATCTTGATACACTTCCAAAGCTTATAAACTTGTTTATTGATATAGATAATTGTCTAGTTCCATTTATGATTGAGGAGATTAAGTCATTCTCAAATAATCTTTTAATAATAAAATTTATTGAGATAAGTTCTGAAAAAGAAGCCAATGAAATTATTCAAAAAAATGTTTTTATTGATTCTAATCATCTAGAATCTATTGATAAAAAAGGTTTTTTTTATGATTATTTAATCAACTTTAGTGTCTTTAAAGAATCCAAAAAAATTGGGGTAATTGAAAATATAATTACTGAGTTACCACAACCAGTATTTGAAGTAAAAATGGACTCAAAAAAAGTAATGATTCCAATTCATGAAGACCTAATCGAGAAAATTGATAAAAAACAAAAGATTATTTACATTGATATTCCAGATGGATTAACAGAAATTATTTAATTGAATATATAATTCATATTTTTGTGTTTTAAGTCCCAAAATATGGATTATAGTTTTACTTCACCTGATTTCTATCAAATTGATGATCTTCTTTCGGATGAACATAAGTTAATTAGAGAATCAACTAGGCAATGGGCTTCTAAATCAGTTTCACCTATTATTGAAGATTGTGCTCAAAAGGGAGAATTTCCAAAACATTTAATTAAAGAATTGGCAAAGGTTGGAGCATTTGGTCCTTATATCCCAGAAAAATATGGTGGCGCTGGATTAGATCAAATAAGTTATGGTCTAATGATGCAAGAAATTGAGAGAGTAGATAGTGGAATTAGATCTACTGCTTCTGTCCAATCGTCATTAGTAATGTACCCAATTTGGAAATTTGGTAGTGAAGAACAAAAATTAAGATTCCTTCCCAAACTAGCCACTGGAGACATAATGGGGTGTTTTGGATTGACTGAACCGGATCATGGATCTAATCCTAGCGGAATGGTTTCTAATTTTAAAAGTGATGGTGATGATGTAATTCTAAATGGATCAAAAATGTGGATTTCAAATTCTCCATTTGCTGATATTGCAGTTGTTTGGGCTAAAGATGAAAATAAAAGAATACATGGCTTAATTGTAGAAAGAGGGATGGGTGGCTTCACAACTCCTGAAACACATAATAAATGGTCATTAAGAGCATCTGCAACAGGTGAATTAATTTTTGATAATGTTAGAGTTCCTAAAACAAATATTCTCCCAGGTAAATCTGGTCTAGGTGCCCCACTTATGTGTTTGGATTCAGCCAGATATGGTATTTCTTGGGGAGCTATAGGAGTAGCAATGGACTGTTATAATACTGCTTTAAAATATTCATTAGAAAGAGTTCAATTTGGCAAGCCAATTGCAGCTAAACAACTTCAACAAAAAAAATTAGCTGAAATGTTAACTGAAATAACAAAAGCTCAGCTATTATCTTGGAAACTTGGTAAACTTAAAAATGAAGACAAAGCAACTTCTGCTCAAATTTCTCTAGCTAAAAGGAATAATGTAGATATGGCTGCAAAAATAGTAAGGGAAGCAAGACAAATTTTAGGTGGAATGGGAATAACAGGAGAATTTAGTATAATGAGGCATATGATGAACCTTGAATCTGTAATTACTTATGAAGGTACTCATGATATTCATTTACTTATTCTTGGAAATGAAATTACTGGTCATAATGCCTTCTAATTAAAAATCGAAAACAAATCCTATACTAGGTATTATTGAATTTCGATTATCACTAATTACTTCAATTAAATTTCTGGGATTAACAATATTTTGATTTTGATCTCTTTCCAGACCATATTCTGGTGGTATAGGAATTTCATTCATCAGAAGATTCTCAATATCAATATAAAAATTCATAGATGTTGATTTAAAATTCCACCTTTTATCTATTCTTATATCTAACTTAGTAAATTCAGTTAAGTAGTAATTACCAAGTTTAGAATAATCAAAAATAATCTCAGGATAAGATTTAACACTTGAAAATATATCAACTGGCGCATATGGTGTTTTTCCAGTATACCTTATCTTAGAACTTAACTCCCAATTTTTTTTGAGTTTATATCCACCAGTAAAAGATAAAATATGTCTATTATCCCATACTGATGGAAAATATACTTTGTCAAGTCCCGAAAATTTACTGTAGAAAAGAGTATAAGATAATATACCGTAGAAATTATTTTTAAGTTTTTGCTGATAAAGAAATTCTAAACCATATGATTTTCCTTTTCCAATTGTTAAAATTTCTTCATTACCAAGAACTTCAAAATCTCCACCTTTATTAGCGAGAGAAACACCATCAAGAACAGAGACTGGATAGTTAGTATATTTTTTATTGAATAATTCTAGTGTAAGCCTTGAGGATTCAGACCAATTAAACTCAATACCTCCAACTATATGATCACTTATAGTATATTTAGAAGTTTTATTTAAAAAAATATTATTTAAATTTTTAAAACCTAATGAGGTATAAGTTGGGATTTTAAAATATCTACCTGAAGAAAAATTTAATTTCCATTTGTTATCTTCTGAAATTATAAAGGATAATGCTAATCTTGGTGAAAAGTTTTCAAAAAAATCATTATTTAAAGTAAAATTATCTTGATCAACTCTAAATCCCAGAGAAATACCAAGTTTATCGTCTAAAAATAATCCTGACCCTTTAATAAATAGTCCATATTTTATAAAATTTATTTTAGTATTGTAGTAAATATTATAATAATTATATTCATATTTATTTATATAGTCTGATAGCTGGAAGTTTCCTCCGTACGAAAACTTAAACTTTTTTAAATTTTTAGTGCTAATAAATCTAATTTTAGTTTCCTCTTCATTTGAAATATTAATAAATGTAGGGTCTACTCTTGACAGATTATTTTGAAATCTCTCAAAGTTATTCTCTAACATGTTATTACTAATTGAGAGATTGAAAAATCCACTTTTATTTTTAAAAATTCTTTTCCAAGAAAGTCCAAAAGTTCTGGACCTCTGATTTATTATGGGGATTTGTTCAATTGTAGATTCGTTCTCAAAGTTAAATTCATTTGACTCATTAACTGTTAGTTCATCAATTGATCCAATTCCTATGAAGTTTAAATAGTTAAAGTCATCAATTTTATGTTTAATTTTCATTTGATAATCCCAGTAGTCGGGAAGAAAAGAGAATCCAAATGCTTTAAAAATAAATTGTAAATAACTTCTTCTTACAGAAAATATAAAAGAAGTCTCTTTATTATTAAAAATATTGATTGGACCTTCAAAAGTCAATCCAGCCTCACTAGACCCAATCCTAAAATTTCCTGAAATTCTTTCAATATTAGCTTCCTTTTGTTCAAAAGACAAAACACCTGAAAGGGCATTGTCATACTCTGCTCCAAAAGAAGAGGTTGATAAAGTCACATCTTTAATAAATGATACATTTATAAGTCCAACTGGTCCTCCTGAACTTCCTTGAGTACTAAAATGGTTGATATTCGGAATTTCTATTCCATCCAAATAATATACAGTTTCATTTGGACCTCCACCACGAATAATTATATCATTTCGAAACCCACCAACAGATGGAGAAATTCCTGGTAAACTTTGAATAACTCTTGTTATATCATTATTACCCCCTGGATAAGTTTCAATTTCTATTGCTGAGAATGTTTGAGTTGATAGAGGGGTTTCTAATGAGGTTTTAAATGGGGACTGAATAACAACAACCTCATCAAGTATTTCAGTTGATTGATCAAGAGAGAATTGTAAAGACTGATTTCCAACAGATTTGATAATTACGTTATATAATGTTAGAGATTTATATCCAACAAAACTTGCTGTTATATTGTAACTTGAAGTAGGTACATTATTTATTTGAAAATATCCATTCTCATCAGTTATAGAAAAGAAATTAGAGTTTTCAATTTGAATAGTTGCGCCCTCAAGAATTAACCCTGTTTCATTGCTAAAAATTTTACCTGAAATAGTCCCTAAATTTTGAGATTGTAATTTTAAGGATATAATTAATAAACAAAAAATGACAAAATGTCTTTTCATTTATTAGTTTAAAGCATTTTTACAGTATTCAAGACATTTCTTTACTTCTTTAACTCTATTTGATCCTTCAGGAATTCTATATTCAAGTTCAATAGTCCCACTAAATTTGTATGAGTTATCTCTCATCAACCTTAAAACTTTGTCTATGGGTGTATCTCCAAGTCCCCATATTTGATTATCACTTACTGCAATATTAGCATTTTTTCCAGATTGTCTATCTTTTAAATGGAGACTACATATTTTTTTATAATTATTCTTAATAAATTCCAAAAGTGAATCTTCTGTATTATCTCCTCCAACATTTATATAGTGTCCAATATCTAAATTTATGAAGTTATTTCTTGATGAATTAAGTGCATAATTCCATGCTTGATCAGTTGCTTTTACATTTGATCCAAGATTATTACTATGAGCATGATAGCCAACATTAACATTATATTTTTCTGCAAAAAAATTAACTCTAGTTATTTGTTTGTCATCCATTAACTCATTAGTCAAAAAATCTGCTCCCAAAGCTTTTGTAGCTCTCATTGCATATTCAATTTCTTTGTCAGTATTATTTGATCCAATACAGTTTGCCTTAAGAGCAAAAATATTTATCCCATTATCATTAAAAAATTTCCTCATATTCCTTAATTCCTTATTAGATACGTTTGCTCGCCAATCTGAATGTAATCTACTAGATCTTGGTAAACCCATTGATTTCTCAATATGATTACTCATTAATTCAATATTATCTATACCTGAATCAATACAATTTTGAATAATTACATTTGTGTCTTCAGAACCAGGATTAAATGAATAAGTAATTACCGAAATATCAACTCCATTAATATCAGTTATCATTGGTGAAAAATTATAGTTTAGTGCTCCTAGTGTAATTAAAGATGATTTTTTTATAAAGCTTCTTCTTGAATTCATAATATTTTAATTTGCAGTATTATCTTTTATTAGTTGATACTTAACTTTAAATATAAATAAATAATTTTTTTTATTTATTTACGTGTTTTTTTAAAATATTTTTTGCAATAGTTTTACTTTTTGAACTCTTTTTTATACGCCATATTTTTTCCAAAGCTTCTTTTCTAGATATTTCTATATCAACTATTGGGAGTGGATAATTATCACCAATAGAAAAATTATACATTTCTTGTTCAATTTTTGTCATTTTCCACGGTTCGTGAATATACTCAACAGGTATTGATTTAAGTTCAAGTACCCACTTTTTTATAAATTCCCCACTTGGATCAAGCTCTAGTGAATTTTTCACTGGGTTGTAAATTCTTACAGTATTTATTCCCGTTACAGCTGATTGCATCTGTATTTGAGAATAATGAATACCTGGTTCATAATCAAGGAATTTCTTAGCTAAATGATGACTAAAATTTTTCCAATCTTGCCATAAATTAAATGCTGCAAATGATACTATCATTGCTCTCATTCTAAAATTTAAATATCCTGTTTGGTCAAGACAGCGCATACAAGCATCAATTATGGGTATACCTGTTTCACCCTTTCTCCATTTTAACAACAGATTCTTATCATATTTATTTCGTATGGAGTCGTAAGCACTATTTATATTATTAAATTCCATATCAGGCTGATCATCAAATTTTTGCATAAAATGACATCTCCATTGAAGCCTTGATAAAAAATTTCTGATATCTCTATTTTTTGATGATCTACTAAAAAACTGATAGATCTGTTTTGAAGATAAATTACCATAAGTTATGTATGGGGAAAGCCTACTACATGAAATTCTACTCTCTGAAGGTCTACTGATATTTTTTGAATAGCCAACATGTCTTGATTTTAGAAACGATCTTATGTACATCCATGCATAGGTTTCCCCACCAGGCTGAAAATTTTTGTCAAATGTATCTATGAAATTAAACGACTTTATACTTGACGGAATATTTACTTTTTGTTTATTTATAAATTCAAAATCAGTAATTAAAATTTCTGATTTCATTTCTTCTAACCATTTCTTTTTCCAATTTTTTCTTGATCGTAAACCCCTTATAATTCCATTAGTTTTATTTTGAATCCAATTGATACTCCTACTCTGAAAAAATTTCAGTATACTTTTATCCCTTTTATAGGTTAAATTATTACCAATTTCTTCATATGATAATACATTTTTGATTTTATATTTATTTGATATTTCTTGAAAAAACTTCAAAGCTTCACAATTAATGAAATTAAGATCTAATGAGAACTTTCTGAGTTTCTTTTGTATGTCAAGTAAAGACTCAAATATAAATCTTAAATGACGAGGGTCACAATCTGGAGAATCAATAACTGATGGTTCAAAAATGTATATAAATAATGTTGGATTACCAGAATTTGAAACAAATTCAAGTGACTTATTATCAAGTGTTCTTAAGTCTTTTTTAAACCAAACAATGTCTATTTCAATATTTTTTTTACTAAGGGGCATAATAAATAGTACTTCGGGTGGGAATCGAACCCACACTCCAAAAGGAACTGGATTTTGAATCCAGCGCGTCTACCAGTTTCGCCACCGAAGCAATATTGGCTAAAATTAATAAATTCCATTATATTAAATAATTTATAATAAAATTATACTGAACAATAATTATTTATAAATTTGCACTCCAATTAATTGATTGTGAAGACGCCAGTAAAAATATTTTCTTGTACTCAAAGTATGACTTTGTCAAAACAAATTGCTAAGCACTTTGGTCAAGAACTTGGTAATGTTAATTTTCAAAGATATAATGATGGAGAGTTTCAACCATCATTCGAAGAATCTGTTAGAGGTTCTAGAGTTTTTTTAATTGGATCAACAAACCCATCATCAGATAACCTGATGGAGATGTTATTGATGCTTGATGCGGCAAAAAGAGCTTCTGCTAGACATATCACAGCTGTTATTCCTTATTTTGGCTGGGCAAGACAAGATAGAAAAGATAAACCTAGAGTTCCTGTAGGAGCTAAACTAGTTGCAAAACTTATAGAATCAGCAGGAGCAACTAGAATTATAACAATGGATTTACATGCAGATCAGATTCAAGGATTTTTTGAAAAACCAGTTGATCACTTATATGCTTCATCAATATTTGTTCCTTATCTTAAATCTCTTGGTATTAAAAATTTAACTATCGCATCTCCTGATATGGGTGGTTCAAAAAGAGCCTATGCTTACTCTAAGTTTTTAGACTCTGATGTTGTAATATGTTTCAAAAGAAGATCAAAAGGAAATATTATTACACATATGGAGCTGATCGGTGATGTAAGTGGTCAAAATGTTGTTTTAGTAGATGATATGGTAGATACTGCTGGGACACTTACAAAAGCTGCTGACTTGATGATTGAAAAAGGAGCTAATTCTGTAATTGCTATTTGTACTCATGCTCTGCTTTCAGGTGATGCTTATAAAAAAATTGAAAAATCAAAACTTAAAAAATTAATCACAAGTGACTCAATTGAAATAAAAGATAAATCAAATAAAATTGAGCATCTAACATGCTCAAAGATATTTGCAGAAGCTATGTTTAATATTCACCATAACAAGTCAATTGATAAACTATTTATAAATTAAAAAAATGAAATCAATAGAAATTAAAAGTAAAATAAGAGAAGCCACTGGAAAGACTAGTACAAAATCAGTGAGAAAAGACGGAAATGTTCCATGTGTCTTATATGGAGGTGATGAAGTTTTTCATTTTACTGCAACTGAGATAGGCTTCAAGGATCTAGTATATACTGCTGCGGCCCATACTGTAGTACTTGACTTTGGTGATAAAAAGAAAAATGCAATTTTACAAGATATTCAATTTCATCCTGTATCAGATAAAATTTTACATGCTGATTTTTACGAGCTATTTGATGACAAGCCTGTTACAATGGATATTCCTGTTGAACTTAGCGGTTCAGCTCCAGGTGTTCAAAATAGTGGTGGTATTTTAACTAGGAATAAAAGAAAATTAAGAGTTAAAGCATTACCTGATAATCTGCCAGATTCTCTTAATGTTGATATTTCTAAACTTGAATTAGGAGATAAGTTTTATACTTCTGAATTAGAAGATGAAAACTTTGAATTGCTTCATCCAGAAAACACTGTTGTTTGTCAAGTAAGAACATCTAGGGCTTCAATGGCTCTTCCTGAAGATGAAGAAACTGAAGATGGAGAAGAAAGTCTCGAAGGTGCTACTGAAGGTGCTACTGAAGGTGGTGATTCAAAACCTGACGGTGGTGATTCAAAACCTGACGGTGGTGATTCAAAACCTGAAGCTAATAAAGAATAATTTTTCTATAATTAATCTTAACTTTAATTAAGATTAATTATGAATAATGTATTTTTTTGATAAAATCGTATCACTGTTAACTACAAAGTCTGATATGAACAAATTTCTCATCTTAGGAATTGGAAACATTGGAGAAGAATATAATAATACAAGGCACAACATAGGGTTTGAAGTTCTTGATAGTATTTCTTCAGAACTAAATGTAAAATTTGAATCTGTGAAATTAGCTTTAAGAGCTGAAGCTAAATTTAAAGGGAAAAAAATTATTTTAATTAAGCCAAATAATTATGTGAACAACTCAGGTAAAACACTTCTTTATTGGAAGAAAAAAGAAAAAATTAGTGATAATAATATTCTTGTAATCTGTGATGACTTAAATCTTTTTTTTGGAAACATAAAGATTAAGTCTAATGGAAACTCCGGAGGTCACAATGGTTTAAAAGATATTGAAGAGTTTCTTGGGACCTCTAATTATCCTAGAATAAGAATTGGTATTTCAAATAATAATAAACTTTCAATGACAGATTATGTTTTAGGTAAATGGTCTGAAAAGGAACAATTAATGATACCTAAAATATCAAAAATATTAAATGAAATAATATTTTCTTTTATTCAATCTGGAATAGAAAAAACTATGAATTTTTATAACAAGAAGAATTTTGTAAATGAAGATTTATAGAAACATTGATGATTATGATCAAGAAAAAGGTGCAGTTGTTACAATTGGAACTTTTGACGGCCTTCATCATGGTCATCAAGAAATATTAAAAAAAGTTGTCAATTCATCTATAGAGAAAAAACTATCTTCTGTTGTTTTAACATTTTTTCCTCACCCAAGAACTATTTTGAATAAGTACAACAATATAAGAATGATTGATACTTTAGACGAAAAAATTAATCAATTAGATAAAATTGGGATTGATTCATTAATAATTCAACCATTTGATAAAAGTTTTTCGTTGTTGACAGCTGATCAATATATTAAAGATTTTCTAGTTGAAAAACTTAAATTAAAACATATTATAATTGGCTATGACCATAGATTTGGAAAAGGGAGAGAAGCATCAGTAGTAGATCTTAAAAGTTATTCAAAAGAATATAATTTTACAGTTGAAGAAATTGAAGCTCAAGAAATTGAAACTATTAAAATTAGCTCGAGTAAAATAAGAAATTCTATTAACGAAGGTGATCTTGAAACAACTAAAAAATATCTTGGAAGAAATTTTAAATTAACTGGAAAAATAATAAAAGGTGATGGTTTAGGAAAAAAAATTAATTATCCTACAGCTAATATTTTTATAAAAGAAAAGTATAAAATCATACCAAAAGATGGAGTATATTTTATACGTACATTAATTAAAAATAAATCATTCAACGGTATGATGAATATTGGCCATAGACCAACAATTGGTTCAAATGATAAATCAATAGAAGTTCACTTATTTAATTTTAATCAAGACATTTACAATAAAGAGATTTCTATAGATATTATTTTAAAGATTAGAGATGAAAAAAAGTTTTCTTCCATTGAAGCACTTAAACAACAATTAAAAAAAGATGAAAATTACTGTTTAAAATTAATAAACAAATAAGTTTTATCTTTGATTTCAAAATAACTCTATGCTTTTAATCGATGATATTTCTAATGATAAAGAAAAAACTATCAAGGGATTAAGAAAGCGTGGTTTTAAGAATATTGGAGTAATTGATGAAATTATAGATCTTAATAACAATCGAAAAAAAATTCAACAAGAATTAGATCAAATCTTATTTGAGTCTAATACAATTTCTAAAGAAATTGCAGAAATTTTTAAGACCGGAAATCAAGTTAAAAGTATAGATAAACTTAAAACCAAATCTACAGACTTAAAAGCTAAATCTAAAGCTTTATCATTAGATCTTGACAAAACAAAATCTAGTATCCAGAGTTTAATTACAACAATCCCAAACCTTCCAGACACTAATGTACCAGAAGGATTGAATGATGAAAATAATATAGAGGTGTATAGAAGTTCTAAGATTGAAGATTCTAAACAAAAATTAAAAAACCATTGGGATTTAGCTAAAGAGTATGATATTATTGACTTTGAATTAGGGAGTAAAATTACTGGATCTGGTTTCCCTGTATATAAAGGGAAAGGTGCAAAGCTTCAAAGAGCACTAATTAACTTTTTTCTTGATAGAAATATATCTGCAGGATATACTGAATTTCAAGTTCCACATTTAGTAAATTCTGAATCAGCATTTGCTACAGGACAATTACCAGACAAAGATGGGGATATGTATCATATTAATGATGATGGTTTTTATTTAATTCCAACTGCTGAAGTACCCCTAACAAATATTTATCGAGACAATATATTATCTTATGAGGAAGTTCCTATTCTTATTACAGGTTATACACCATGTTTTAGGAGAGAAGCAGGAAGCTATGGTTCTGATGTTAGAGGTCTTAATAGACTTCATCAATTTGATAAAGTTGAGATTGTTAGGCTTGAGCATCCAGATAACTCAGACAAAGCCCTTAATATGATGAAAGAACATATAAAGGGTATTTTATCTGAACTTGAACTGGATTTTAGAATTCTAAACTTATGTGCAGGTGACCTAGGTTTTACATCATCAATAACTTATGACTTTGAATTATTTTCTAAAGGTCAAAAAAAGTGGCTTGAAATTAGCTCTGTTTCAAATTTTAAAACATACCAATCCAATCGCCTTAATCTTAAATTCAAAAATAAAGATGGTAAAAATGAATTGCTTCATACTCTTAATGGAAGCTCTCTTGCACTCCCAAGAGTTATGGCTGTGATAATAGAAAATAATCAATCAATAGAAGGTATTCAAATTCCAAAATCTCTTATTCCATATACTGGATTTGATATAATTAGCTAAAATATGTTAGGAAATGTTAATCCAAAAAAATTCCTTGGTCAACATTTTTTAACTGATGATAATATTTCAAAAAAAATAACTGAATCAATTGATTTTAATAAATATGATAAGGTTATTGAAGTTGGACCTGGGAAAGGTGCTTTGACAAAATATTTACTTAATATAAAAAATAAATTGACGATTATTGAAATAGATAAGGAATCAATTCAATTTCTTCAAAATAAGTTTAGAGAAGATAAGATTGAAATCATCGAAGAAGACTTCTTAAAATTTGATATACCATCTCATTACCCCTCAATTAAGAATATCTTAATCATAGGTAACTTTCCATATAATATTTCATCACAAATCTTATTTAAAGCTATAGAAAACCTAGAATCTGTAAGCAGTCTTGTTGGAATGTTTCAAAAAGAAGTTGCTGAAAGAATAGTCAGCAAAAATAACTGTAAGCAATATGGAATATTATCAGTTAAAACTCAGTTGTTTTATAATGTAAAAATTTTATTTGATGTTTCACCAAATGTTTTTTTTCCAAAGCCCAAGGTTAATTCTGCAGTTATATCATTAACAAGAAAAAACAATATTAATTATAATTGTGATTTAAACTTACTAGATAAGATTATAAAGCTAAGTTTTCAACAAAGAAGAAAAAAAATAAAAAACTCTCTAAAAAGACTTGATATTCAGGATAATATATTAGAAGATAGTATCTTTGACTTAAGACCTGAACAGCTTACTGTTGAAGAATTTGTCAAATTAACTAAAAAAATAAGTGATGAGACAATTTAAAATAAATAACGAACTAATTAATAAGATTAAGAAACTTATTAAATTGAATGATAAGGATAAACTTATCATTAATCTTGAGGAACTTCACTATGCAGATCTAGCTGAAATCTTTGAGCTTTTAGAAATTAATGAAGTTATTTTTCTTGTTAAAATATTTGATAAAGAGAAAATTGCAGATGCTCTAGCAGAAATAGATGAAGATTTAAGAGAAATAATTCTTGAAAACTTATCTGCTAAAGAAATAGCAGAAAAAATTGAGGAACTTGATACAGATGATGCAACAGATGTAATTTCAGAATTACCTGAAGAAAGACAAGAAAGAGTATTCTCACAGATTAAAGATTCTGTTCTAACTGATGATATAAAAGAGTTACTTAAATACCAAGAAAACACTGCAGGTGGATTGATGGCAAAGGAATTAGTTAAAGTTAACGAAAATCTAAGTTTAACTAAATGTCTTGATGAAATAAGAAAACAAGCTAAAAATGTTACCAGAGTTCACTCTATATATGTTGTAGACTCAAATAATAAATTAAAAGGAAGGCTGTCATTGAAAGATGTTCTTACTTCAAAGTCAAGTTCTAAAGTGAAAGATATATTTATTCCAAAAGTAGATTATGTAACTGCTGATCAAGAAGGTGAGGAAGTTGCAAGAATTATGTCAAAGTATGATTTAGAAGCAATTCCTGTGACAAATAATAGAAAAAATCTACTTGGAAGAATTACCATTGATGACATTGTAGATTTAATTAAAGATGAAGCAGAAAAAGATTATCAATTAGCTGCAGGTATTTTATCAGAGGTAGAAGTAAATGATTCTATTTTTCAACTAAGCAAAGCTAGATTACCATGGTTATTTTTAGGACTTTTGGGAGGTCTTGGTAGTGTATTTATTTTAAAAGATTTTGAACAGATCATGAATCAACCTGAGTTACGGAATTTATTTTTCTATACTCCTCTTATTGCTGCAATGGCAGGTAATGTTGGTGTTCAATCCTCTGCAATTATTGTCCAAGGTTTAGCAAATGATTTGGTAAAGGGTTCATTGTTTTCAAGATTATTAAAAGAAGTTGGTTTAAGCTTAATTAATGGTTTGGCCTTATCTATCGTGCTTATAATCTTTGGACAATTAGTAAATCAAGACTTATCTATGAGTCTGACTATAGCTGGTTCAATGATGGGCGTAATTGTTATTGCTGCTCTTGTTGGAACATTTGTTCCAATTATATTAGATAAACAAGGAATTGATCCTGCAATTGCTACTGGGCCATTCATCACTACAGCAAATGATATATTTGGCATTTTTTTATTTTTTTATTTGGCAAAAATTTCACTTGGCTTCTAATGACTAAAGTTTTAATTCTTTGTACTGGTAATTCATGTAGAAGTCAAATTGCACATGGTTTTTTAAATCATTTCACAGATAACTCAATTACTGTTTTAAGTGCAGGAATTGAAAAACATGGATTAAATAAGAATGCTGTTAAATGTATGTCAGAGATAGGTATTGATATATCAAATTATAATTCAAATCTAATTGAAGATTATATCAAGGAAAGCTTTGATTTCATAATTACAGTTTGTGATAATGCCAGTGAAACTTGTCCAATTTTGCCAAATAGTAATGGGGAAAAAATACATAAAAACTTCAAAGATCCCTCAAAATTAAATAATGGAGATTATGGTAAAGACTTCATAGAAGTAAGAGATCAAATAAAAGAGTTCATAATTAATTTTATTAAAACTAAATTAATTTGAAAGAAATTTTTCAATTATCTCTTTATTCATTCTTACAATTTTCCATTGTTCTAAATCATCAATTATAGCACCAGTCTTTTTATAAAAATTAATTGCTGATTTATTCCAATCTAAAACAGACCACTCAACTCTTTTAACACCTCTTCGGTTTGCTTCAATTAAAAACTCCCTATAAAGATTGAATCCAAAGCCTTTACCTCTCATTTTTTCTGTTACAATTAAATCCTCTAAATGAAGAGTGTCTCCAACCCATGTTGAATATCTTTCAGTATAAAAAGCTAAACCAACAATTTCAGAATTAAATTCAGCTAAAAGACATTCAAATCTAGGATTCAATCCAAAACCATCTCTAATTAATTCTTCCTCAGTTACTTTTACAGCATTGGGTTCTTTTTCATAAACTGCAAGCTCAATTAATAATCTAAGAATGTCCTTAACATCAGAAGTATTTGCTTTCCTAATTTTATGATTTTTCATAACTTAATTTAGAAATTTAATTGTTTTTTCAAGAAAAAAAGATGGATTATCTGCATGAACCCAATGTCCTGAAAATGGCACTTTTATAATTTCTATATCAGAAAAATATAAGTTGAGCATAGTTAAATCAGACTCATCAACATAAGGTGAGTTATCACCATAAATAAAAACAGATGGTTTATTAAACTTTAAGTCTTGACTTAAATTTATTGATAGTTTATCTTTGAATTCAAATAATACATTAATATTAAGTTTTAACCCTAGCCTTTCTTTATTTATCCAATATAAATTCTTTAATAAAAATTGTCTAACTCTTTCATCCTCAATAAATGTTGACATATGAATATCAACATCTTTTCTTGTATTCATTTTTTCAAAATCAATTGATTTTAAGCTTTTTAATATATTTTCATGATGAGGCTTATATTGTTTTGGTAAGATATCGATTATAATTATTTTTTCTAAAAGTTCAGGAAATTTTTGGGCAAACAACATACTTATATTCCCTCCCATAGAATGACCAATTAAACTAAACCTATCTATATTATGATAACTAGCATAATTGTATATATCGTCAACCATAAGATCAAAATTAAATTTGTCACTCCAAAAACTTTTACCATGATTTCTAAGATCTATTAAGTGAACTTTAAAGTTTTTTTTTGCTATTTGATTTGCATGACTTTTCCAATTATCTCCCATACCCAAAAACCCATGAATAATAAAAATATCTCTTCCAAATTCTCCTATTATATTTGAATGAAGAATTTTCATTTAAGTATGTCCAAATATGTTTTTATTGTAGTTTCTAAACCTAAATAAAGAGATTCAGTAATTAAAGCATGGCCAATTGAAACCTCTTTAATGTTTTTGACTGATTCAGAAAAAAATAAAAGATTATGGTGATTTAAGTCGTGGCCTGCATTTATATCTATGTTAATTTCATTAGCAATTTTTGAACATTTAACATAATTCTTGACTGCCTCAGATCTATTAAGATCGAACTCTTTAGCGAAAGGTCCAGTAAATAGCTCAATCCTATCAGCATTTAGTTTTTTTGCACCTTCAACCATATTTATATTGGGATCAATAAATATTGATACTCTAATTGAATTTGATTTAAATTCTTTTATTATATCATTTAAATATGAAAAATTAGTAATTGTGTCCCACCCAGAATTTGATGTAATAGCATGTTCTGAATCAGGAACTAAGGTAACCTGATCAGGTTTTACATCATTAACTAAGTCAATAAATTTTTTTATTGGATTACCCTCAATATTAAGTTCAGAATTAATATTTTTCTTAAGTTCATAAACATCAGAATATCTTACATGTCTTTCATCTGGCCTAGGATGAACTGTTATTCCTTGGGCACCAAAACTCAATATGTCTTGTGCAGTCTTTAATAAATTAGGGTAGTTTTCATTTCTTGCATTTCTTAAAGTTGCAATTTTATTAATATTTACGCTAAGCTTAGTCATGAATTGTCTTAAAACTTAATTGCAAATATAATACTTAATAAAGTTATAAAGTTTGTATTTTTACAATATGAAACTAGCGTTATACATTGCGTTTCACAATAAGTCATCAATTGATTGTTGCAAGGAAATAATTGATATTATTCCAGAAAGCGAGGATTTGATTATTGACTCTAAATTAGAAAATGAATTAAATAATCAAAAGCTTTCTTTTTTTGATTCATCCAGAAAAATAGATTTTGATGTAGATTTTGTCTTTGCTGTAGGAGGAGATGGAACAATTCTTAGATGTATTACCTATGTAAAGGATTCTAATATTCCCATTTTAGGAATTAACACTGGTAGGCTTGGGTTCTTAACAAGTATTCAAAAAGAAAAAATTAAAGAAGCTCTTTCATTACTTATAAAAAAAGAGTTTAGTATAATTGAAAGAACTATTATAAAAGTTAATTCTAATTCCTCAAATAATCCATTTTCTGAATACCCATATGCGCTTAATGAAGTAACCATTCAAAGAAAAGATACCACATCTCTTCTTAATATTTCTTGTCAGATTAATGATAATTATTTGACAAATTATTGGTCAGATGGTCTAATTATCTCAACTCCTACTGGTTCTACAGGATATTCACTCAGTAACGGTGGTTCAATTGTCTCTCCAGAGTCGAATGTAATATTACTAAATCCAATTGCTCCACATAATATAAATATGAGATCATTGGTAATTCCTGATAATTCAAAAATAAAAATAGATATTGAGGGAAGTAATAATATAAATCTATCGTTAGATTCTAGAATGTACTCCGTAAATTCTTCAAATCAAATTGAAATTTCAAAAGCTGATTTTAGTGTGAAAACTATTAAATTTGCTGATGATAATTTTTACAAAAGACTAAGAGAAAAACTTTTCTGGGGTCAGGATATGAGAAATAAAAATTTAAAGAAATAATGATTATTCCCAAACATACAGCAATTATTATGGATGGTAATGGAAGGTGGGCAGAGCAAAAAGGAATGCCTAGGATATTTGGTCATCAAAATGGAGTAGAAGCTGTTAGAAAAATTGTTGAATCTGCAAATCATCACAAAATTGAATATTTGACGTTGTTTACTTTTTCATTAGAGAATTGGAACAGACCTGTTAATGAAGTTGAAACTTTAATGAGTCTTTTGGTCAATACACTAAAAGAAGAATTTGAAGATATATTTAAAAACAACATTAAACTTAATGCAATAGGAGAATTAGATGATCTTCCAATTGATGTAAAAAAACAGTTAGATAATATTATTGAAGACACAAAAGATAATTCTGGGATGGTATTAACTCTTGCCCTAAGTTATGGGGGGAAACAAGAAATCTTTAAAGCTGTTAAAGAGATTTCAAAGAAAGTTAAAAATGATATGATTTGTCTAGATAATTTTGATGATTCCGTTATAAATGATCATCTTTATACTAGGAATTTACCTAATGTGGATCTACTAATTAGAACCAGTGGCGAGAAAAGAATCAGCAATTTCTTATTATGGCAAATTGCATATGCTGAATTATATTTTTGTGATGTATATTGGCCAGACTTTTCAGAAGATGATTTTACAAAAGCAGTTATTGAATTTCAAAATAGAGAAAGAAGATTTGGAAAAACAAGTAAACAACTTTAAGTCAAAACTATATAAGGCTTTAGGTATTTTTATAATAGGAACTGGTTTTCTCCTGTCTCAGGATACTTTCAGAAAGGGTAGTATTTATACTATAGATACCATAACTGTTGTTGGTTTGAAAAATTTTAGTGATAGAACTGTAGTTACCTACAGTGGGCTAAGAGAAGGCCAAAGAATTCAGGTTCCTGGTGAAGAAGTCAGTTCTATCCTAAAAAAACTTTGGAATCTTGAACTTTTTAGTGATGTCAATTTATTTGTTACCGATGTTAAAGATGAAAATATTAAACTTGAAATAAATGTTGAGGAGCTTCCTACATTATTAAATTATAGTATCAATGGTTTAAAGAATAGCAAGGCTGAAACATTTGAAGAAGAAACTGAATTATCCTCGGGGAAAAGACTTTCTGAAAGCTTTCTAACTAATACTAAGAACTACATTGAGAATGAGCTAAAAAAAGATGGATTTCTTAATTCTGAAGTCAACATAGTTTCTACTCCAGACACTATAGGTTCAAATCAACTCAATTTAAATATTAACGTTGAAAAAGGAGAGAGGATTAAAATAAAAAATATTAATTTTTCTGGAAATGAAATTTTTAGTAGCTCAAAACTTAGATCAAAACTTAAAAAAACTAAGAAAAAATTTCCATTAAGATTTTGGAAAAAGTCAAAACTAACTGAAGAAGAATATGAGACTGATAAAGAAAGTCTAATTTCATTTTATAAAGAAAAAGGGTTTAGAGATGCTAGAATTGAATTTGATACTATAATTGTTAATGATGAAAAGACGATTGATCTAGCATTAAATATTGATGAAGGGAGTAAATATTACTTTGGTAATATGAATTATCTTGGAAATAGTTCATATACTGACTTTCAACTTGATCAAATATTAGGAATCAAGAAAGGAGATTCATACAATGGTGTACTATTAAAAGAAAGAATTCAAGATGATAATCCAGATGCTAATGATATTTCAAATTTATATCAAAATAACGGCTATCTTTTCTCTTCAGTAAATGCAATTGAAGTTAGTGCAGAAAATGATACAATCGATTTTGAAATAAGAATAAACGAAGGAAAACTTGCTAGCTTTAATAAGATTTCAGTTGTTGGAAATACAAAAACAAACGATAATGTAATCTATAGAGAGCTTAGAATAAAACCAGGTGAATTATATAGTAAGGATAAAGTTGTGAGAACAATTCGTGAAGTAGGCCAACTTGGATTTTTTGATGCAGAACAAATAAGCCCTGACTTTAAAAATGTTGATCCCAACCTAGGAACAGTTGATATTGAACTTGGTTTGATTGAAGCTGGTGCAAGTCAAATTGAGCTTCAAGGAGGTTATGGTGGAGGTGGATTCATGGGTACACTTGGTCTTGCCTTTAATAATTTTTCTACTAAAAATATAAAAAACAGAAAAGCTTGGAGACCTCTTCCAATGGGTGATGGTCAAACCTTAGCACTTAGACTTCAAACTAGTAATTTTTATAGTACTAGAAGCTTTAGTTTTGTTGAACCATGGTTTGGCGGAAGAGAACCAGTTCAGTTTTCTCTTTCACTTTCATCAACAAAACAGTACAGATATGATTATTTCACAAGAAGAGCGGATAAAAGCCAATCCTTTGAAATTGCAGGATTTAATGTTGGAATTGCTAAAAGACTTAAAATACCCGATGATTATTTTGTTCTATCACAGTCATTATCATACCAATATTATAATCTAAAAAATTATTTTACTGGACTTTTTACATTCGGAAATGGAGAATCACATAATATTGCTTATAATATAGCTTTATCTAGAAATAATACATATACTAATCCTGTTTTCCCTGTTGGTGGATCAAGTTTTTCAATAAGCGCAAGACTCTCTCCTCCTTATTCTTTAATTACAGGCGACGACTTTTCTGATGTAAATGAAAGGCCTGAATACCAAAATAATAGAGGTGAACCTATTCAATCTGAGATTGATCAAGCAAAATTTAGATGGTTAGAGTTTTATAAAATTAAATTTGATGGA
Organism: Flavobacteriales bacterium; assembly: GCA_004213645.1. Classification (GTDB taxonomy): domain Bacteria; phylum Bacteroidota; class Bacteroidia; order Flavobacteriales; family Flavobacteriaceae; genus Marisimplicoccus. The sequence goes on along the minus strand of SGZF01000002.1, from coordinate 2,322 downwards.
AGTTGGTATACAAGGATTTTTGGAAAGTTTGTATTAAAAGCACAAACAGACTTTGGATTTGTGGGTACATATAATAGTAACAAGGGTAATATTCCATTTGAAAGATTTTTTTTAGGTGGTGACGGAATGCAACAATATGCAATGGATGGAAGAGAGACAATTGCTCTAAGAGGTTATGAAAATGGATCTCTTTCAAGTCGTGATGGATCTATTATTTACAATAAATTTTCATTGGAACTTAGATACCCAATAAGTTTAAAACCAAGTGCTTCTGTATTTGCATTAAGCTTTCTTGAAGCAGGTAACGGGTTTGATGACTTTAAAGACTATAGTCCATTTAATGTCAAAAGAGCTGCAGGCCTAGGTGTTAGAGTATTTATGCCAGCATTTGGACTTCTCGGAATTGACTTTGGATATGGCTTTGATTCTTCAAATCTTCAAAATACAGGTTTACCGTCAGGATGGCAGACACACTTTATAATAGGTCAACAATTTTAATCGTTTTTTAAAGAAAAATTACGATATTGCAACGAAAATATTTTTAGATTATGAAATCGATACTCAAATTTATAACTGCTACTATTTTAGCAATAGCACCACTAAGTGTTGATGCTCAGTCTAATGTAGCTCATATTAATGTTCAACAGCTTATTAGCGAAATGCCTGAAGTAATTTCTGCTCAAAATGAGTTAGCTAAACTTGAAAAAGACTATACAACTCAAATTGATAATGCATTTAAAGAATTCCAAACTAAGGCTCAAAGCTACTCTTCTGATGCTGCTAATCAAACTGATGTTACTAATCAAGCTAGACAAAAAGAACTTGAAAGTATGCAAACTAATCTGCAAGAATTTAGAGATTCAGCTGCTCAAGAGCTTCAAAAGAAACAAATGGATCTTATGACTCCACTTCTAGAAAAAGCAAGAGATGCTATCACAAAAGTAGGTCAAGATCAAGGTTTCAATTATGTTATTGATTCTAGTCCTAACGGAGGAATAATTCTTGCTGATGGAAAAGATCTTTTAGATGATGTTAAAAAAGAACTTGGATTCTAAATAGGCAGTTAGTTTACATAAGGTTTCTTCACATACATTGGTTCAATATATGCTATATCCTCAAATATCTGAGCGTTTAGCGAATTATGAGATAAATCTATCATATTAATGGAACTAATTGTTCTTTTTATAACATTAACCTTATTATCTACAAGCTTATTTATAAAATTAAAAGCATCAGAAGTATTTACTATAATATTGGTTGAAGTATCAATAATACTGTCCATATAGTCATTGTCTATTAATTGAATTTTAGCGGGAAAAAGCTCATCTAATTCATTGTTATACATTGAAATATAATAATAGTTACCCTTATCATTAATTAGAGAAATAGTATTCTCACTTCTTGTGCTGACTGAATTAGCAAGAATCTTTAATGAGGGTATTGAAATTAAATTTATTTTATGAGGATAACATAATCCTTTTGCAACTGAAAGACCTATCCTTAATCCTGTAAAAGATCCAGGGCCTATTCCAACTGAAATAGCAGAAAGATCCTCTACATTTAAATTGTTTTTAGTTAAAATATTTTGAATTGAAGAAGTTAACAACTCACTATGTCTATATTTTTGATCTTCTAAATCAAAACTATCAATTAAGTTTCCGTTAGAGGATAAAGAAACTGAACAGTTCTTACTAGATGTCTCTAAGTTTAATATGAATGACATCCAATTAATTTAATTAGCTTCAGGAATATTTAGTGGTAACCCAAAATAAAATTCAAGAACTTTTAATCTAAATATATAGTCAAATTTTGCACGAACATTATCAGAAACTGCTGCCTCATATCTTTGTTTAGATTGAATAAAATCAAATGAATTGATAGATCCAATTGAAAATTGATTAGATGCATCCTCAAATGCATTTTCAAGAGATTTTACAGTTTTATTTGAAGCTTCGTAAAGTTTTATAGCCCCTATTAAATCAAAATATGCTTGGTTAATAGTATTCTCTAAATTAAGTTTTTCCTGATCATATTGATATTTTAATCTATCAAGATTTACCTTAGTCCTTTCAATATTATTTCTAAGTGCTTTACCTTGAAAAATCGGTATATTAAGTGCAAGTCCATAGGTCTGACCCTTGTTTAAATCAAATTGATCTTCAAAACTAGGAGCAAGGTCTAGATAGGATATTCTAGTACTCCATGAATAAAAAGATGTAATTGACGGAAGAAGAAAAGTTTTTGATATTTTAATATCCTTTTCTGCTATTGAAATATTTGTTTCAGCTAACTTGATATCATTTCTAAATGTAAGTGCTTTTT
>SGZF01000019.1 GCA_004213645.1 Flavobacteriales bacterium | reverse complement strand
TTTGATTTATTCCTTAATGATATAAGAGATTATATATATCTGCAACCAACAAATACTTTTATTGATGGTTTACAGCTCCATAATTTTTTACAGCAAGATGCAACACTTTATGGAGGAGAAATACACCTAAATAAAAACACAAGTTTTGATTGGCTATCCTATTATACCTCTTTAGAATATGTATTTGGTGAAACACAAGACGGTATGGCATTACCATATATATCACCATTTACTTTCAATCAAGTTTTCAATATTAGTTTTTCTAGCAATTATTCATTTGAAATAGACTTTGTTGCTAAGGCTCAACAAAATAGAACAGCAATGTATGAGGAATCTACTGATGGATATTCACTATTAAATTTGTCTGGAACATGGATGACATCATTTCTAGGAAATGACTTAAATATTTTTTGGAGTATTGATAATGTTTTTGATAAAGAATACTATAATCATTTATCAAGATTGAAGACAGCTGGAATACATGAGATGGGAAGAAATATTTCAGTAGGACTAAAGTATAATTTCTAGTTTATTAATAGATTTTATTTTTGAATGAAGGCCAGGTATATCATACTTGGTCTTTTTTTATGCAAAAGCCCTAAAGACATCATTTAAGTTTGCATATAAGACTAGTGCTATAAGTAGAAAGAAACCAATCATAGTAGAAATCTCCATGAACCTATCTGATGGTCTTCTGCCAGTTATCATTTCATATACAAGAAACATAACATGACCTCCATCTAAGGCTGGAATTGGAAGAACATTCATAAAAGCTAAAATTATTGAGATTAATGCTGTTGAAAGCCAAAATCCTTTCCAATCCCATTTGGCTGGGAATAGATTCCCAATAGTGCCAAATCCACCAAGTTGTTGTGCTCCCTTTTTTGTAAAAACAAAAGAAAATCCAGCAACATATTCATAAAGCGTCCAATACCCATAATTAAATCCTTGAATTATGCTGTCGGTAAATCCAACTTTTTCATTTATGGTTTCAATCCCATAATCTTTTTTCCAAACTCCTAATGTTCCATCATCATTTCTATCAATTGATAAACGATAATTTGAACCTCCTCTATCAACTACAACATCAATAATATCATCTGAGTTATTATCAATCCAACTTGTAAAAGAAGCCCAATCATAAATTATTTCATCATTTATTGAAACAATTTTATCTCCACCTTGCATTCCTGCGTACAAAGCTGGTGAGTCAATTGAAACTGAATCAATTATGGCACTAAATAGTGGAGTAAAACTATTAATTTGACCACTTTGAAATATTTCATTACCTATATTTTCTGGAATAGAAATTTCTTCAATTTTTCCATTAGCCTTTTCAACTTTTATTTTTTCTACTGGTCTCAGAAGTAATATTCTATTTACACTTAATACATTATCAAGTTCTTTTCCGTCAACATTTATTATTTTATCTCCTTTTTCAAAACCAATTTCTTTAATAACAGCAGAAGGCTCCATTCCAAGAGGAATATTTTCTTGTGGAAGTGTTTCTTTGCCCCAAACAAAAAGAACCATCATATATATAAGAAAACCTAGCACTAAATTAACCGTTACACCTCCCAGCATGATTATCAATCTTTGCCATGCAGGTTTTGATCTAAACTCCCATGGTTGAGGAGGTTTTGACATTTGTTCCTTATCAAAGCTTTCATCTATCATTCCGGAAATCTTAACGTATCCTCCAAGAGGAAGCCAACCAATTCCATATACTGTATCTCCTATTTTCTTTTTAAATAGAGAGTATTTAACATCGAAAAATAAATAAAATTTTTCAACCCTTGTGCCAAATAACTTTGCAGGAATAAAATGCCCTAATTCATGTAATACAATCAAGATAGAAAGTGATAACAATAATTGCCCTGCTTTGATAAAAAATTCTGGAGTCATATTTTTTTTTAAAGAGCAAATTTAATATTTTTTTAATTGCTTGAAGTATCTTTACAGTCAGTATTATAAATAATGATAAAAAACAATTCTCTTTTTGCTATAATTATGCTATCGATATCGATAGTTACAATTTTTACGTTTTATAACGTTTTAACTCCTGAAAAAAAGTTACCTATATATCAGCCTAGTATGGTAAAGTTTGAATTAGTTGATAGTACTATTCAGCATATTAAAAGATTTCATAAAATTGCAGATTTTAAATTAACAAATCAAAATAATCAAACTGTTACTAATGCTGCCTACGATGGCAAAATATATATTGCAGATTTTTTCTTTACTACATGCCCAGGAATATGTCCGATAATGAAAGAAAACATGATAGCTCTTCAAGAAGAGTTTTTAGATGATGAAAATATATTGCTTTTATCTCATACTGTTACTCCTGAAATAGACTCTGTTGAGGTATTAAAAAAATATTCATTGGATAAGGGAGTTATTGATTCTAAATGGAATATGGTTACTGGTTCTAAAGAGCAAATCTACAATCTTGCAAGAAAATCATATTTAGTTGCAGAAGAAATTGAAACTAAAAATCCTTATGATATGATACATACAGAAAATTTTATTCTTATTGATTCAAAAAGAAGAATAAGAGGCTTTTATGATGGTACAGATAGTGAGGTTATGCAAGATCTAATAGACGATATAAGAATATTAAAAAGAGAAGAATTAAATTAATATGAAACTTATTATTAAAAAATTAATTGTTTGCCTACTATTCTCAAATTATATTGCTTCCCAAGAATTAATAATTGGAAGTGAAAGGGTTGAGCCTGGAATTATTTTTGTATTTGAGGGAGCTATTAAGGATTACATTTATCCTGAAAATTATAGTTTTTCTGAGGATCAAAGTGATCTTCATATTGAAGCAAGAGTAAATTGGGATGAAACAAATATTCCTGAGGGAACTCCAGGCGGCGGTTTTGTGCCTTATCTAAAAATTAATGCTATAGTTACTAATCAAAGAACCTCTATCAAATCATTTATAGACTTAGTTCCACATATTAATTTAATTGATAATTTTCATTACGCTAGAAATATTTCACTTCCAGGTTCAATTGATGACAAATATCAGGTGGAATTTTTTATTAATAATCCTGGTAACGGTGACTTGCTTTATCACAAAGATTGGTTAAACAATTATTCTGAATCTCTTATATTAAATAAATCTTTTATTTATCAAGACATAAGCTTTAGTGAAATTGCAAGATTAAAAAGAAGATAATCATTAGTTCATTATATCCTCAATGTGATCAGGATCAATAGGAATATCTTTCATTAAATTTATGGGATCTCCTTTACTTGTAATTACAACGTCATCTTCAAGTCTAATTCCAAACCTTTCCTCAGGTATATAAATTCCAGGCTCGACTGTAAACACCATATTTTCTTCAAATGGATCTTCAAGCAGACCATAATCATGAGTATCAAGTCCAAGATGATGTGAGGTACCATGCATGAAATATTTTTTATATGCTGGAGTTTCTTTAGTTTGATTTTTTATGTCGGTCTTATCAATAAGTCTAATATTTATTAACTCTTTTGTCATTATTTCTCCTACCTGCTCATGAAATTTTTTCCAATTATTACCAATTCTCAAAAGCTTAGTAGCTTCATTTTTAACTTTTAGAACTGATTTATAAACCTCTCTTTGTCTTTTTGAAAAACGACCTGAAACTGGAATTGTTCTTGTCATATCACTAGAATAATTTCCATATTCAGCGCCAACATCCATTAAAATTAAATCCCCATCTTTACATTGTTTATTGTTCTTTGTATAATGAAGAATATTATTATTCTCTCCACTTGCGATTATAGGAGAATATGCAAAACCTTTTGACGAATTATTTATAAATTCATGAATAAACTCAGCTTCAATTTCATATTCCCATATATTAGGTTTGACAAACTTTAGTACCCTGTTAAACCCTTTTTTTGTTATTTGACAGGCTCTTTCAATCTGATTAATTTCGTCTAAATGCTTAATAGATCTATGTCTTTGAAGAATAGGATTGCTTTTTGCAGTTTTATGATCTGGAAACTTTTTTAATAGCCAATTTATAAATCTATCTTCTCTAGTTTGTACCGGCGAATTAGCTCTGTAATGCTCGTTTTTATTTATGTAGAATGTATCAACTTTACTTGAAATTGAATTAAGAATATTTTTAAAATCTTCAACAAAATGAATACTTTCTATTCCAGATAATTCATAAGCCAAAGGCTTACTTAACTTTTCTCCTTCCCAAATTTTTGTATGTTCATCAGATTTCCTGATAAATAAAATTTCTCTTGTTTGTTTTTCTTTTGATTCAGGGTAAAGAATTAAAATAGTCTCCTCCTGATCAATTCCAGTTAAATGAAACATATCTCTATGCTGTTCAAAAGGAAGTTCAGTATCAGCACTTACAGGATAAATATCGTTAGAATTAAAAATAGCCACGGCATTGCCCCTCATCTGATTCATAAAGTTCAAACGATTACCTCTATAAATTGAATTATTTAAAGGTTTATATCTCATTTATTATTTATCAAATATCAATAAAATCAATTTGAAATAATAGTTATTTCAAATTTTATAATTTAATTTTACGATTAATAATAATAAAATGTCCCTGATTTCGATATTTAAATCCTCTATTGGTAAAAAACTTTTAATGGCCCTTTCGGGTATTTTTTTAGTAGTTTTTCTTACTCAGCATTTTCTTATAAATATAACTTCTGTATTTAGTGAAGATATATTCAATTTTTTATCTCATTTTATGGGTAATAATCCAGTTGTTCAATTTATTTTACAGCCAATCTTAATATTTGGTGTAATTTTTCATTTTGTTATGGGTTTTTATCTTGAAATTCTTAATAGAAAATCCAGAGGTAAAAATTATTCAAGATATGCCGGTAGAGATAATGCTCCTTGGATTTCAAGAAATATGATTTATAGTGGTGGAGTTGTTCTCTTATTTTTAGTATTACATTTTTATGATTTCTGGATTCCAGAAATGAATTACAAGTATATAGAGGTATTACCTGAGGATCCCAATAGATATTATGAAGAGCTTATTCATAAATTTGAAAGTCCCGTAAGAACCACAATATACTCCTTATCATTTATTTTTTTAGCACTTCATCTATTACATGGATTTAGCTCTTCCTTTAAAACAGTGGGAGTTGACTCTAAGTATTATAACATCATTAAATCATTTACGTTCATTTTTTCTATTATTATTCCTTTCGGATTTATTTTTATTGCTTTATTTCATAATTTAATGCATTAAAAAGGGGTACAAAAAGGGGTACAAAAATTTAAAAATTTATATATTTGCATTATGGCATTATATCTTACTGAAAAACACATTAAATATAAAAATGGTAAAGACGATTGTGTATCTCCATTTTTTATTTATCAAAATAATAACAAAAGGACAAAGGTTTTTTGTAGTCTCAAGATTTCAAACAAAAACTGGTGTTTTGATAAAAAGAGAGTTAAATCTTCAGATAAGGAATCGGGACTTAAAAACAAAAAGATTAAACTTGTTAAATTACAAATTGAAAGCATAATCGATTCTTATAAATTAAAAAATGAGCCATTAACTCCAGAAACTTTAAAAGCAGAATTTGAAATCACAAAAATCTTAGATTCAGATATTAAAAATATTAAGACCCGTTCTCTATTAAATTCTAAAATACCTATTGGTCCTCTTGCTAATAAATGGAAATCGCATAAAGGTAATATTAATCTTGTTAGCCCTTCCAACAAGAGAAATATTGATATAATTGTTGTTGGAACAGGATTGGCAGGTGCTTCAGCTTCTGCTACTCTTGCCGAGTTGGGTTACAATGTGAAAGCTTTTTGTTTTCAAGATTCACCAAGAAGAGCTCATTCAATTGCAGCACAAGGGGGAATAAATGCTTCAAAAAATTATCAAGGTGATGGAGACTCTGATTATCGTCTTTTTTATGATACTATTAAAGGAGGAGACTATAGATCTAGGGAAGCTAATGTTTATAGGTTAGCTGAAGTTTCTGGAAATATCATTGATCAATGTGTAGCTCAAGGAGTTCCTTTTGCCAGAGATTATGGAGGGTTATTAGACAATAGGTCTTTTGGTGGAGTTCAAGTTTCAAGAACTTTTTATGCAAAAGGTCAAACTGGTCAACAATTACTTTTAGGGGCCTACTCAGCAATGAACAGGCAAATTGCAAGAGGTAAGATTGAAATGTTTAGTAGACATGAGATGATGGATGTTGTTAAAATTGATGGAAAAGCAAGAGGTATAATTGCAAGGAATCATGTTTCAGGAAAACTGGAGAGATTTTCTGCACATGCAGTTGTCATTGCATCAGGAGGATATGGTAATATTTTTTATTTATCTACTAATGCCATGGGAAGTAATGTAACTGCCTCATGGAAAATTCACAGAAAGGGAGCTTATTTTGCTAATCCATGCTTCACTCAAATACACCCCACATGTATTCCTGTTTCTGGAGACTATCAATCAAAATTAACACTTATGTCAGAGTCCTTAAGAAATGATGGAAGAATTTGGGTTCCTAAAGATAAAACTGATGCTAAGCTTGTTAGAGAAGGAAAGTTATCACCTCTAGACATTAAAGAAGAAGACAGAGACTATTACTTGGAAAGAAGATACCCCGCTTTTGGAAATTTAGTTCCAAGAGATATTGCTTCAAGAGCCGCAAAAGAAAGATGTGACAATGGATATGGAGTTAATAAAACTGGTGAAGCAGTTTACTTAGATTTTTCTCACTCAATATATAGATATGGTAAGGAAAAGGCTTTATTGAACGGTCAAGATGAAAATGATAATAACATTGTAAATATGCTTGGGAAGAAAGTAATAAAACAAAAATATGGAAATCTATTCCAGATGTATGAAAAAATTGTTGATGAGGATCCATATGTTATGCCTATGAAAATATACCCAGCTGTTCACTATACAATGGGAGGAGTCTGGGTTGATTATAATTTAATGACAACAATACCTGGTTGCTTCGCAATAGGTGAAGCTAACTTTTCTGATCATGGTTCTAATAGACTGGGGGCATCTGCTTTAATGCAAGGATTAGCAGATGGTTATTTTGTGTTGCCATATACAATTGGAGACTATTTATCTGATGACATCAGTACTGGGAAAATAAAAACAGACTCTAAAGAATTCGATGAAAGTGAAAAAAGTGTTCAAGAATTGTTAGATAAGCTAATATCTAACCAAGGAAAACACTCTGTAGACTATTACCATAAAAAATTAGGAAAAATAATGTGGAATAAGTGTGGTATGTCGAGAAATCAAAATGATCTTGTAGATGCAATAAATGAAATAAAAAAATTAAGAAAAGATTTTTATAAAAATGTTAATGTAACTGGAAAAATTGAAGAATACAATGAGCAGTTAGCTAAAGCAGTAAGAGTTGCTGATTTCCTTGAGTTAGGTGAGTTGTTCGCTAAAGATGCTTTAGAAAGAAATGAATCTTGTGGAGGGCATTTTAGAGAAGAATATCAAACAAAAGATGGAGAAGCTATAAGAGATGATAAAAATTATAAATTTGTCTCAGCATGGGAATATGTTGGTGAACCTTCACAAGCAAAACTTCATAAAGAAGATCTTAAATATGAAGAAATTGAAGTTAAGACTAGATCTTATAAATAATACAAAATCATGAAAAATATTTTAACAATTTTAATCGTAGTAGTAACATCTGTTAGTTATTCTCAAGATAATTCAAATAATAGGAAAATTTCTGCAGATACCAAAGTAATAACAAATCATACTACAACAATACTTGGTAAGAAAGTAAACTATTCAGCGCAAGCTGGTACACAGCCTATTTGGGATTCAAAGGGTGAAGTAATAGCTACTCTTCACTACACATATTATAAAAGAACTGATATTAATGATAATACTAATAGACCATTAGTTTTCTCTTTTAATGGTGGCCCTGGTTCAGCCTCAATATGGATGCACATGGGTTATACTGGGCCATATAGTTTAATTGTTGATGATGAAGGTTACCCTATACAACCTTATGGTTATAAGACAAATCCCTACTCAGTTCTTGATGTAGCAGATATTGTTTTTGTGAATCCAATTAACATTGGGTATTCAAGAATATTAACAGAAATGAGTAAGAAAGAAGCATCTGATAAATTTTTTGGTGTTAATCAAGATATTAAGTATTTGGCAGAGTGGATAAGTACATTTGTATCAAGATCTGAAAGATGGAAGTCACCAAAATATTTAGTAGGTGAAAGTTATGGTGGAGTTAGAGTTATGGGATTAGCCCATGAGTTACAACAAAATCAATGGCTTTATTTAAACGGAGTTGTGCTTGTATCACCTGCAGATTATGAGTTAAGATATGAATCTGGAGGCATAATACTTCCGGTTGTAGATTTTCCATACTTTACTGCTACTGCTTGGTATCATAATAAACTTAATGAAAGTCTTCAATCCTCGAGCCTTGACGATATAATTGAAACTTCTGAAGATTTTGCCTATAATGAATTACTACCTGCACTTGCAAAAGGAGGATATTTGAGTGAAATAAAAAAAACCGAGCTGGCTAATAAAATATCTGATTTAACAGGAATTGACTACAATGAAATTCTTGATAATAATTTGAAGATTTCAACTGGCTTATTTTGGAAAGAGTTACTAAGAGATGAAGGTTTTACAATAGGTAGATTAGACTCCAGATATAAGGGTATCGATAGTAAGGATGGCGGATCTTACCCAGAATACCCACAAGAGCTTAGTTCATGGGATCATGCATTTACTCCTTCCATGAATGCCTACATTAAGGAGAAATTAAATTTCTATACCGATATTAAATATAATACTTGGGCTAGAGATGAATTATCAGTTAGGCCTTGGGATTCTGATAATGTCAATATTAGAAGAAGATTTAGAGAAGCAATTGCAGAAAACCCATTTCTTAATGTTTTAGTTCAGTCGGGTTATTATGACGGGGCAACCACATTTTCAGCTGCTAAGTATACAATCCAACAAGTTGATCCTTCAGGTAAATTAAAAGATAGATTTACATTTAAAGGATATGAAAGTGGACATATGATGTATTTAAGGAGGGAAGATCTTCAAAAGTCCAATCAAGATCTTAGAGAATTTATAATTAATACAATAACAAATAATAAATCAGCTAAATATTAAGATGAAACTTAATTTAAAAATTTGGAGGCAGAAAGATAATGAGTCAAAAGGTAATTTTGAGAAATATCTAATTGATGACATTACACCTGAAATGTCTTTTCTTGAAATGCTTGATATCTTGAATGAGAAACTTATTAATGAGAATATAGATCCAATTTCGTTCGATCATGATTGTCGAGAAGGTATTTGTGGAAGCTGCTCACTATTTATAAATGGTAGAGCTCATGGGCCAGATAAAGGTATCACAACTTGTCAACTTCACATGAGAAAATTCAAAGATGGGGATTCAATAATAATAGAACCATTTAGAGCAAAATCTTTTCCAATAATTAAAGATTTGGTTGTTGACAGATCAGCATTCGATCGTATTCAACATACTGGAGGATATATAAGTATTAACACTTCAGGTAATACTCAAGATGCAAATACAATACCAATTAGAAAAGAAGATGCTGATAATGCATTTGATGCTGCAACTTGTATAGGTTGTGGAGCTTGTGTAGCTACATGTAAAAATGCATCTGCAATGTTATATGTTTCAGCTAAAGTTTCACAATTTTCTTATTTACCTCAGGGTAAAGTAGAAGCAAAAGAAAGAGTTTTAAACATGGTTAAACAAATGGATGAAGAAGGTTTTGGAAACTGCACTAATACTGGTGCATGTGAGGTAGAGTGTCCAAAAGGAATTTCTATAAAAAATATAGCAAGAATGAATAGAGAGTTTTATAAAGCTAAAATCTAAATTATTTAGAATCTAGAATCATCTTTATAAACGTACTCTCTGTTTGACTACCAAACCATCTTCTAGCACTAAAAAAAACACTAATTAATAAGATTGATAATTTTCTCTTCATGTTATTAGTTTATCGAATCATTGATTGATTGTTTTATGTTTAAATCAAAAGTTTCATTCAGGTCCCAGTTTGCTCTAACTTCAAGCTCGTCAGGAAAATAATAAACAGGTTCAGGTTTAATTCTTCTTAAGTAATTCCCCGTATCCCAAATATCATTCTTATTAATGTCTTCTATTAATCTAAAAGTATATTTTCCAGGTCTTATGTAATCAAAATTAAAAGTAGAATCTTGATTTACATTTTTAAATTCTCTAATTATATCTCCATTTGGATTGATCATATGAAGAATAAATTTAGATTCATTATTTCGAACGACATTTAAAAAGATATTTCCATAGTCTTCTAGAGACTGACTAATGACACTTAATTGTAAAGTATCATTAATGTCGCCTCTTATATCTTTAATCGCATTTGGTAAAATAGATATTCTGTAATTATCAGATGGGGAAACGTCGAAGACTATATCTATTTCATCAAGATTATTACTAATTGAGGTTTTAAAAGCTACATTTAAAGAGTCAATATCTTTTATGGTAATTAAAGAGTCAATTATATCATTTATTGGAATGTTTGCAGATAGCCTAAATGTTTCTTTTAAGTGAATGACACCACTAGTTTTAGGAGTTATACTTAAGGAATCAATTAGTGTGTCTCTTGCTCTATCAAACTTTATTGTTGTTAGTTTAGTGGTATCTTTTTCAATTAAATTAAAATTTAAAGAATCAAAATTATTTTTCGATAACCAGAGATAAAGGGTGTCTTTATCAATTTCTTTCGTAAAAGTGTATTTTACACTATCTGGTAGTATGGATTCAAATTGAATATTTTTCATTTCAAGTTTACCGTAGTATCCAAATCCAATTTTTTCACTATTAATAAAATGAGGTTTATCCCATATTAAAGAGGTTTCTTCTTTAAATAATCTTAAATCAATAATAGAGTCTCTAGGAAGCGTAATTAGTGAATCAATAAATCCAACCTTATCATAAAATGGATCAAAAAGATAATTATCATCGACATCTTTTAATGCTAAAATTAAATATTTTCCCTCTTTAAGATTTTGAAATTGATATGATGTTGAGTCTAAAGTATTTGATATATAAGTTGGAAGTTTATTAAAAATTATAGAATCTTTAAAAGCAGAATCAATTCTGTAAAGCTGTATTGAAACATAATCATCAGATTCTAAATTATAAGAATCGGAAATATTCCCTTTTAAATAGAGTGAGTCAAGCGTTTCACCGGTTGAAAACGTATATGAAAAAAAGGTTAACGGGTTACCTTCGTTGTTATCTTTAATACTATTTCCAAAATTTATCGTGTAAGTAGTTTCTTTTGCTAGACTGTCAATAAATTTTAGAAATACTTTTTTTGTAACTCCACTTAAGGGTCTAATTTCATATGAACTTTTATCAAGTGGAGGAGAAATTATTAATTGATTTTGAACTTTATCTAATTTTACAAATTCATCAAATGTTAACTTAATTTCTTCTGAGTCAAAATTTGTTGAATTAAGTTTGGGATTCGCATTAATTAAAACTGGAGGAATGCTATCAACTGGTCCTCCTGTCGGATTCCCTCGCTTTGCACAGCCATTAATTAAAGCTATTGATAAAACAGTATAAATTAAATTTCTCATTGTATCAATTCAATTACAAATTAACGTATTTAAAATAGTAAAAAGAACTATTTTTACAATATACTAATGGATAAAGACGCTTTAAAAAAAATAATATCACACTCAAAAGAATATGGCTTTATATTTCCATCTAGTGAAATATATGAAGGGCTAAATGCTATTTATGACTATGCTCATAATGGCACTCTACTGAAAAATAATATTAGAGAATATTGGTGGAAATCAATGGTTCAGCTTAATGAAAATATAGTTGGAATTGATTCTGCAATATTTATGCATCCTAAAACCTGGGTTGCTTCTGGACATGTAGATGCATTTAATGATCCATTAATTGACAATAAAGATTCTAAAAAAAGATATAGAGCAGATGTTTTGATAGAAGAACATATTGAAAAATTAAATTTAAAAATCAAAAAGGAAGTATCTAAAGCAGAAAAAAGATTTAAAGAAAAATTTGATAAAAAAGAATTTTTGGCCACAAATCCTAGAGTAAAAGAAATTACTAAATCAATTAACGAAATTAAGTCTAAAATGGTATCAGCCTTTGAGGATGATGATTTAGTTTTAGTAAAAAAATTAATTGATGATCTTGAAATTAAGTGTCAAGTATCAGGAACTTGTAATTGGACCGAAGTCAGGCAATTTAATTTGATGTTTAACACAAAACTTGGAGCTTCTGAGGATTCAAGTATGGATTTATATCTTAGACCTGAGACTGCACAGGGAATATTCCTTAATTATCTAAGTGTTCAAAAAACGTCTAGAATGAAAATACCATTTGGTATTGCTCAGACTGGAAAGGCATTTAGAAATGAAATAGTTGCTCGACAATTTATTTTTAGAATGAGAGAATTTGAGCAGATGGAAATGCAGTTTTTTATTCAACCTGGAACTCAAGAAGACTGGTTTAATCAGTGGAAGAAAAAAAGACTTAAATGGCACTTAAACCTAGGAATAGAATCTGATTGTTTTAGATACCATGATCATGATAAACTTGCACATTATGCTGATGCAGCATGTGATATAGAATTTCTTTTTCCATTTGGTTTTAAAGAACTTGAAGGGATTCACTCTAGAACAGATTTTGACCTTAAAAGTCATGAGAAATTATCTGGTAAAAAAATACAATATTTTGATCCACTTTTAAACAAGAACTATACACCTTTTGTTCTTGAAACATCAATTGGATTAGATAGAATGTTTTTAGCGATAATTTCTAATTCATTAAAAACTGAAATTTTAGAAGATGGCACTTCAAGAAATGTAATGAATATTCCAAAACCCTTAGCACCTAACAAACTTGCTTTTTTACCGTTAGTGAAAAAAGATGGGTTGCCAGAATATACCAGAAATATTATGAAAGATTTTATTCATGAAATAAATATAGTTTTTGATGAAAAAGATGCAATTGGAAGGAGATATAGAAGGCAAGATGCAATTGGCACACCATACTGTATAACTGTTGATCACCAAACTATTGAAGACGATAGTTTTACTATAAGAGATAGGGAGTCAATGGAGCAAAAAAGAATTAACCTTTCAGAATTAAAAACAATTATAAATGATGAATTATCTCTTAATAGTTTATTGAAAAAATTAGATAATTGAAAATTATTACATATAATGTTAATGGAATTAGAGCTGCAATAAAGAAAGGATTTGTTGATTGGCTTAATATAGAGTCCCCGGATGTAATTTGTATTCAAGAGACAAAAGCAAATAAGGATCAAGTTGATTGTAGTCTTATTGAAGATTTAGGATATAAGACATATTGGTTTTCAGCTCAAAAGAAAGGCTACAGTGGTGTAGCAATTTTTTCAAAGGAAGAACCCAATCACATTGAATATGGATCAGGAATTGATTATATGGATTTTGAAGGAAGAATTTTAAGATTAGATTTTGATAAAGTATCTATTATGAGTTTATATCTACCCTCGGGGACTAATCTAGACAGGCTTGAATTTAAATTTGGTTTTATGAATGATTTCAAGGATTATATTTATGCTTTGAATAAAAAAATTCACAATCTTGTTATTTGTGGTGACTACAATATTTGTCATAAACCTATTGATATTCATGATCCTATTAGAAATAAAAATGTTTCAGGTTTTTTACCCGAGGAAAGAGCATGGTTAGATTCATTTATTGGAAACAATTTTATTGATTCTTTTAGATTTGTAAATCAATCTCCCCACCAGTATAGTTGGTGGAGTTACAGGGCGAACTCAAGAGCTAATAATAAAGGGTGGAGAATAGATTATAATATTGTTTCAAAACCTTTGGAGGATAAGATTCAAAGTGCAAGTATTTTAAATGATATATATCATTCTGACCATTGTCCAGTTAAACTGAATTTGAATATTTAATCTTCGATTAATCTTAGTGCTTCATCAACATAAATTAGAACATCACCTGAAACGCCTGGACCTCCTAAATCAATATCTTTTTCACCAAGTCGAGTAATTATAAGATCTTTTTCAGGAATCATTATAACATACTGACCAAGATGACCACTCATTAATGCAATATTTAGACCTTTATGTTTTGTTAACCAAACACCAATTCCATATGCGTCAAAATTATCAAGAAATGGGGTCATTGATTTTTTTATAAATAGTGAATCTATAACTTGATTTCCACCCCATTTTCCATAATTTAAATAAAGCTTCCCTAATCTAGAGAAATCACGAGCATTAGAGTGAAAACAGCAAAATGATTTAATAATCCCAGATTCTTTACTATCAAGCTGCCAATATGCATCCCTATCAGGATTAATTTTAGACCAAATCTCATCCTCAAAAAATTTATCAGTCTTTATACCTGATGCTCTTTCAATTAAAATTGATAATAGCTGCGTATTTCCACTAGAGTAATGATATTTTTCTCCTGGTTTTTCTATAAATGGTTGATTAAACATTAATTCTTCAACATCTGAAATAAAATATTGTTTTGCTACAGGACTAAATGGGTCAGAAGTACCTTCATCCCATTTCAATCCAGATGTCATTGAAGCAAGGTCAATAACTCTAACATCTTTAGCAAACTCTCCTTTTATCTCAGGAATATAATCTATCACTTTATCATTTAAACTATTTATATAACCTAGTTCAACTGCTTTTCCCATCATTGCTGAAACAAAAGTTTTTGCCATAGAAAAGGAATTTGTTGACGAATTCGAAGAGTATCCTCTGTAATAATTTTCAGCAATAATCGAATCCTTGTGTATGACTAGAAATGCAACAGTTTTAAACTCCTCGTTATATTTTTCAAATTCTGTTCTAAATGAGTTAGTTATATTTTCGCTTTCATTCCATGGAGATTTTTCATCAGGGGATTCAATAATTTCATGATCAAAATATTTCAGATCATTAATGAAAACAGTAGTTTGAAAGTTCATATAAACAACACGGACACCTTTAATAAAGTATTCTAAATTAAGAGCATATAATAAAGAAAATATTATTGCAATAGTAATTACTATATTCTTTATAGTTTTCATTTTTTTTCTATTTGAGAGTCAACAATTTCTGTAAATGATTGTTGGTGTTCTGTTTCAGGGTCCTCTTTCTTTTTTCTATT
Organism: Flavobacteriales bacterium; assembly: GCA_004213645.1. Taxonomy (GTDB): domain Bacteria; phylum Bacteroidota; class Bacteroidia; order Flavobacteriales; family Flavobacteriaceae; genus Marisimplicoccus. The sequence goes on along the minus strand of SGZF01000019.1, from coordinate 4,279 downwards.
TACTGACCCTTGAATCATTATTAACATGGAAGCAATAATAATAACCAAAAGAACTTTTTCATCTACAATATTACTTTTTGGTATATCATAATCAGAAATACTTAAAAAAAGAAGTATGGTAATCAAACCCCTAGGAGAGAAATATAGTAAAGGTTTTGAATCTTCATCATTTATTACAAGTGTGAGATAAAAATATCTAACACCATACATTATTAGTAGAACAGTGGCTCCAATTATATAGGGTTCAAATTCTACAAAACTTTCAAGTGGAATTGAAAAACCAAAAAATAAAAAGAAAAAAGTCCTCACTAGAAAAGTTGATTCAGCAGTAAGTAAATGAAATTCATGAAGATCAGATTTACCTACGTTATCAGTTTTTATATATTTCTTTAAACTTGTGGGTATAAGGTTTGCAAAGTTTGAAAGAAATATTCCAAAAATAAAAATTAGCACTAATGAAGGTAGTTTAAGAAAATCTTTTCCAATTTCATATGCCAATATCAAAAGAGCAAGTATAAGGAAGAACTTAACATGATGTTCGATTCTTTGAATTAATTGAAACAGAAGATAAGTAATTGCTATTGAAATTATTATAATTAAAAATATTTGACCAATTAATGTTATTATTGGCTCTATACCAATCAGAGATTCTCCTTTTTCTGCCTGTCTGATACAATAATAAAAAAACATAATTCCCAAAATATCGGAAAAGGTTGATTCGTAAACCACAAACTCTTTATTCTTTGTTATAAGTCCCGTTGCTGAAGGAATTGCTACAGCACTACTTATTATTGATAATGGTATTGCATAAATAACAGATGTGGGATAAGATAGCCCAATTACTTCACTGAAGAAAATACTTACAAGCACTATATTAATAACTAAAATAAAGAAAGCAGCTAAAAACCCTTTTATGATAATGGATGTTTTCTCTTTTTTTATTTCTAATTCAATTGCAGCTTCAAGAACAATTAGAATAAGCCCAATAGTTCCCAGTACAGGAACTAGACTATCTAAAAATTCAAAGTTTGAGTATCCGTAATAGGATGATATAAATCTTGCTATAATCCCTGTAAAAACAAGTAAAATAACAGATGGAAATTTTGTTCTTCTCGCGAATATATCAAACAGATATGAAAATATAATCAATAAAGGAAGCACTATTAGTATTGAACCAACATCCATAAAAGCTAATTTAATGAAATTAATTCTATAAGTTATTTAACAGTTTTATATTTGTCTAGTAATATTTAACTGAGATGAATACTTTTAAGATTGATAATGATATTCTGATTAATACTTATTCGAATTTTGAAAAAGAGTCGGAAGACATTTTATTTAGTACCGATATCAATTTTATTCAGTTTCATTTTTGTTTAGAAGGTAAAATTTCGTTTAGATATAATAACGGATCCTATATATTAGACCTTAAAGAAAATAATTCACTTATTTTATTTAACCCTTCAACTAACTTGCCTATTGATGCTTCTGTACAAAAAAATACTAAATATTTAAGTCTCTTAATTACTATTAAAAAGTTTCACGGTTTGTTTTCAGAGTTGACTGATAATATTTCTTTTTTATCTCAAGAAAATTTAGATAAAAAGTACTATAAAGAGAATATTATTTCGCCTCAAATAAGTACTGTTCTTAATCAGATAATTAATGAGAAGCTCAGTGAAAATGTAAAAACTCTTTACTTAAAAGGAAAGGTTTTTGAATTACTAGGAATCTATTTTAATGAATCAAATGATTTAAATATCGAACAATGCCCATTTTTAGCTGATGAAAAAAATGTTGTGAAAATAAAGATGGCAAAGGAGATAATAATTAAAAGAATGTCAGATCCTCCTTCTTTAAAAGAATTATCTGCAGAAGTAGATATATCTCTAAAAAATCTAAAAGAGGGATTTAAGGAAATTTATGGTTATACAGTTTATGGATTTCTATTGGAATATAAGATGAATATTGCAAGTAAAATGCTTTCTACAAGAAACTATAATGTTAACGAGGTTGCTGATCATATTGGATATAGCACCTCAAGTCATTTCATCAATGCTTTTAAAAATAGGTTTGGAACTACCCCAAAAAAATACTTAAAATCTATTTAAATTTAGTATCTATAAGCTCCTTTGAATATTTAACACAGTCACTTACAGAGACACCAAGATGAAAATTTCCAATTATATAAAAACCTTTATTACTTTCTTCAAAAATTTTTAAATCCTTTTGTAATTTTGTGACTGACATTGAATAGGAGGGAATGCCTTTGGACCATCTAAAATGATTTTTAAATTCAGGCTCAGATTTCAATCTCAGTAGAGGTTGAATCTCATTTAAAATTTGCCTTTCAAGAAATTTAGGAGACTCTTTGCATAAATCTTTCTGTCTATCTCCTCCAGCTAAAACAGTAATGAGAAATTTTTTATTGTTGGAGACATGCTCAAAAATATTTGAACTAAATAATACTCCTAAAAAGCTCTTTTTATCTTGTGGTTTTGTTAGTAGTCCAAAGCCATCAATTTTTATATCTAAGGCATCTCTGTCAAAACCAAAATGAAATACATCAATTGGATTATAGTTTATTTTAGATAAAACATTCTTAAGCTTATCATCAAAGACTATCTCTTTAAGTGAGTATGAAGGTATTGTAGATATAATTTTGTTACAAAATATATCCTCACCTTGATTTAAAGAGATTTTATATGATTCATTAAGTTTTACAATACTTGAAACTTTAGTGTTCAACATTAATTGATTTATAAACTTTTTAGACAGTAATTCAGTTATTTTTGATAGTCCTCCATCAATTGTAAAGATCTTTGCCTTTGAATTTTTATTTTTTTCCTTAATTAAACCAATTATGATACTCCCATGCTTTTGCTCTAGCTCCCACATTTTTTTCAGTGTGTTTTTTGTACTCATTTTACTTGTGGTATCTGCATAAATTCCTGTGAGAAATGGTACGATCAAATTGTCATGAAACTCTTTTCCAAATCTTCTTTTGATAAAACTTTCAACATCGGTATCATTTATATGTCTTGGAACTAATATCTCAGAAAAGATTTTAATTTTTGAATAAATACTTAATATGGGAGTTACAAGAAATTCAAAAATAGTTAAGGGTATTTTCTCTAATCTATCATTTATTAATATGTATCTGTTGCTGATCTTTTTTAAATTGGGGTATATCAATTCTTCTGTAATACTTAGGTCAGATAGAAGCTCTTGAATTGCTTTGTTATTATCTAATACTGTATTTGGGCCATTTTCAAGAATATAACCATCAACTTTAGAGCTATTTATTGTACCACCCACTTTATCGCTAGCCTCAAGAATAAGAAAATCTGAAGTTTTTTTTGACAAGAAATTTGCTGTACTTAACCCTGAAATACCTCCTCCAATAATTACAGTATTTACTTTCAAAGCACTAGTTTAATTTAATGTAGTCCTTTGTCCATCTTGATATTAAGTCAGCCCAGTTATCATCTTCATTTAAACAAGGTACATATGTATATTCTTTGCCACCAGCTTCCAAAAATTCTTCTTTTCCTTCCATTGCAATCTCTTCAAGAGTTTCAAGACAATCTGTAACAAAAGCTGGAGTTACTATGACAAGTTTCTTTTTACCAGTCTTAGCAAGTCTTTCAAGTTCACTATCTGTATATGGTTTTAACCAAGGTTCATTTGGAAGTCTAGATTGAAATGAGTTACTATGCTTATCCTCCCCAATACTAAGTTTTTCTACAACTTTTTTGGTAGTTTCAAGACATTGATGTTTATAACAAGTACTATGGGCTAAAGAATCTACATTACAACAATCATTTACTTTATAACAATGACTATTTGTTGTATCAGATATTTTAAGATGACTGACTGGAATTCCATGATATGAAAAAAGTAGATGATCGTACTCAACATTCTTAATTGACTCTTCTATTTTCGCACTTAATATTTCAATGTATTTTGGATTCTTATAAAATGGAGGAATAATATCTAGATTAAGGCTCGGAAAATTAATTTCTTTTTCTTCTTTTACTTTTTCAACTACAGTTTCATATGATGACATTGCATAATGAGGGTATAGAGGAAGCACTAAGACATCTTTCACCCCCTTTTTATTCAATTCATCTAGCCCCTTTTTTATACTAATTGATCCATACCTCATTGCAAGGGCAACAGGTATGTCAAGCGACTTAGTTACTTTGTTGAATAACCTTTTAGAAAGAACTATTAGAGGAGACCCCTCTTTCCACCAGATTTTTTTATATGCCTTAGC
>SGZF01000018.1 GCA_004213645.1 Flavobacteriales bacterium | reverse complement strand
AAAAACTGGGATTTGTTTACTCTGTAATGGGGTGAATTATAATCTGTAAAATCATTAATTAAATTCTGATTACCTCCTATATAAAATATTGTGTCAGGATTTGGCTTCCATGATACAAGAGGTTGAAAAAAATATTGTTCTGAAAAATCATTATATTCAGTAATTAATCTAATATCCAAGTTATTAGTAAACTGGTATCTTACGTCTAACCTACTGATGTATCCTTTAAAATAATAACCATTTGAATTATTTTTCCTTATATCTTGATAGCTAATTAATGGTTTTACTCTTAATTTATTATTTATCGCAAATTCGATATCAAAATTAATATTTGTCTCATATCCTAACGCTGGCACCTCTTCTCTGTATGCTATATCTTTGCCAAATTTATAAGTAAAGTTAAAATCTAAAAAGCGTAATGGCTTACCATTCACCCTTAACAAATGATTAATAAAGTCTTGAAACTGATAGTCTAAATGAGACTTTTTCCAATTATACTCGTAATTATAAAAAACATTTGTATCTCCAACTGTCAAAAACTGAAGATATAGTTGAGAAGACGATCTTTTTAAAATTTCTGAATGATTATATGTTTGTTCATGTCTTGCTGAGATACGATAGTTTTGCATAAACTTCTTATTTGGATACTGATAAAAACTATGCCAGAAGTCATACTGTTTTATATCATTTTTTGTGATAAACCCAATATCAGAGCGGAAATCGTCAGACATTGCTTTATACTGGATAAATGATCTCCAAGTTTCTGTCTCTCTTCTTATTTCAGCAAACAAAGAATAACCATTAAAGCTCTCTCCATCAAGCTTAACAGAATAGTCTCCAAATGTTTTATCAGAATCGATCCAGTCTGCTATTGGCTCCTTATTAAAATTAAGAAAACCTTCAATTGAAAATTTCCATACACTAGCAAAGTTAAAAAGAGCATCAGCGCCGATAGTATTTCCATATCCTCCTCCATCATATAATCTATTTGTAGAGACAAATCCAAGCTGAGTTTTATCATCAACAAAATTTTGATATCTCAATACACTATTAAAGCTTTTAGATCCTACACCTCTAAATGACTCAAATTCTGTACTTGCTAAATACGGTGTTTCATCATCAAAAGCTGTCAATATATATAATCTCGATTTTCTACCTTGATTTAATATTTTAGATGCAAAGGATGGATCATTTATTGATCGTGAATTAAAGATATTGATTTCAAAATCTAATGCATCAACCCCTCTATTAAAGAAAGGTCTTTGCTCAGGATAGTTTATTGCAGTTGGAGAATTTATATCAATTTTTGTTACATCAGACTCAACCTGAGAAAAATCAGGATTAATTGTTGCCTCAATTGATAAGTTTTTATTTATCTCAAAATTAATTCCCAAGCCATAATCAAAATTCTCATTGTTTAATTTAAGATTATCATTATAATTAACTCTTTCTCCTGACATATTTCCACTTATATATGGAAGAAAGTCTAATTGCTTTTCAATAGTAATGTCTCTTAGAATTATCTCATGATCCATAAGACAAAGTTGACATGTTGCATCTCTATTTGCTTTGCTTGAACTCGAGGTTACAGCAACTCTTTCTTCAAAATTTCTTGATTTGATGTTAATATTCCATTTTTGATCATTTTTATTAGGGAATGGAATCTCTGAGAAAGGTATCATAAACTCTAAATCAAAGCCATAATCATTAATACTGCCGATAGCATTAAAATCAAAATTTGCACTTTTTTTTAAGTTGAATTCAGATCCCGAATAACCTCTTCCATCTAGTCTGATTGCATCAAGAAGGCTTCCACTAGGATTGGCAACAAGAATAATTTGATTTCTTGCATCACCATATGTGTCTAATTCAACTGAAATTACATCACCATTATAAATAGCCCAATCATCTCTATTAATAATGTTTGATATAACCTGGTCTCTTTGGGCTTTTATACCAATATACAAATAGTTTTCAGTATAACTTATATATGCAATAGTAGATCTTTTGACTTGAATATTGTAACCAGGTGAAGTTTCATATTTAAGATCTATCTGAGAAGCACCTTGGATTTCTTCATCAAGAACAATTCCGTCAAAAGTTATATCAGAGTGATCAATTTTATTAAGGTAATCTGTAGTTTTCTGCGCACTAAGATTTATAAATAAAAAGGCTGTGAAAACTGTAAGAATATTTTTCATTTGTGGTTTTATTCAAAGGAATTAAAAAGTTTAAACTATTTAATAAAGTTAATAGTTAAAAGTGAGTTAAATGATAATCTAAAAAAACAAAAAATAATTATGAAAATGTAGCTAAATCTACTTTTTAAAACCAAAAAACTGCTTGATGTTTGTAGAGTATCGAATCCAAATTGCGGCTAAACTCCAGAAGGATCCTAGAGGAATCCACCATAAAGCTATAACAATAGCATAAAACTCTTTTTTATCAGCTTTTTGAACTTTTTCTTTTAATTTTTTGTAGCTAAGTTTTTTCATTTATTTTTTTCAAAACTATATTTTACAGATATTATGTGAGCAGAGGAGTTTAACATGAATTTCTCATTGTATTTATGGAAGAAATAACGAAATGATATGTCCTAAATAAAGCCTGAATAATTAAAATCATTGAGGCAATAAAAAAAGTGTTGACTGCAAATCGAATTATTGCTGTACTCCAATCAAAATCAATCATAATTAAAAATCATAGTTTAAGTGTGTAGATAAATTAAATATAACGTATATCTATAGTTTTTAATTAAAAAATTATCATTTCTTTTAAGGGTTTAATAAACTTACTCTTTTTCTTTCTCACAAAAGAAATATGTGAACTGATCAAATTCACTCTTTAATTTTAATTATCTATCGCTACATTTAATTATTAATTTTATTACAATTTAATTGAAATGTCAAAGGGAGTTATTTTTTATTTTCTGTTTTTAATTTTATTTTTTGGATGTTCAAAATCTAAAACTGAAACATGTAAAAGTGAAAAAAAAATAATTGCTTGTACTAAAGAATATATGCCGGTTTGTGGTTGTGATAATATTACTTACTCTAATAAATGTGTTGCAGAATCTGAAGGGTTAAATTTATGGACTAATGGTAAGTGTAATAATTAATTTTCCATACATTTATATCAAAACCGACATAGATTGAACCTAAATAATTATACTGATAATTTCTTTGAAGTTAACCATATAAATGGTTTTCTGCCCAAACAAAGCCCACTAAAAACTCTTCCTGATAAGTATAGTGAACTTCAAGCTCTTATTGATGATATGCCTATAAAAAAGGTTAATGGAGATGATGGTTTACTTGCTAAAAAAGGTGCAATTGAAGAAAGAGTAAATAATCTTCCCAATTTTAAAGAACTTGTAGCAAGCGAAGAGGATATTTTAATTATTCAGGCTTTATTTAGGTCATATGCATTTATTACTAGTGGATATCTTTTGGCACCAGCTTACTTCAGCTATTTAGAAAAGAAAAAATATGGAAAAGCACACAATCAACTCCCTTCACAAGTTGCTGTACCTTTTTCAATTGTTAGTAAAAAGCTAGATGTATATCCATTTCTAGATTATCATTATGCTTATTCATTTGGCAACTATGTTAAAGTTGATGAATCAAAAGGTTATGAATGGGAGAATCTTTCAATGTCAGCTGCATTTTCTGGTATGGATGATGAAAGAGGATTTATAATGTTGCATGTAGATATAAATCAACATTCTCCTGAATTAGTTGGCAGTATCTTTAACTTTCTAAAATCTGACAATAAAATAAGTGTAAATAATTCTTTAAAACAGTTTCTTTCCTCTATGAGAAAAATAAATGAAAGAAGACAAATAATGTGGCAAGCATCAAGGTGGAAACACTACAACGACTTTAGGGTATTTATAATGGGAATTAAGGGTAACGATGAAATCTTTGGTAACGGTGTAATTTATGAGGGTGTTTCAGATAACCCTGTAAAATATAGGGGACAAACTGGAGCTCAAGATAATATAATTCCAACAGCAGATATATTTACAGGTGTAATTGACTATTATCCATCTAATGATCTTACCAAATACCTATTAGATCTCAGAAAATATAGACCAAAGTGTATTCAAAATTTTTTATCGGACATTAAGAATGAAATGGGCAATCAAAGGTTATTTAACAATTTAAAAAAATCAAAAAATGAAGAAGGGCTTTGTTTACTTATTCAGATACTTGATGAAATTTATTATTTTAGAAATGGTCATTGGCAATTTGTTCAAAAATATATAATGGCAAATACCAAGTATGCGAAAGCTACAGGTGGAACTCCAATAATTTCATGGATTCCAAATCAAATTACTGCTGTTTTAAACTTCATGTCAGATGTGATTGATTTAATTCCAAATGAAACATTATTCCTAAATAGGAAAGAGCTAAATAATCAATTATTAAAAAAAAGAGAACTTCTTAGCAATCAATTAAAATTACTAACTGCTAAAGATTATAAAGTGGAGGAAGTTTTCTCTTTGAATAAGAAGATGGATTTAAGTGATAAAAACTAATCAAATTATAGAGATAAAAAATTACTCAATTTAGAGTTTAAGGTTTACATTATTTAATTAATTTTGTCGACTGTATGCCTCGATTAATTCTTTTACTAATTTTATTTTCTCATAATTGGACCTATTGCCAAAAAAATTATACCCTAAATAAAATTAATGAATCTGAAATAAAAATAGATGGATTTATTTCAGAGAAAGAGAAAGTTAATTCAATAAAAACAAATATTGACTACGAGTGGGAACCTGGATATAATACACCTTCTCAGTTTGAAACAAGTGTATATATAAGTTATACAGATACTAATCTTTATGTTGGGGTGATTGCCTATGGAGACCCTAATAATATCAGAGGGCAATTAAGACCTAGAGACCAGATGGAAGGTGACCTAAATGAAGATATTATTTTCTTGAGATTTGATCCTTATAAAGATGCAAGGAGTGTTTTTCTTTTAGCGTCAAATGCATATGGAAGTCAGATTGACCTTAGAGCAAGAAATGCAATTAGTGATGAGGAAAGGTATGATATGACTTTTAATGCCATCTATGAAACCAAATCATCTATAAATGAGCAAGGTTATATTATAGAGTTTCTAATCCCCTTTAATTCTATTCCATATCCAAAAGGAAAAGATCAAGAATGGGGGTTTAATATGATGCGCTTCATGACAATAGATGGAACAAGAGTTGCAAATATTAGCGACAAATATGATAGAGATAATCCCTGTAGAATTTGCCAAATATCAGGAAGACTAATAATGAAAAACATTGAATATAAAAGAAAGACTGAACTTCTTCCTTATATTTCAGGAAATCTAAGTGGAAATAGAGGTAGTTCGTCAAGCAATTCCATCTCCTATGGTAAAACATCAAATGAAATTGGCTTAGGCTTAAAATATGATCTGTCCCCGTCATCTTCTATTGAATTAACTATTAATCCTGACTTTTCTCAAGTAGAGGCTGATGAAACTCAAATTGATATTAACTCTGCTTATGCACTTCAATATCCTGAATTAAGACCATACTTCAGTAAAGGCATGGACTTACTAAGCTTTTTAGACAATGCATTTTATTCTAGGACAATAAACTCCCCATCAATTTCATCTAAAGTAACTTCTGCTGGTAAGTCGTCTAGATCAATAATTTTAACTGCAGTTGATCAAAATTCTCCATACCTTATTGGTGGTGAAGATAAATCATATTTTGGAGAGGGGGAAGTAAGTTATACAAATGCTTTCAGACATCAAAAAATAATTAATGATGGTGCTAAATATGGATTTTTTACCACCAATAGATATTATGAGGGTGGTGGATATGGAAACCTTTTTGGTTTTGATGGTTTATTTACATTTAAAAAAATATGGAGAGTTCAATTTGAGATAATTAAAAATTTTAACGAAGAGCCAATTGCTAATTGGATTGATAGTGATGATATGTTCTCAAATAAAACAGTAAAACTTGATGGTGAAAAATTTAATGGTAGTGCAAATTATATAAGAATATCAAGACAAACTGAGAATTGGAATTCATATTTTTTTTATAGAGCTATTTCAGCAAATTTTAGAGCTGACCTGGGTTTTGTCCCAAAAAATAACAGAAAATGGATGACATTTTATCAAGGTTATGATAAGATATTAAATAAAAAATACCTAAAAAGATTTACTTTCAGCTTAAAAGGAGACTTAACTCATAATTTTAAAAATGAACTTAAGTCAAGAAATCTGGATATAGATTTTAGCATTACAACAATCGGAAGGACACAAATTAATTATAATTATGATATAAACTTTATTAGAAATTATTTAGGTGTAGACTACAAGAACGTTGGTAAATCAGAATTAATGATTATGGGAGCCCCAATTAATGATTTAACATTTGTAACAACAGCCACTTTTGGAAAAGAGATTGCTTATAATGAGGATCTACCTGAAATAGGTAAAGAAAAATCTTTTTTTATGTCTGTAAACTATAAAATTGGCAATAATATTAGTTTAAGCCCTTCAATAAGATACTCATCTTTAAAAAAATTAGATAAGACAAAATCCTTTTATGATGGATACATAAGTAGAGTGTCTAGCAGATATCAATTTAATAATGATTTAAGCTTGAGGGTGATATCAGAATATAATAATTTTAATGATACATTTTATGTTCAACCCTTACTTCAGTGGAATCCTAATCCTTCAACAATTTTTTATATTGGGGGTAACCAAAGTTCTATAAATGACTTTAGTCAAGATCCTGAAGATTTTGACCCTTTCAGAATTAACACATCTCAATTTTTTATAAAATTTCAATATTTAATAGGTGTATAAAAGTTCAAATAATTAAATTTGAAAATGATAAAAAAATTATTTGCTGTAATATCTATTTCAATTATTTTCTCGTCTTGTAGTATTTTTAAAGTAACTAATCCTACTTTATTATCTACTTCAGAAGTTGATGCTGAAGAAATTGATACCGCTTTAAAATTTATTGGGGATTATGAACTTACTGCTTATAACCTTCCCGGTCGAGGAGACCAAACTTTTAAAATGAGCATAACAAAAGATAAAAATATTCTTAGTACAACTTTTGACTCAGAATCAGAAACTGGCTTTGATGTTTTGAATACCTTAGTTGAAGACGACATCCTTTTTATAGAAATATTTGTGGTTGAATTTGGCCTAAAGACAGCATTTGAAATTTATGTAGAAGGGAATAAAGTTTCTGGATATGTTGCAGATCAATTTGAGATAGAAGGAACAATTGTAAATAAAAGTTCAGAATATGATTTTGAGGGAACTTATGACCTTACATTTTTCTTTGGAGAACCTTATGGTAACATTGATGCAACACTAGAACTGTTTTATAAAAACTCAAAGCTTTCATCAAAATTATCATATTTTGATGGAAAAGAAAACATACCTGTAGTTATTAATAATACTGAATTATTCGAGGGTGCTATATTCATCAACTTAGTGGATCCTGAAGCTGGAAATATTGAAATGGAAGTGTATTTTGATGATCAAAAAACTATTTCAGGATTCTACGCAAGCCAATTTAAATTTCAGGGTAAAAGAATAAAGTAATTACTGTGAGACCTCGTACTCAAACTCCCAAAGCGGGTTGTCAAGTTTGTTAATTATATAATTTAATGTTAGTTCTTCACCTGATAAAATATCTTTATCAGCCACAATTCTTATATGTTTTATTTTTCCAATTGACTCATGGGACTCTGAAACAATAGCATTACAATTTGGCATTTCATGATGATTAATGAAAGCTCCTAATGGCAATCTTATATAGTTGTCCGGGAACCTTTCATCATAAACATGAGAAATACCAAGATCAGTGTTTGCCATGATATCTTTTGTAGCGAATACACCAAGTCCTTCTATTTTACTTTCTTTAATCGTAATAGAATCTGGAAGAGGTCTCCACTCTTTTTGTTCTTTCATAATTTCAATTTATGAATAATTTTTGTTTTAATAATATTAGTCACAATCAATCTCATAATCCTGCCAGGTTTTATTTGGAGAAACATTTGGAAAGTAAAAGCATCTTTTCAAGCTATTTGGAAAGATGATATATTTATAAAATGCTGATGGTACATGAGCACCTGTTTCAAGTATTATATGATCTGTATTAAATTCTAAATATATTTCAATATCAATGTCTCCAAATTCTACTGCCCATTCTCTAACTTGTTCTTCTAAATTCACCCAGGCTCCTCTGTTTAAATCGTCATATTGAAGTGCAACATTTAGGTAAGTAAAAGTTGAGTAAAGGTTTTCATATGAATCATTAAATGATCCAGCGGGAGCCATGTGACCTCTATCCCATCTATTTGAGTAATAATCATTATCATCAGATGTATATATTGTGTCAACAGTATAAAAATTTATTCCATCTCTATCTGCATTTTTAATAATATCTCTTACAGTGTATTTAACCCAATTTGGTTGCTCATATTTTTCATTATATGAAATTTCAAAAATATTAGATGAAACTAACAATGAGTCTTTTCTCTCTCTATCTAAATTTTTTGAGATTGTTTCCTCAAAAGAATCCGCTTCACTAATATTTTTATTTTCCTTATTACACGATGCAATTATAATTAAAGAAAGAAAAAGAAATTTTTTCATTTTTACTTTATCAATTTTCGCATTAACCCTTCCTGAGCAACTGATGCAATCATTGTACCATCTTTTTTAAAAATACTCCCCCTTGCAAAGCCTCTCGAATTTGAAGCACTTGGGCTTTCCATATCATATAATAGCCATTCATTAATAGAGAAGTCTCTATGAAACCATAATGCATGATCTAAACTTGCATAATAAGCTCTTGTTTTTGCAATTTCTTTTCTATGGGGGAGTGAGGCAGTAGCTAATAGTTGATAATCACTTACAAATGCCAAAAGTTGGTGATGGTAAGGCAGGGGCATATCAATCTTATCTTTTAGTCTTAACCAACAATGGTTAATAGGGAGAGCATTTTCGTTTCTTAAAAAAGTATTAGTTCCAACTGGCTTAAATTCAAAAACTTTTGGATGTGCCTTAAGAAAGATTTGATACCTTTCCGGTATTTCGTCTTTATACTTTTCTGCTTGTTGAAAATCATTGAGAAGTAGGTCTGGGCTTAATACATTTGGTTTGTTTATTTGGTGATTATATCCTTCTTCCTTTTTTTGAAATGAAGCAGCCATATTAAAAATTGCTCTATCTTTTTGAAAAGCTACAACTCTACGAGTTGTAAAACTACCCCCATTTCTAATTTTATCAACTTCATAAGTCACAGGTTCGTTTAAATCTCCAGGAAGTATGAAGTATCCATGCATAGAGTGCGCAAGCCTGTCTTCAGGGACAGTTTGATAGGCAGCATGAAGTGATTGACTTAAAACCTGGCCTCCAAAAATTCTTCCCCAGACAGTCCTATAATTTTGACCCTCAAACTTGTTGTCATTTATTTTCTTTAATGTAACTATTGAAATTAATTCCTCTATATCCATAAAATTATATAAAACATTTGTAAACCCCCTAAAAATCAGGATTTGATAGAATAAAGTTAATTACAATTTATTATCTTTGAGCTTAATTTAATACAAATTTTAATGAAAAAAATATTAGCTACAGCATTTCTAGCTCTAACATTTTACGCTTCAAATGCTCAGGAAATAAACTTTGTTGAATATGATTTAGAGAATGGATTGCATGTTATTCTTCATCAAGATAATTCTGCTCCAGTTGTTTCTACATCAGTTATGTATCTTGTAGGTTCGAAGGAAGAGGACAAAGGAAAAACTGGGTTTGCTCACTTTTTTGAACATGTTTTATTTACAGGTTCTAAGAATATAAAAGAGGGTGAATGGGATAAAATTGTTAATGCCAACGGGGGCTTTTACAACGCAAATACTGGACATGACAGAACATATTATTTTAATAATTTTCCTTCAAATAAACTAGAGCTTACACTTTGGATAGAATCAGAAAGAATGCTTCATCCAATAATTACAGAAAAAGCAATTAAAACTCAACAGGAAGTTGTTAAAGAGGAAAAAAGACTTAGAGAGAACCAACCATATGGTGATTTATTTAATGTAGTGTCTGAAAACTTATTCAAAGTTCACCCATATAATAACTTTATAATTGGATCAATGGATGATTTGAGTTCAGCATCTGTTGATTATTATCTAGAATTCAATAAAAAATTTCATGTTCCAAATAATGCTGCATTAGTTGTTGCTGGAGATATTGATATTGAAAAAACTAGAGATTTGATCAAAAAATATTTTAGCGATATACCTAGAGGGGTTGATATCCCTAGGGAATATCCGATGGAAGAAGAAATTACAAGCGCTATTAAAGTTGAAAGTTTTGATAAGAATATTCAAATCCCTGCCTACTTATTAGGTTATAGAACACCTGGACATAATGAAAGGGAGGCATATGTAATGGAAATGATTTCAATTTATTTAAGTAGCGGTCAAAGCTCTAAACTTTATAAAAAAATAGTTGATGAAAAGAAATTAGCACTTCAAATTAGTTCTCAAAATCTTTCTCTAGAGGATTATGGTGTATACTTTATTTTTAGTCTTCCAATGGGAGATACTAATATGGAGACGATTATGAGTGAAATTGATTCAGAAATCGAATTAATGCAAACAAATTTAATTTCAGATAAAGATTTTCAAAAACTTCAAAACATAATTGAAAATAGGTTTGTGAGCTCTAATTCAACTGTAGCTGGAATTGGAAACTCACTTGCTCATAACTACTTTTTCCATGATAGTACAAATCATATAAATACTGAGCTGGATATTTATAAATCAATATCAAAAGAGGAAATAAGAATGGTTGCTAAAAAACTACTTGGAAAAAATCAAAGATTAGAACTTAAGTATTTACCTGAAAACGAATAAACTATGAAAAACATAACATACACAAGGTTTACAAGATATATTTTATTGGCTGCTTTACTTGCATCAAATTTTATTTATTCGCAGGTAGATAGAAGTCAGATCCCTCCATCAGGTCCTGATCCAGAAATTAAGTTGGGTCAACCATATGAGTATGAGTTAAGTAATGGGTTAAAGTTAATAATTGTTGAAAATAATAAGCTTCCAAGAGCATCGGTAAACTTATTTATTGATTCACAAAGTTACTCGTCTGATGGAAAAACTGGTATTGGGTCAATAACTTCTAGTCTTCTTGGTAAGGGGACAAAGAATATATTAAAAGACGATTTCATTGAAGAAATTGACTTTATGGGTTCAACCCTATCTCTATATACAACAGGTGCTTATGGATCTTCCCTTTCTAAATACTTTCCAAGAATACTTGAATTATTAGCTGATGGATTACTTAATCCTGTTTTTGATGAAGAAGAATTTAAAAAAGAAAAAGACAGACTTTTAGAGTCTATTAAAGAAAATGAAAAAAGTGTAACGAGTATAGCCAGAAGGGTTGGAGATATAATTATCTATGGAAAAAACCACCCAAATGCTGAGTATACTAGTGAATCCTCTATTAATAATATCAGTTTTAAAGATCTGGAGCCATATTTCAAAAAAAGATTTATCCCTAATAACGCTTACATGGTAATTATTGGTGATATTAAAGCTGAAGAAACTAAAGAAAGAATTCTAGATTTATTTAGCAAATGGGAAAAGGGGGAAGTTATGACAGAGGATATAACTGTAAATAATAGTTTTGACCAAACTGAAATTCATTTTATTGATATGCCAAATGCAATTCAATCGGAGATTAGATTTCAGAACTTAATAGAGATGAGAAAGAATAGTCCAGATTATATATCTCTTTTAGTTGCTAATAGAATTCTAGGAGGTGAACCTGAGAGTAGGCTTGAATCAAAAATAAGAGAAGATAAGGGATATGCATACTATGCCAGATCAAATTTTGGATCAAACAAGTATTCAAGTACAACATTTAATGCATTCACTAGTTCAAGGGCAAATGTAACAGACAGCTCTGTAATCGAGCTTTTATCAGAAATTGATAAAATAAAAAAGGTAAAAGTTGGAGGTCAAGAACTTAGTGATATTAAAGCAGCTTATTTTGGAGATTTTGTAAGAGATACAGAGTCCCCTAGTACTATTGCACAATATTCTGTTGATATCAAAATTGAAGAATTAGATAATGACTACTATAAAAATTTTATAAAAAGTGTAAATCAAGTTACTTCTGACGATATCTTTAAAGTTTCCAATAAATATTTTAATACAGATCAAGGTGCAATAATAATTGCTGGTAAAGGATCAGAATTAATTGATAAATTAGAAAACATAACATATGATGGTAAGAAATTAAATATTAATTATTATGATACAAGAGGAAACATAATTGATAAGCCAAATTACTCAATTGATGATAATGTTTCTGTTGAGTCCATTATTAACAATCATATTGATGCTATAGGGGGTAAAGAAAGACTTGTTAAAGTTGAATCTATTCAAACCTCTGGAAGTGCTAATTTAAATATGCAAGGTCAAAGTTTTGTTTTAGAATTCTATTCTATAAAAAATAATCAAAATCAATCACTATCTACAGTTAAAGCAGGAGGGATGATGGTTCAAAAAAGCGTTTTTAATAAATATCAAGGATATAATGAAGTAAATGGGCAAAGAATTCTGTTAAAAGATTCTGAACTTGAAACCGCAATCATTGACTCCGCTTTGTTCTCTGAGTTAAACTATGATTTTTCAACAATTGAATTGGTTGGGACATCAGTTATAAATAATGAAAAGGTTTATGAAATTAAAATAACAGATAGTAAAACAGAATATTATTCGATTGAGACTGGATTAAAAATAAAAGAAGTTCAGATAACAGAAGTCGATGGGAATCAAATAGTTGTTGAGACAACTATAAACAGATATGAAGAGATTAATGGAGTTTTAATCCCAAGTGAAATAAATCAAGTTACTCCTGCTCTTCCAATCCCCGGAGGAATTACTATAAAGTTTAGTAAAATTGAACTTGATGTAAAAACTTCAGATTCTGATTTTAATTAAGAGTTGAGAATCATTAACTAGAGGCACCTTTAATAGGTGCCTTTTTTTTTGTGACTAAATAGACTCCTATCAAAATTATACTTGTTCCAATAAACTGAGTTAATTTAAATTCTTCACCATCTAACAATCCCCAAAAAATTGCAACCACTGGCATTAAATAAGTAGTCGAAACTGAAAAAACTGGTGTTGAAATTGCAAGCAACTTTATATACATAACTTTTGCAACTGCTGTTCCAAAAAGAGCTAGAATAACTATGTAAATTATTGATTCTATAATTAATGGGTCAGATGCAAAATCTGAAAATGGAAAGCTAGAGAAACATAAAACAATAAATGCTGGAATAAACATAAATAAAAAGCTCATAAACACTATTCCAAGGGCAGGTATATTTGGGAGCTTATATTTTAAAACATTTGCATTGATCGCATAGCAAAACGCTGCAAGAACAATAAACATTACATATAGTAAATTAAATGATGATGATATTAACTCGTTATTTATAAGGACAATAATCCCAACAAATCCAACTATAACACCGAAAACCTGTTTTTTTAATAGTTCCTCTCCAAAAACAATAACACTAATTAACAGAGTAAAAAGTGGAGTAAGAGATACAATAACAGCAGTCACAGAACTTGCAATTTCGGTTTCTGCAAATGCAAATAGATAAGCAGGGAAAAAAGATCCCACAAAGGCTGAAAAAGCTACCCATTTCATTTTATATTTAGGAATATGCTTTAATTTTTGGTATCCAATTGGCGCTATTAAAATTGTAGTAATAATAACTCTTAAAGATCCAAGCTGAATTGGTGTTAAACCAGTAAGTCCTTTTTTAATAAGAATATATGAGCTTCCCCATATTACAGACAGTATAACTAATGTTCCCCACTTTCTAAGACTTAAGTTCACTATCTATTTATTTTTTGGGCAAAATTAATTTCACTTGTTTTATTCTTTTTTTATTTACTATTTCAACGATGAACTTAAGGGAGTCGTGAGTAATAACATGCCCCACTTTTGGAATTTTTTTAACTTTCTCTATTAAAAACCCTCCCAAAGACTCAATTTCTGTAGAAATCTCTTCAAATGATGTTGAATCTTCTAGATTAATTGCTCTGTAAAAATCTTGAAGATTAATTTTAGAATCAAATATATATGTGTAATCATCTAATTTTGAATATAAATTATCCTCTTCGTCAAATTCACCACTTATTTCCCCAAAAATTTCTTCAATGACATCTTCTAAGGTTATTATTCCAGAAGTACCTCCATATTCGTCCACAACAACACCCATATGAATTTTTTTAATTTTGAATTCAGTTAACAGATCGTCAAGTTTTTTATTTTCTGGAATATATAAAGGTTTCCTTAGTAAGGATATCCAATTAAAATCATCTTTTTCAAGATGTGGTAAAAGATCTTTAACATAAAGGATTCCTGTGATTTTATCAAGGTTCTCTTCATAAACAGGAACTCTTGAAAAACCTTTATCTATGAGATCATCAATTATATCAATGATTTTTTTATCATGTTCAAGCGCAAAAACATCTATTCTAGGGCACATTATTTGTCTTGTCTCAACATTTCCAAAGTTTACTATACCTGTAAGAATTTTTTTCTCCTCTTTGCTCGTTTCACGAGAATCGGTTAGCTCTAGAGCTTGTGAAAGTTTATCTACCGATAATTGTTTAGAGTCCTTAGCTAGATTTGATTCAAGATAAATCATAGATTTACTCATTGAAGTATTAATTAAAAATAATATATATCTGTCTAAAAAATAGATTGGATTAACCATAAATTTGGAAAATCCCAAAGGGTTTCTGTTTGCATATATTTTTGGAAGAATGTCTCCTACAAATAGAATTAACATTCCTATTAGACCTACTTCAATAATGGTCTCCAGAATAGGGCTATTTAATGAGCTCAAATATGGGTTATCAATCGAAGCAAATAATATAACTATTGCAATATTTATAAAGTTGTTAGATATTAAAATTGTAGCAAGTAATCTTTTAGGTTTTTCTAATAATAATTGAATCTTTTTTATCACTTTATTTCTGCTATCGTCTGGGATATGTGATTTCTCCAAAGAAAAAAAAGCTACCTCACAACCTGAGGTAAGAGCTGACAATACAAGAAAAATTAGGATTAAAATAATTTTAATTATCACAAAAAGCTAGAATAAATGGTTCAAAAGTTAAAATTCAAAAATTGCTTAAAATGGAAGATCATCTTCTGATTGATCAATAGATTCATTATTTGATTCAACTGAAGATTTGATCTCGACATTTGAATTAGAATCTTTTTTGGTTGAAAGAAAAGTGAATTCATCGACATTCACTTCTGTCGTATACCTATCTGCACCATCATCTCCTTGCCACTTTCTTGTTCGAAGTTTTCCTTCTACATATACTTTATCCCCTTTTGAAAGATATTTCTCGCATATTTCAGCAGCTTTGTTTCTTAGAACAATATTATGCCAATCAGTATTTGTTACCTTTTCATTTGTAGACTTATTAGTATAGGTCTGATTTGTAGCTAGTGGAAATCTAGCAAGACATCCTCCATTATCAAAATGCTTTATTTTGACGTCGTCACCAAGGTGACCTATTAGCATTACTTTATTAAGAGTTCCACTCATATAATTATATATATGGCTAATATACAAAAATAGAGTACCTAGATTAATATCTTATTAATAAAATTAGTTATTGGTACTGGAAAGTTATAGTTATTTAGATTTGGAACATCAACGCCTGAACCTGCAACTTCTATTATACCGAATTGATGAAATGTTATATTTAATTGTTGATGAGAAAGTTTATGTTTTGCTTTGTTTACATTTTGTTTTTCTTTATTTAGAGTAATATTATTAAAATTTAAAAATTTTTGAAACTCTGAATTTAAAGTAATGTCAATAATTTCTTTTTTACTTTCAATTAAAGGAAATTGAATAAGCTTGTACCATATATCTTTATGAATTCTTTTTTCAACCATTGTTTTATTATCTCTGTCAATAAAAACAAGAAAATTTAAAAATCTTTCTTTTAATTTTTTCTTTTTTGATTTAACAGGTATTATATCAACTTCTTTTTTTTGAAATGCAAGACAATTATGTTTAAAAATACAGATATCACAATCTGGATATGGCTTACAAATAAGTGCACCAAACTCCATCATAGCTTGATTAAAATCTCCAGGACTAGATGTTTTTTTTATTAATTTATTTCCAATCTCTTTAATTTTTTTTTTTGATTTTAATTTGTCAACTGGGGATTTTAAGCCTTTGTATCTTGAAATAAATCTTAAAACATTTCCATCAACAACTGCATTAAACTCATTAAAACAGATTGATGAAATTGCACTAGCTGTGTAATCACCAACACCTTTTAATTTTATTATATCAGAATACTTAGAAGGAAATGTACCATCAAAATTATTTATTATTTCCTTTGAAGACTTATGTAAATTTATTGCTCTAGAATAGTAGCCCAGACCTTTCCATACATTAAGAACATCTGACTCATTTGAAGAAGCTAGTGAATTAATTGTTGGAAATTTTGTTATAAAATTTTTATAATATTTTCGTCCTTGAACAACTCTTGTTTGCTGAAGTATTATTTCTGAAATCCAAACCCTATATGGATCTTTATTTTTTCTCCAAGGTAAATCTCTTTTATTATTTAAATACCATTTAAGTAATTGATTTTCAAAAGACATTTAATAGATTTATTTTGGTTTAATTATATAATACTAAATCACTAATTTAAAATATAAATTTATATATTTGCTAGCCTTAAAAGCTAATTGTATAACCAATATAACAGAATATGACAAAGGCAGATATTGTAAAAAATATATCCGATCAAACAGGTGTTGACAAAACTGATGTGCAAATGATCGCTGAAAAGTTTATGGATGAAATTAAAGGTTCACTCCAAAATAATAATAATGTTTATCTAAGAGGTTTCGGAAGTTTTATTATAAAAACAAGAGCAGAAAAAACAGGTAGAAATATTTCAAAAAATACTGCTGTGATAATTCCTGCTCATAATATACCATCCTTTAAACCCTCTAAAACTTTTGTCAAATCTGTAAAACAAAACGTTCCAATTAGCTAATTTTAAAATTAGATATATATGCCTAGCGGTAAAAAAAGAAAAAGACACAAGGTTGCTACTCATAAGCGAAAAAAGAGAGCGAGAGCAAACCGACATAAGAAAAAATAGTGTTCGGAATTACACTTAAAACATTCTAAGTTCTTTGAAATAACGTATAACGAAAGTTATAATATTATTGAATAATGTTTAACCTTTCTACTTTAAAGTAGAAATAATACTTATAACAGTGAAAAAAGAATTGATTGTAAGATCAAACTCAAATACTGTTGATTTTGCGATGCTTAACGAAGGAAGACTAGTTGAGCTTGATAAAGAAGTAGGTAAAAACAAATTTTCTGTAGGTGATATTTTTGTTGCAAAAATTAGAAAAACCATTCCTGGATTAAATGCTGCATTTGTTAATGTAGGACATGAAAAAGATGGTTTTTTGCATTATCATGACTTAGGGCCAAAATTATTATCATTATCTAAATTCGTAGATCAAATTGATACTAAGAAAGTAAAATCTTTTTCTTTTAATAAGTTTAATTTTGAAAAAGATATTCCTAAAAACGGTCTTATTAAGGATTGTCTAAAAGCAAAACAGACAACTTTAGTACAAATTATAAAAGAACCAATATCAACCAAAGGTCCTAGACTAAGCTCTGAGATTTCATTAGCTGGAAGGTACATGGTTTTGATTCCCTTTTCCGAGAGAATCTCAATTTCACAAAAAATTAAAAGTCAAGATGAGAAAAAAAGACTAAAAAACTTAGTCAAGAATATTAAACCAAAAGGTTTTGGAGTAATCATTCGAACTGTAGCAAAAAATAAATCTGTTAGTGAGCTGGAGGGAGATCTAAAAGATCTAATTCTAAGATGGAAAAGACTTTGTATAAATTTCAGTAAGTCCGATTCCTATCCAACAAAGATTTTAGGAGAGATAAATAGAACAACGTCAAAATTAAGAGATGTATTTGATGACTCTTTTTCAAATATCTATCTTGATGATCCTAATTTACATAGTGAAATTAGAGACTATATAAAGCTTATTGCTCCTAAAAAATCATCTATTGTTAAACTATATAAAGGTGTAACTCCAATTTTTGAAAAATATGGAGTTGAGAGACAAATTAAATCTTCATTTGGAAGAACCGTATCTATGCAAAAAGGTGCGTATCTAATAATTGAACATACAGAAGCTCTTCATGTAATTGATGTAAACAGCGGAAACAGATCAAATAAGTCAAAGACACAAGAAGAGACTGCCATGGAAGTAAATTTAATTGCATCTGCAGAAATTGCCAGGCAACTAAGATTGAGAGACATGGGAGGAATTATTGTTATAGATTTTATAGATTTAACAAAAAGAGAGAACAGAAAGAAATTGTTTGATCACTTTTGTTCAGAAATGGCAAAAGATAGAACTAAACATAAGATTCTACCTCCAAGCAAATTTGGATTGATTCAAGTCACTAGGCAAAGAGTAAGACCTGAAATGAATATCAAAACTAAAGAACCTAATCCAAATAAAGACCTCGAAGTAGAAGCACCTATTTTACTTGTAGATAAAATCAACACAGAACTTAACAATATAGTTAAGAATTCGCGCTATAAAAAAGGGACAATATATTTACATGTTCACCCATTTGTAGCAGCGTATATAAATAAAGGTCTATTTTCATTAAAAAATAAGTGGAGTTTTCAGTATAAGAGAATTATAAAAATTATACCTAGAGACTCATACTTATACCTTCAGTATAATTTAACTAATGATAGATCAAAAATTTTAAGATAAAATATTACTAAAACCGTTTAGAAATTCTAAGCGGTTTTTTTTATATTATAATATGGAATCTTCAATAAAAAATAAAATTGAACATTATTGTGCTTACCAAGAAAGATGTCATTATGATGTAAGCTCTAAATTAAATAAACTTGGTGTTTTTGGAGATGAGGTTGATGAGTATGTCTGTTATTTGATTGATAAAAACTTTTTATCTGAAACTAGATTTACCGAAGCATATGTTAGAGGTAAATTTAATAACAACAACTGGGGTAAGATAAAAATAGCAAGAGAGTTAAAATCTAAGAAAATTTCTGATTGGAATATTGAAAACGCACTAAATCAAATTAGCAACAAAGATTATACAGAAAAATTAAAAGTGCTTTGTGCAAAACAGATTAAATCAAGTGATAAAAACAAGTTTGAGTTAAAAAACAAAATAATTAGAAGCTTATCTTATAAGGGGTGGGAAGTTGATTTAATAGTTGTTTATCTTAATCAACTAATAAAGTAACTTGATTATTGTTCATTTCAACTGTCCCTGATTCAATGTCAAGTGTTGTCTCCTTATCACCAAATTCAAATTTATCTTTGACTTTAGCCTCTATAGACAATTTCCCCTTAATTTTAACCTTGCCTTTAGTAAGTGTAGAAACTATCGGAGCGTGATTATTTAAAACCTGAAAATCACCATAAGATCCAGGGAAAAGTACTGATTCTACTTCTCCTTTAAATAAGGTTTGCTGTGGAGTAATAATTTCTAAATACATTATTATTTAGTTTCAGCTAACATTTTCTCTCCAGCTTCTATAGCTTCCTCAATTGTTCCTTTAAGGTTAAAAGCTGCTTCTGGAATGTGATCAAGCTCACCATCCATTATCATATTAAATCCTTTAATAGTATCCTTGATATCAACAAGTGCGCCAGGTATACCTGTAAATTGCTCTGCAAC
Source organism: Flavobacteriales bacterium (assembly GCA_004213645.1). Classification (GTDB taxonomy): domain Bacteria; phylum Bacteroidota; class Bacteroidia; order Flavobacteriales; family Flavobacteriaceae; genus Marisimplicoccus. The sequence continues at coordinate 3,310 of SGZF01000018.1, read as the reverse complement.
ATGGAATGGTTGAGAAAGAAATCTTTGAACCCTTCTAGCTCTTGCAACTGCTAATTTATCTTCTTCTGAAAGTTCTTCCATACCCAAAATAGCAATTATATCCTGAAGCTCTTTGTATCTTTGAAGTAATTCTTTAACTCTTTGCGCACAACTGTAATGATCATCACCTAAAATTTCTGGTGTTAATATTCTAGAAGTTGAATCAAGAGGGTCAACAGCTGGATAAATTCCAAGCTCAGCTATTTTTCTTGATAAAACTGTTGTAGCGTCAAGGTGAGCAAAAGTTGTAGCAGGAGCAGGATCAGTTAAATCATCTGCAGGGACATACACTGCTTGAACAGAAGTAATCGAGCCATTTTTTGTTGATGTAATTCTTTCTTGCATTACTCCCATCTCAGTTGCAAGCGTAGGTTGATATCCCACAGCCGAAGGCATTCTTCCAAGGAGTGCTGAAACCTCAGAACCAGCTTGAGTAAACCTAAAAATATTGTCCACAAAGAATAATACATCTTTTCCTTGTCCGTCAGCTCCACCATCTCTAAAATATTCTGCAATAGTAAGACCTGACAATGCAACTCTAGCTCTAGCTCCAGGAGGTTCATTCATTTGCCCAAAAACAAAAGTTGCTTTTGATTCTAATAATGCTTTTTTATCAACTTTACTAAGATCCCATTCACCCCTTTCCATCGATTTTTGAAACTCTTCACCATAATTAATAATTCCCGATTCTATCATTTCTCTAAGGAGATCATTTCCCTCTCTAGTTCTCTCACCAACACCTGCAAAAACTGATAAACCACCATGCCCCTTAGCAATGTTGTTGATAAGTTCCTGAATTAGTACGGTTTTTCCTACCCCAGCTCCTCCAAATAGTCCAATCTTTCCTCCTTTTGCATAAGGCTCAATTAAGTCAATAACTTTAATCCCGGTAAATAAAACTTCAGTTGAAGTTGATAACTGGTCAAATGCTGGAGCTTCTCTATGAATTGACATCCCATCATCTTCAGTTTTTGGTAGAACCTCAAGTCCATCAATAGGATCTCCAACTACATTAAATAATCTTCCATAAACATCCTTTCCAATAGGCATTTGTATAGAGTTTCCTGTAGCAACAGCTTCAGTTCCCCTACTCAAACCATCCGTTGAATCCATTGAAATTGTTCTAACTATATTTTCTCCTACATGAGACTGAACTTCTAAAACCAGGGTTTTACCATCCTCTTTCTTAATTTCAAGAGAATCATAAATCTCTGGAAGTGAACTATCTTTTGATGAGAATTCAACATCGACAACCGCTCCAATTACTTTTGAAACTTTACCTATATTTTTTGACATTTTTTATGTTTATAAAATTAAAGTGCAAATATATGTTCTTGGATTAAAAATTAAAAGTTAATAGGCATTCAATTTTGATAAATTATTAAGATTAAAATTATAAACACCTAAAAGCTTGATGATTGTTTTAGCTCTCTTTAATAAAATAGAATATATTAGACTTTAATTTGATTAATTATGGCATCAAAATACATTGATCTTTCGACAGTTAAGTTTTTTATGAATAATGTTCAAGAGTTAGAATCCATTCTAAAAAAGGAAAGGTTTGTAGATCACGATCTTGAATCTGTCGATCTCTTTATTGAGTCAATTAAGCATTTTGCAGATAGAGAGCTATTTCCCTATTTCAAAGAAATGGATGAAAAACCAGCTCATTATAAAGATGGCACAATCCACGTTCATCAACAAGTTGAAAAAATGATGAAGGAAGGTGGGGCTATGGGTTTAATTTCTGCACCATTTGACTATGAAGATGGTGGACTACAGTTACCCTTACTTGTTCATACTGCTGCTAACTATATTTTAGATGCTGCTAATAACCATTTACCAGGTTATTCTGGACTTACTTCAGGAGCTGCAGAGCTTATTGTGGAATTTGCAAACAAAAATCTTAAAGAAAAATATACACCCAAGATGCTTACAGGTGAGTGGGGTGGAACTATGTGTCTTACTGAGCCACAGTCGGGGAGTTCATTATCAGATATTGTTACAAAAGCTACTCCATTTGATGGTAACTATAAAATAAGTGGTCAAAAAATTTTCATTTCTGGGGGAGATCATCAATATGCCAATAATATAGTTCACCTGTTATTAGCGAGAGTAGAGGGAGCTCCAGCTGGGACAAAGGGAATTTCACTATTTGTTGTACCAAAAATGAGGCTAGAAGAAAATGGTGACCTTTCCTTTAACGATGTTACTACAGTAGCTGATTTTGAAAAAATGGGGCAAAAAGGATATTGTACTACTCATCTGAGTTTTGGAGATAAAGATGATTGTCATGGTTATCTTGTTGGTGAGGAAAATAAAGGTTTAGAATATATGTTTCTAATGATGAATGGAGCTCGTATTGCTGTTGGTCGTGGTGCATCAGCTATTGCTTGTGCTGCTTATTATGCATCCTTAGAGTATGCCAATGAACGCCCTCAGGGTCGTAAGCTTTCATCAGATGGAACCAAAAATCTAAAAGATAAACAAAGCTTAATAATTGAGCATCCAGATGTTAGACGAATGCTCCTTCTACAAAAGTCAATGGTTGAGGGTTCTATGAATTTAATTTTTAAGGCTGCAAAATATTTTGATCTTCATCATAACAGCACTGACATAAAAAATAAACATAAGTATCATACTTTGCTTGAAATGATAATTCCTGTCGTTAAAACATATCCATCAGAGGCCGGGATTTATTCAATCAACAACGGTCTTCAAGTTCTTGGGGGTTATGGTTTTTGTTCCGATTTTATTCTTCAACAATATTATCGAGATATAAGAATCTCTTCAATATATGAAGGGACCACTGGTATTCAATCACAAGATCTTCTTGGCAGGAAAATGATGTTAAATAATGGTGAAGGATCTAAACTCTTATTAGAAGAAATTCAAAAAACAATTGACAAGGCAAATCAAGATAATGAATTAAAAGAATGGGCTTCATCCTTAAATGATCAGCTTGATAATACTCAAAAAATATTATTTCACCTTATGCCATTTGCAATAAAAGGAGATTATGAGAAGTTTTTAGCTGACGCATCTGTTTTCATGGAATTCTTCAGTCTAATACTTGTTGGTTGGTCTTGGCTTGAAATTGGCGTGGCTACTAAGCATGCTATATCAACTAACAATAATACTCTAGATTCAAGGTTCTATCAAGGTAAATTAGATGCTTTAGAATATTTTTATGTTTATGAGCTACCCAAAACGAAAGGGCTTGCAGAAATTCTTCTTCATCCTTCTTCAGTTACAATAAAAAAGAATGAAA
>SGZF01000017.1 GCA_004213645.1 Flavobacteriales bacterium | reverse complement strand
CCTGGGTATCCCTCAGCATACTTATTAGTAAGTATTGAGCCAGTCGCTCTCATTACATTATCACTTGTAAAGTTTTCTGAAGCAATTAATTCTAGACCACCTAACTGTCTATTTTTCTCTTCATTTATTAAGTTGAATATTTGTTCTTGATTATTCATTAGAGAGTATTAAGTGCTAAATTAATAAAATAGATACTGTGGTTTATTTGTTTTCTATTATATAAATCAACTAGTTATAAACAATCTCTATAGTTGAATCTTAGACTATATTAAAACCATATTCATAAAATATAAATCATCATTATTTGGCCAATATTCTTTCTTTATATATTCAATTTTAAAATCTAATTTTTCATAAAATTTAAATGTAAGATTAGAAGTTTCTAGTTGAATAACATTTAACTGATTATCTCTTTTCAAAGTATCTAAACAATAATTAACTAGTTTAGTCCCTAAGCCTTTGCTATGGTGATTAGGATCAATAAAAACCCAGCATAAATTTGCGGTTTCTTTATTTTCATAGGCATAACCTGATGCTCCTAATATTTTACCTTCAGATTCAATAATAAAATATGTTTTAATATTATTTGAATTAAAATATTTTTTAAAGTCAACCAATTCTTTTTCATGAAAGTATTTTGGAATATTTAAATTAAATATTCTAACTAAACAGTCTAAATCTACAGGCTGAGCTTTCCTTATTATTACCATTCACTAAATATATATTATTCATTTTCAAATTTGTAATTTTGTCATATGAATAGTTCAGTTAATATTAATAATAAAAAAGCAAAGTATGATTATTCCTTACTGGATAAATATACTTGTGGGATAGTTTTAACTGGAAATGAGATTAAATCCATTAGAAATTCCAAAGCATCTTTAAACAATGCATATTGTGAATTTGAGGGTGATGAGCTTTTTGTAGTTAACATGCATATTGATTTATACGAAAATTCAAATGAGACTAACTATGACCCAAAAAGAAGGCGTAAATTACTTTTAAATAGACAAGAATTAAAAAAAATTGAGAAACAAGTAATTGATGTTGGTATTACAGTTGTTGCTACATCCCTATTTATTAGCAAAAAGGGAATAGCAAAATTAAATATCTCCGTAGCAAAGGGTAAAAGAGAATTTGATAAACGAAATGTAATAAAAGAGAGAGAAAGTAAAATAACATTAAAAAGGATTAAGAAAAATTTTAACACTTAATCTTTATTCTCTAACATTGGTACAAATTTGAAATCACCATAAGTCTCTTTCTTAAATTTACTTTCACTAATCCGAGTAATCCTTGTCATAACTTGAGTTTCCTCACCAATTGGTATAATCATTTTCCCTCCTATTTTTAATTGAGACAATAATTTGTTTGGTGTAGTTGGAGAACCAGCTGTTACAATTATTCCATCAAAAGGTGAATCATCTTTTAATCCGTTATACCCATCTCCGTATACAAATTTCTTTGGATAAATTTTTAATCTATTAAAGAGTTTAGTCGTTGTTCTAAATAAATTGTGACTTCTTTCAATTGTGTAAATGTTAAATTTTAAATGATTTAATATTGATGTTTGATAGCCTGAACCTGTTCCTATCTCAAGGACTTTACATCCTTCATTTAAATCTAATAGTTGAGTTTGAAAAGCTACCGTAAAAGGCTGAGAAATAGTTTGGTTATTTTTAATTGGTAAAGCCTTATCTAGATATGCTTGTTCTGATAGACCTGGGTCTATAAATAAGTGTCTAGGAACATTCATAACTGAATCCAGAACCTTATCATTAGTTATACCTTTTTTCTTTAGCTCTAAAGCAAGTATTCTTCTTCTGCCTTTAAACTTGAAGTTATCTTTCACCTTTACTAATATTAAATTAATACTCGATAATTCCAAAAGAAGATTGTATTTTTATTAAATGATAAAGGTTGGTGTAATTGGAGCTGGTCATCTTGGAAAGATTCATCTAAATATACTTAGCACTTCAGACTATGACCTAATTGGGTTTTATGATACGGATGTATCTAATTCAGAAAAATTAGCTTTAGAAAAAGGTTATGTTTTTTTTAAAGACTTAAACACACTATTGAATTCTATTGATGCAGCTGTAATTGTATCTCCAACAACTACTCATTTTGAAATAGCAAGAAAATGTATAGAGAATGGTATTCATGTTTTTGTTGAAAAACCACTCACCACTACCTCTAAAGAGGCAAGAATAATTAAAAAGCTTGCTGAAGAGAAAAACATAATTGGTCAAGTAGGATTTGTTGAAAGATATAATCAGGCTTTCATTTCATGTAGAAAATTTATAAATAAACCAAAATTTATAGAGTCTCACAGGTTATCTGATTTCAATCCAAGAGGAACTGATGTTTCAGTTATAATGGATTTAATGATACATGATATAGATATTATATTAAATATTAATCAATCCAAAGTAAAGAAAATTGACGCATCTGGCGTATCAATTATTAGTTCTACACCTGATATTGCAAATGCTAGAATTGAATTTGAGAATGGCTGTATCGCTAACCTAACTTCAAGTAGAATTTCACTCAAGAAAATGAGAAAAACAAGAATTTTTCAAAAAGATGCATATATTTCAATAAATTTCTTAGAAAAAGGCTTTCAGGTTGTGAAAATAAGAGATAAAAATAACAATGACAGTAAAGAGTCGTTAGTAATAAAGAATAACATCGGCGAGGAAAAAGTGATCTTTTTTGAAACACCTGAAATATTAGAAATTAACTCTATTGAAGCTGAGTTGAATGATTTCATGTATTCTATAAAGAATAAATCAGAATCAAAAGTAAGTTTAAATGATGGTCTTATGGCTCTTGAAGTTGCAGAAGAGATAATGAGTCAATTATGAGTATAGAAAAGCAAATCTCAATAATTAATAACGAAGTAAAAGATAAAGCAGAATTAATTGCTGTATCTAAAACAAGAAGCATTGATGACATAAATGAAGCCTACAATCAAGGTCAAAAAAAATTTGGAGAAAATAGAGTTCAAGAAATTGTAGATAAATTCAATAAATTACCAAAAGACATTGAATGGCACATGATTGGACATCTTCAAAAAAATAAGGTAAAATACATTTCAGAATTTATTTCTTTAATTCATTCTCTAGATAGACTATCATTAGCAAATGAAATTGATAAAAATGGAAAGAAACATGACAAATCAATTAATTGTTTAATTCAAATTAAAATATCAAAGGAAGAGTCTAAATTTGGATTAAACATTGATGAGCTTGATTCATTTTACAATGAAGTAAAAATGTTGAAAAATATCAATATTTTAGGATTAATGGGTATGGCAACTTTTACAGATGACATAGAGCTTATAAACCAAGAGTTTAAAGAGATGAATAAACTATTTAAAAAAATGAAAGCAATTGATTCTAATTTTAAAATTCTGTCAATTGGTATGAGTGATGATTATAAATTAGCTATTAATAATGGCTCTAATATGATAAGAGTTGGTAGCAAAATTTTTGGTAAAAGAAATTATTAATGTATACAATAGTCGATTTAGAAACTACTGGAGGTAAATTTAACGAAGAATCAATAATAGAAGTAGCTGCATACAGATTTGATGGAAGCAGAATTAAAGATCAATTTATAAGCCTTGTAAACCCGCAAAAGGACATACATCCTTACGTAGAGAAACTTACTGGTATATCATCAAAGATGGTAAAAACAGCTCCTAAATTTCATGAAGTTGCTAAAAGAATTCTTGAAATCACCTCAGATTCAATACTTGTAGCTCATAATGCACAATTTGACTATAGAATTCTACAACTTGAATTTAAAAGACTTGGTTACGATTTCTTAATGAAATCTATTTGTACAGTTATTTTATCTCAAGAATTACTTCCAGATCAAGAATCATATAAACTTGGTAGACTTTCAAGAAGTTTGGGGATTCCTTTAAAAGATAGACATCGAGCAAGTGGAGATGCACTTGCAACAGTAGAGCTATTTAAGATCTTAATGGAAAAAGACATCAAACAAGAGATTATCAAAAAAAGTATAGTAGAATTTCCTGGTGAAAGTATTAGTTCAGTTTTTAAAAATACAATTGAAAAATTAGATAATAATACTGGTGTTTTTTATATCTATAACAAGAACAAAAAGCTTATATACATTGACTTTAGTAAGGATATTAAAAATAAAGTCATAAAACTATTTACAAGTAAAAAATTTATACCCAAGTATGTTCAAAACAATTTTAAAACATTAAAAGTTCACCTAACTGGAAATATTAATATTGCAATTCTTAAAGCACTACATGAAATAAAAACTCTTAAACCAAAAATAAATAACAATGTAGACCCAAAAATTTTCCATAAAACTGAAAAGCCTGATATTTTAAATGAATTAAATGATTTTATACTAACATTTAATGGAACTAAAGAGGATGAGAAAAGTTTTATATACTTCAAAAGCCAAAAGTTAGTTGGATATGGTTATTTTAACTTATTTAATAACATAAATAGTGAAGATAAATTACATTCAAGAGTTGTTAAAGTGGACAGATCAGAAAGGCTTATAAACTTTGTGCATAAGCTTATTTTTGAAAAGAAATATAAAAAACTACTAACTTTGAAGGAAATTTATAAAAAATCAAATATTGAATAAAACACGTCAGAAGATACACGATGTTATCTATGAAGCTGATACTCCAGCAGGTAAGATCTTCGATATATCTTTAATTATTGTAATAATTATTAGTGTCGTTCTAGTTGCTCTTGAGACAGTTGGATGGATTAATGAGAAATATTATAATATTTTGAATATTGCCGAATGGATTATTACTATTCTATTTACAATTGAGTATATATTAAGAGTTGTTTCTATTCATCATCCACGAAATTATATTTTTAGTTTTTATGGAATTATAGATTTGCTTGCCACTATACCTAAATACATTTCATTAATATTTATAGGCGCCCAATTAGAAACAATGATGGCAATTAGAGCATTAAGAATTCTTAGAATTTTTAGAGTTCTCCATATTTCTAGATATATAGGTGAATCAAATTTTCTAATAAGATCATTATTAGTTAGTAGGGCTAAAATTATAATTTTTCTTCTTTTTGTTCTTATAATGTGTATCCTTTTCGGAACAATGATGTATATAATTGAGGGTCCAGAGGCTGGGTTTGACAATATACCAGAAAGTATTTATTGGTGTATAAGTACGATTTCTACTGTTGGGTATGGTGATATTGTCCCTTTAACTGGTTTAGGTAAATTTCTAGCTTCTGTATTAATGATATTAGGATATGGAATTATAGCAGTCCCTACTGGAATAATATCAGCAGAATTTGCTCAACGAAGAAAAAATGTTGATGTGAATACAAGAGTATGTGCAGAGTGCATGAACGACAAACATAAAGATAATGCTATTTTTTGTCACCAATGTGGGTCAAGCCTAGATGAAGAATAAAAAAAACCTTATATATATTGCTGGTCCAACAGGTATTGGTAAGACTGAAATAAGTATTAAAATTGCAGAAATTTTAAAAACTGAAATTGTTTCTTGTGATTCAAGACAATTATTTAAAGAACTAAAAATTGGAACTTCCCCACCCTCAAAAGATCAATTAAGTAGAATAAAACATCATTTTATCCATAGCAGAAGCATTCATGAAATTTACAACGTTGGAATGTATGAAAAAGATGCAATTAATATTATAAATAAATTATTTAAAAATTATAATAATCTAATTCTGGTTGGTGGCTCTGGATTATATGCAGACTCTATATTAAAAGGTTTAGATGAGTTTCCTAGTGTTCCAAATAAAATTAGAAATAATATTAAAGAGAAATATATTAAAGAGGGTATTGAATATTTGCAAAATAAAATTAAAATGTTAGATCCTATTTACTATAAAAATGTTGATGTAAATAACTCAAATAGACTGATTAGAGCTCTTGAATTAATTGAGTTAACTGGAAAAAAATATTCTTCAATGATTAGTGGAAAAAGAAAAACAAGAGATTTTAATATGAATGTAATTCTCCTAGAATGCTCACGTGAGAAACTTTATTCTCAGATTAATACTCGTGTTGACAGAATGATAAATAATGGACTTGAAAATGAAGCGTTTTCATTAAAGAAGTTCAAGCACTTAAATTCTCTTAACACAGTTGGATACAAGGAATTTTTTAATTATTTTGAAAATAAAATATCATATGAAGAAACTGTAAATAAAATTAAACAAAACACAAGAAATTATGCAAAAAGACAAATAACGTGGTTTAAGAAATATTCGGAATCTCAAAAGATAAACATTGAAAACAAAAAAAATATAGATTTTAATAAACTAATTCTTAAACAATGAAAAAAATAATTACGACATCCATTATTACCTTATTATTTACTTTAGATTCATTTTCTCAAAGAGTTTATGAAGAACAAGCTTTTAAAATTGGGATTGAGAGTGTTAAAAACTTTAGAGATTTTTTATTACTTAAAAATGATGCAAATTATAAAACTGAAATGGAACCATTAATAAATTGGGGTATTAATAACTTCCAAGAATATGGATTTAAAGTAGAACGACTTGAAACACCTGAATTACCTCTATTACTAGCAAGTAAGATTATTTCTAAAAATGTCAGAACACTTCTTATTTATCTTCAATTTGATGGTCAACCAGTTGATAATTCAAAATGGAATCAGGAAGATCCATATAAGGCTGTTTTAAAAGAAAATATTAATGGTGATTATTCAGTTATAAATTGGAATAGTTTAAATAATTTATCACTAAAGGAGATAAAAGACAGAGATATAAGAATTTTTGCAAGATCAGCATCTGATGCAAAAGGTCCAGTCATGATGATTTTAAATGCATTAGAGATTATGAAAAGAAATAATTTAAATCTAAAATACAATGTTAAAATTATTATGGATTTTGAAGAAGAAATTAGTTCCCCAAATCTTGCTAGTGCTGTTAAAAAATATTCATCAAAACTTAAAAGTGATGCACTATTAATCTTTGATGGTCCTAAACATCCCTCCAACCTTCCTACACTAACTTTTGGCGCACGAGGTATTTCTGATATAACTTTAACTACATATGGACCTATTGTCCCTCAACATAGTGGTCATTTTGGAAATTATGCACCAAACCCAGTTTTTAGAATGTCAGAAATTCTATCCTCCATGAAAGATGAAAATGGTAGAGTTACTATTGAAGGTTTCTATGATGGAGTTGAAATAAATGAAGAAACAAAAAGAATTCTCAGTGAAGTTCCTGATGATGAGATTGCGATGAGAGATAAAATGGAGTTTAAAACTCCTGATAATGTTGGTGAAAATTATCAAGAATCAATTCAGTATCCATCTCTAAATGTAAGAGGTATTGAGTCAGGATGGGTAAGAGAGGAAGTTAGAACCATCGTTCCTTCAGAGTGTGTTGCAGAAATTGATGTAAGATTAGTTTTAGAGTCTAATCCTCAAAGACTACATAATTTGATTAAAAAACATATTGAAGAATTAGGGTACACTATACTTGATAGATCTCCATCCAAAGAAGAACGTCTTAAATACAATAAAATTGTAACTTTTAAATCATCATTTGATTATGATGCATTTAGAACTGATATTAATTCAGATATTGGAAAATGGTTAGTAAAATCTCTAACAGAAACATTTAATGTTAGTCCTGTTAAAAAAAGAACTAGTGGAGGTTCTGTTCCAATTTCTCCTTTTGTAAAAACACTAGGCATTCCAGCTGTTACAGTTCCAACAGTAAATCAAGACAACAATCAACATAGTCCAAATGAGAATATAAAAATCGAAAATTACATATCTGGAATAGAAACTTATCTTGGAATTTTAATTGATAAGTTTTAATTGCTGTATTATTTTACTTTCGATTTGATTAATTGAATTGTTTACATTTATTTCATTAAACGATTTTCCTGTTAGTTGATCATAAAGCTCTATATATCTATCTGAGACAATCTTTATTACATCGTCTGAAATATCGGGGAGATCTTGACCTTTTTTACCTTGAAAATTATTACCTATTAACCATTGTCTAAAAAATTCTTTTGACAATTGCTTAGGTGGTTCAGACCTAGACATACAATCGTTGTAGGAATCTAGATAAAAGTACCTAGAGGAATCTGGAGTATGTATTTCATCTATTAAAAATAGTTTGTTATTGTTGTCATAACCAAATTCATACTTTGTGTCTACAAGTATAAGCCCCCTTTCCTTAGCAAACTCAGTTCCTCTTTTAAATAATTTATATGTAATATCCTCAATTTCTTCGTATTGATCAATTGATAAAATCTGATTTTTAATTATTTCAGACTTTGATATATCCATGTCGTGACCAACATCAGCTTTTGTACTAGGTGTAATTATAGGATTTTCAAATTTTTGATTTGAAACGAGTCCTTCGGGTATTTTAATTCCACAAATATTTCTTTTACCAGATTTATAAAGTCTATCACAGTGACCAGATAAATAGCCTCTAATGACCATTTCAATTTTAATTGGATTTAATTTATGACCTATTGAAACATTTGGATTTGGTGAGGAAATCAACCAATTATCAATAATATCCTCTGTAGATTTTAACATTTCATGGGATATTAGGTTTAGAACTTTACCTTTATTTGGAATAGGTTTGGGCATTACAATATCAAATGCGGAAATTCTATCAGTAACTATTACAACCAAAATATCATTTTCAATTGTATATACATCCCTCACTTTTCCTTCATATTTTGATATCTGTCCAGGAAAATTAAAATCTGTTTTATATAGACTATTCACAGAGCATTTTTTTCAATCTTATCATATGCATCAATAACTTTTTTAACGACTGGATGTCTAATTACATCCTTATCATCAAGGTGAATTATTTTAATACCTCTTTTATTTGAAAGAATCTTAATTACTTCTGTCAAACCAGAATTAATTTTTCTAGGAAGATCTACCTGACCTGGATCACCAGTAACCATAAACTTTGCATTCATTCCCATCCTAGTAAGAAACATTTTCATTTGAGCAGGTGTTGTATTTTGAGCTTCATCAAGAATTACAAATGCATTGTCCAATGTTCTACCTCTCATAAATGCAAGAGGGGCAATTTCAATAGTTCTATCATCTAAAAGTTTTTCAAGTTTGTTGGAAGGTATCATATCAGTCAAAGCATCATATAAAGGCTGCATATATGGATCTAATTTTTCTTTTAAATCTCCAGGAAGATATCCCAAGTTTTCACCAGCTTCAACAGCAGGTCTTGTTAAAATAATTTTTTTTATTTCTTTTTCTTTTAAAGATTTTACTGCCATAGCAACACCAGTATATGTTTTACCAGTTCCAGCAGGCCCCACAGCAAATACTAGATCATTCGAGGTTATTGAATCATAAAGTTTTTTCTGATTAATAGTTTTAGCAAGAATAGGTTTTCCTGAGACTCCATGCAATATAAGTGATGGTCTATCTCCATTAAATTTCAAGTCTTTTACAACTATATCATTTATCACATTTGAATCAATTGAATTATATTCTAAATAATAGTTCAAAATAGATCTAAATTTCTTATCAAACTTTTTTAATTCATTTTTCTCACCTAGAGCTTTGATAGTTTGTCCTCGTTGAATCAACTTGATCTTTGGGAAGCTTGACTTTAAAGAATTTAAGTTATCTCTAGAAAAAAAATACTGTGGGTCAACATCTGTTAATTCAAATTGGAGATCACTCAATAGATTATATTTAAAAATTTGTTATAGTTGATTATTTGATTCAAATTTACATAAATTTTATAAAGTTTAATTTACATAATGTCTATCATTACGTTAACAACTGATTATGGAAATAAAGACTACTATGTTAGCTCATTAAAAGCTAAGTTAATTAGTAATATTGAAAATGTAAATATAGTCGATATATCTCATAATATAAGTCCATTTAATCTTGCAGAGGCTGGATATGTGCTTCAAGGTGCTTTTGAGGAATTTCCAAAAGGAACCATTCATATATTAAGTGTTGATTCAGAGTTAACACCAGAGAATAAACATGTTGTGATTAAATATAATAATTGTTTTTTTATTGGGGCAGATAATGGGGTATTTTCATTAATATTTAGAGATACAAGACCTGATCAAATATTTGAAATAAACCTTCATAGTAACTATAACTATAAAATTTCTGCAGATGATTTATTTGTTAAAGTAGCTGCACACATAAACAGATCAGGTCCACTAAATGTTGTTGGAACTGAGATAAAAAAAATTAAAGAAATTTATAATTTAAGGCCAGTTGTTAATAAAGAAGGAAATCAAATTATTGGAAGTGTTATATATATTGATAATTATGGTAATGTTGTTACAAATATTACTAAAAAGATGTTTAATGAAGTTTCAAAAACAAGATCATTTACAATAAATGCACGAAATGTGAAATTCTCAAAAATTCATCAAAATTATTCTGACGCTATTGATTTTAATCTTGATAAAAAGAATAGAGAGGAAGATGGAAAAAAGATTGCATTATTTAATAGTCTTGGGTATCTACAATTAAGTATTTACAAAAGTAATCCGCAAACTGTTGGAAGCGCAAGCACTCTATTTGGTTTAAATTACCGTGATCCTGTAAGTGTATATTTTTAAGTGTTTGTAGATGGAAGATAACTTTTGTTATTATTAGTAAGAAAAATAGATTCAATTAAATATATTTGAAAAAAAAATATGAAATTTATTGTTTCATCATCGTCTTTATACAAAGAGCTTCAAATTTTAGGAGGAGTTATTAATTCAACAAATACTATCCCTATTCTTGATAATTTTTTATTTCAAATAAACAACAATAAACTGGTTATAAGTTCCTCTGACTTAGAATCTACTATGAGCTCACAAATTGATATTGAGTCATCTTCTAATGATAAAATTGCAATCTCAGCAAAACTGCTAACAGATATTTTAAAAACTTTTACTGAACAGCCTTTAACCTTCATTAAGACAGATAATAATACAATTGAAATTAGTGCAAGTAACGGTAAATACTCTTTAGCTTATTTAGACGGAGATGAGTTTCCTAAACAAGTTGAATTATTAGATGCTCATGAGACAAAAATTAAAGGTTTTGACCTAGGAAATGCAATCAATTCAACAATATTTGCATCAGGTAATGATGACTTAAGACCTGTAATGAGTGGTGTGTTTTTTCAGTTTAATAGTGAAGCATTAAGATTTGTTGCAACTGACGCACATAAACTAGTAAAGTTTGAAACCAAAGAATATACTGCAAATGAAGTGTCAGAGTTTATAATGCCAAAGAAACCTCTTCAGATTTTAAAAGGGATTCTTCAATCAGACAACTCAGAACTTACAATTCAACATAATAATTCTAATGCAAAGTTTATTTTTGATAAATCTTCAATTACTTGTAGGTTAATTGATGGTAAATTTCCAAATTATGAAGCAGTAATTCCAAAGGACAATCCAAACATTTTAACTATTGATAGAGAATTATTCTTAAATTCTGTAAGAAGAGTAAGTATATTTTCAAATAAAACTACTAATCAAATTAGAATAAAGTTAGCCGGATCTCTACTTAATATTAGTGCTGAAGATTTTGATTTTAGTAACAAAGCTGACGAAAACCTTGAATGCCAGTACTCTGGTGATGATATTCAAATAGGTTTTAATTCAAAATTTCTTATTGAAATGTTAAACAATTTGGAATCTGAAATGATTACTCTTTCAATGTCTCATCCTAATAGAGCAGGTATAATAAGACCATTAAATGATGAAGGATCAAAAACATCAATTACAATGCTAGTAATGCCTGTAATGCTAAGTGACTAAAAGAATATCACTCTACACCACTGGATACCTTCTTATAAATTCCGTTTTTAAGTTTTTCTCTAATTGATGCAAAAGCATCGAGAGTTTCATTTATATCATCTTCATTGTGAGAAGATGTTGGAATAAGTCTTAGGAGAATCAATCCTTTAGGGATAACTGGATACACTACTATAGAGCAAAATATATGATAATTTTCTCTTAAATCTCTAACTAGAGACATTGCTTCAGGAACACTTCCTTCTAAATAAACTGGAGTTACACAACTCTGGGTAGAACCAATATCAAAACCTCTTTCTTTTAAACCAGATTGAAGCAAATTTACATTTTCCCACAATTTATCTTTTAATTCAGGTTTAGTTTGAAGCAGCTCTAATCTTTTTAATGCACCAATCACTAGTTGTATTTGAAGTGATTTTGCAAACATTTGAGAACGCATATTATACCTCAGGTATCCAATTATCTCTTGATCTCCTGAAATAAAAGCTCCTGTTGAAGCCATTGATTTTGCAAAAGTTGCAAAATATACATCAATGTCATTTTGGACTCCTTGTTCTTCGCCAGTTCCAGCTCCAGTTTTACCAAGAGTTCCAAAACCATGAGCATCGTCAACTAAAAGTCTAAACTTAAATTTATCTTTCATTTCTACAATCTCCTTCAACTTTCCTTGTTCACCCCTCATTCCAAAAACTCCTTCGGAAATAACTAAAATCCCCCCACCTGTTTGCTCTGCCATCTTTGTCGCTCTTTCAAGATTTTTTTCTAAACTTTTCATATCGTTATGTTGATACGTAAATCTCTTTCCTAAATGAAGTCTTACGCCATCAACAATACATGCATGAGCATCAATATCATAGACAATAATATCATTCTTTGAAACTAGAGAGTCTATTGTTGACAGAATACCTTGATATCCAAAATTTAAAAGATAAGCAGAGTCTTTTGATGTGAATTTAGCTAATTCAGATTCTAGTTTCTCATGAAGACTTGTATGACCAGACATTAATCTAGCCCCCATAGGATATGCACTCCCATAATCCCTTGCAGCGTCTGCATCAGCTTTTCTAACATCAGGATGATTTGCTAAACCTAGGTAATCATTTACACTCCAAGTGATAACTTCTTTGTTGTTAAATGTCATTCTATTAGATATAGGTCCCTCTAGTTTTGGAAATGCAAAATAACCTTCGGCAATTGATGCCCATTTACCTAATGGACCTTTATTCTTGTATATTTTTTCAAATAAGTCTTGCATAATATTATATATAGTTAATTGAGTTTTTCTTTGGTTGATAGAAGGCGCTGTCATAGAAGCCTTGATTATTCATCCATTCGTCTGAATAAATTTTACTTAGATATCTTGACCCATGATCAGGAAAAATAATAACAACCAAACTATCATTAGTAAATTCATTTTCATCTTTAAGAATATTGACTGCTTGAAAAGCAGCTCCGGATGTATATCCGACAAACAACCCTTCTTTTATTGTAATTTCTCTAGCCATATGTGCACTATCAGAATCAGTGACTTTAACAAACTTATCAATAATTTTGAAATCAGTTGCCGATGGAACTATATTTTTACCTAATCCTTCAATTCTGTAGGAATATATCTCTTTTGGATCAATTTCTCCTGTTTCATGATATTTTTTTAAAATTGAACCATAAGCATCTACTCCTATTATCTTTATATCTCTATTTTGTTCTTTTAAAAAACTACCTATGCCTGATATAGTACCACCAGTTCCACTACAAGCGATTAAATGAGTTATTTTACCTTTGGTTTGATTCCATATTTCTGGACCAGTTCCCTTGTAATGTGCCTCAACATTTAGTTCATTAAAATATTGGTTTATGTATACAGAATTCTTAATTTCTTTATTAAGCCTCTTTGCAACTTCGTAATATGACCTAGGATCATCTGAAGCAACGTTAGATGGGCATACATAGATTTCTGCTCCAAGACAGTTCATCATATTGATTTTATCCTTAGATGCTTTAGAGCTTACAGCAAGTATACATTTATATCCTTTGAGAAGAGAAACCATAGCAAGACTAAAGCCTGTGTTACCAGATGTAGTTTCTATAATTGTACTACCTTTTTTTAAAATTCCATTTTTTTCAGCTTGATTTAAGATATGTAAAGCAATTCTATCTTTATTTGAATGACCAGGATTATAAGCCTCATACTTAGTATAATATGAACCTGGATAGTCCTTAGTCAAACAGTTTAGTTTAATAAGAGGAGTGTTTCCAATAAGTTCCAGAATATTATTGTAAGCTTTGGGGTCTTTAGACATTATATCATAGAAATTAAGATCAAATTTAATTAAAAAAACTAGTAATCACACGAAAAGTTTCCGATTGGAGATCCGTCAGGTATCTTAGTTTTTAATATTGGCTGATATTTTTCAGGATTTATCTTAAATGATTGAATTTTATCTAATAAAAATATATTGAAATTAGAATTAGTTTTTAAAGACTTTGAGGATAATATTTTGATAATATCATTTACAGTTGAAAAAATTATCGACTTTGATAAATCATTTGTATTCTTATTATTATATAGCATGAAAAGATGATCTAAATACAATGATAAAGTGTTTCTGTTTATAGATTCTTCATAAAAGCTCATTTTATTATCGTTGAATAAAAATTTATTAATGGAGTTAAAATAATTCTCAAGAGTTAATATCTCCTTACCAAACATATTTTGCTGGTTTATTCTATTAATTCTCTCAGAATTTAAAAGAAACGTAAATGTATGATTAACAATTGAACTAGATGTATTAATATAGTCAAATGTAACACCAGTATTAGACACGAAGTTCTCTCTAGTCCTTGGATTTCTGAATGATCTGGGAGATAAAAGGTCAATTAAATTATCAGGAATTACTAAACTTTTAGGGTTTAATGTATTTAATAAAGATTTAAGTGACCTCATCTGTAATGAAGCATCAACAAATTTTACCTTATCATTATTTGAGTTTTTGACAAAATAAAGGTAATCAACACCTCCTATCGCTTTTGCTGTTGCTTCAATTTGATATCTATGTAACATATATATTGGAACAAAAATATCCTCTATCCTATCATAAGTTTCTCCGTTTTTTAGATTTTCTAAATCAATATTTTTTAATGCTATACTTCTAACTTTTAATAGTTTATCTAGTTCTTGATATGGAAATTCTCCATTGTCCCATAAATGAGAGAAAGGGTTGGCACTTCCCACAGGCCTTGAATCAGAGTCACTTAAGAAGTGTAAACCTTTATTGGATGCTTCTTCTATAATTTTATTAAGTTCAATTTCCTCATCAACAGAATCAGAAAAATCTGTGTAGGCATATTTAACGCTGACTTTATCCCACTCTCCAATATCTTTAGAGTATGCTTGATCAATATTTATCTCTCCATTAACTATATCTATTTTAGGATGAGGGTAATCCATTACGGAAGATCTATTACTAGCACTTGAAATATAATTATGAGCAAAACCTAAGGTATGACCGATTTCATGAGCAGACAATTGTCTAATCCTATCGAGTGAGGTTTCTTTTATTAAATTCATATTTTCGATTTTATTAGGATTATCAATAAGGCCGCTTAAAATCATATAATCTTGCCTTACTCTTAAACTACCAAGACTTACCTGACCTTTAATTATTTCACCAGTTCTTGGATCAATAACACTTGCTCCATAACTCCATCCTCTAGTTGACCTGTGTATCCATTGTATTAAATTATACCTAACATCCATTGGATCAGCATTTTCAGGTAAAACTTCAATTCTAAAGGCATCCTTATAGCCTGCACTTTCAAATGCTTGATTCCACCAGTTACCACCCTCAATTAATGCACTTTTCACTGGCTCAGGAGTTCCATTATCTATGTAATATATAATTGGTTCAACTGGAATACTAATATCACGATTAGGAAATTTTTTATTTAATCTATGTCTAACAATAAATTTCTGTTCAAGTTTTTCATCAATTGGAGTTGAATAGTCGTAGACTATAAATGGATTACTTCCACTTCTAGGATCGAATTTTCTTTTATTAAAATTATTATCAGGAAGTTTAACAAATGAATAATGTTGATTGACAGTAAGATTTGAAGGAGTTGGTGTAACACTACTTACTAAATTTCCAGATGGACTACCTATAAAAGTAAGTATAACATCAAATTCAATATTATCTGGAAATGCTTTAGTTCTTTCTAATTCAACAGCAGACATAGACTTGTTTAGAGTGTATGATCCTGAATTAGAATTTTTTAACCTTTGAGAAACACCGTGAGCATCATTGATAATAAAAGGTGTTAAATCAACTACATAAGAGTTATTTGATTTTTCAATAATATTAAAAGAAAATAAAACAGATCTAGCAAATGCTTCTTCAACAGCTTTATTTTCAAGATTATTTGATGAATTGGATATATACCTTAAATTTGGTTGAATAAGTAGTATTTTATCACCTTTTTTTGTGAAATAAACAACTCTAGATCCACCTAGTTGCCCTCTATCAAGTCCTAAATCATTGTTACCAACCCCCCTGCTTAACGAATTTATATATAAAAACTGAGTATCTAAATCACTGATTTTAAGAAAAATTTTACCTGAAGTATTATTATAAGTAAAATCCATAAAACCTTTGTAATCAATTACTTGTGAAAAACATAAATTAGAAAATAAGGTAATTGATAGGAGAAAGTTTTTCATATTTAATTTTTTTAGAAATATAATTTTTTTTTTTCAATTCATAATATTAATTTAAGACATGTTTTCAAAGGAAAATATGAGGAATATCAGAAAGCGCATTGATGCGTTAAGGGGGTATCTTTGACATCGAATCTAAACAGAATGACCTTGAAAAACTAGAAAATGATTCTTTATCTAGTGATTTTTGGTTAAATCCCAAAGAAGCTGAGAAAACCATTAAAAATATTCAGGTATTAAAAAAGCAGATCAGTGATTATAATACTCTAAATTCAAATTATGATGATGTAACAGTACTAAGCGAGTTTAATTCATTAAAAGAATTATCTGATAATGAGTTAAATTCCTCTTTCAATGAATTACTTACTTTTTTAGAAGATTTAGAGTTTAAGATGATGTTAAGTAAAAAAGAGGACTCAATGAGCGCTATAGTTCAAATAACTGCAGGTGCTGGAGGAACTGAATCTTGTGATTGGGCTGAAATGTTATTAAGAATGTATTTAATGTGGGGTGAAAAAAATAGTTTTAAAATAAAAGAACTAAATAATCAATCTGGTGATGTTGCAGGTATAAAAACTGCAACCATTCAAATAGATGGAGAGTATGCGTTTGGATGGTTAAAAGGTGAGAATGGTGTTCATAGACTCGTAAGAATTTCCCCATTTGATAGCAACGCTAAAAGACATACTTCATTTGCCTCAGTTTATGTTTATCCGCTTGTAGACGAAACAATTGAGATTAATATTAATCAATCAGACTTAACATGGGATACAATGAGATCAGGTGGAGCTGGAGGTCAGAGTGTAAATAAAATTGAAACAGCGGTGAGGCTTAAGCATAAACCAACCGGTATTACAATTGAAAACTCTGAGACGAGATCGCAGCTTGACAATAAGGAGAAGGCTCTTATGCTTCTTAAATCTCAACTCTATGAAATCGAAATTCAAAAGAATAATGCAGAAAAAATGAAAATTGAAGAATCAAAAAAGAAAATTGAATGGGGATCACAAATAAGAAATTATGTACTGCATCCATATAAAATTGTAAAAGATGTTAGAACTGGATTTGAATCTGGAAATACTGAGAGTATTTTGAATGGTGATATAAATGAATTACTAAAATCTTTCTTATTAAATCGTTAATAAATCATAAATAAAATTGGTTTATTAAAATATTAGAGTAATTTCGCTAAAATTATTAAAATTAAAATATGAGTACAGGATTAGTAAAATTCTTCAACGAGACCAAAGGATATGGTTTTATTAAAGAAGATGATAACGATACAGAACATTTCGTTCATGTTTCAGGTCTTATTGACAGGATTACAGAGGGAGATAAAGTAGAATTTGAATTAAAAGAAGGTAATAAAGGTTTAAATGCTATTAACGTAAAAGTTATTTCTTAATCCCCCTATTACGATATAAAAAGACCCATTTGGGTCTTTTTTTTTGCCCCAAACCTATCAAAATATAAATCTTGGCTTAATTTTTATGTCTAAAATGGTATATCGTCTTCATCCTTATTTTGAGGTTCACTGAAATCACTCAAAGTATTATCAGCATTTAATTTAGACTGGAATTCAGACGGAGAATCATATCCTCCAATATCTTCAAATTTTCCAAGACTTGGAATAAATTTTAACTTAATTGAATCTAATGCTCCATTTCTATGTTTAGCTACAATAAACTCCCCTTGACCCTCAGAAGGGGTCTTCATCTCATCATCCCATTCCATAATACCGTAATACTCAGGTCTATAGAGAAACGAAACAATATCAGCATCTTGTTCAATAGCGCCTGACTCTCTTAAATCAGATAAAATTGGCCGTTTGGTTCCACCTCTTGTTTCTACAGCTCTGGAAAGTTGAGATAAAGCTATTACTGGAATATTAAGTTCCTTTGCTAAAGCCTTTAGATTTCTAGAGATAGTAGAAATTTCTTGCTCCCTATTTCCTGCTTTATTTGATGAACCAATATTCATCAATTGAAGATAATCAATGATTATAAGTTTTATACCGTGAGACGAAGCTAATCTTCTAGCTTTAGCTCGTAATTCAAAAATTGTTAACGAAGGACTATCGTCAATAAACAATGGAGCTGATTCTAGGTCTGAAACTTTTATGTTTAGCTGTTGCCATTCATGATCTGCAAGTTTACCTGTTCTCAACTTATCAGATGACAAGCCAGTTTCAGATGAAATAAGCCTAGTAATAAGTTGAACGGATGACATTTCAAGTGAAAAAAAGGCAACAGGAATGTTTTGTTTAACTGATATATTTCTTGCCATTGAAAGTGCTAGGGCAGTTTTTCCCATTCCAGGTCTAGCAGCAACAATTACAAGATCACTGGGTTGCCAACCGGAGGTTAATTTATCAAGTTTTTCAAAACCAGTAGAAACCCCACTTAAACCGTCTTGTTTAGCAATTTCCTCAATTCGATTTTTAGCTCTAATTACTAGGTTTTGCGCAGTTTCAGTAGAGGTCTTTATGTTACCTTGTGCAACATCATATAACTTTGACTCAGCCTCATCTAAAAGATCCATTACATCAGTTGACTCGCTATATGACTTTTGAATAATTTCATTTGAAATTGTAATTAATTTTCTTTGAATATATTTCTGAAGAATTATCCTTGAATGAAATTCAATATGAGCTGAAGAAGAAACTTTTTGAGAAAGATTAATGAGATAAAAATCTCCACCCGCAGACTCAAAATTCTTATTTTTTTTTAAATCTGCAGAAACAGTTAGAAGATCTATAGGCTCTGATTCTCTAAATAATCTTTCAATAGATTCATATATAAGTTGATGTGATTTTTTATAAAAAACTTCTGGTGATAGTATTTCTATAATTTCATTAACACCTTTTTCATCAATAAGCATCGCTCCAATTACAGCTTCTTCTAGGTCAATAGCTTGTGGAGGAATTTTTCCATCTGAAAGACTTACTACAGATGAATTCTCATTTTCATATACTTTCAATGGGTTTCTTTTCTCCATAAAGTAAATGTATGGAAAAACAACTTTTTTAAATCACAAATCTGTATTATTAAAAAAAAAAATTTGAACAAGATTAATGTTGATAAGTAAAGAAAATTGTTAATACTTAAATTAACGATTGAAATTTCCAATTTTGGCAAACTTTTTTCTTCTGAGATTAATCATTTTGTTTTTTGAAAGTGAGTTAATTTTTTTTGTAAAATACACTATATTTTCTTTTACAGATTGATATGTATAATCTGGATTATAATGAGCTCCTCCAAGAGGTTCATCTATAATCTTATCTATAAGTTTATTCTTAAACATATCCTTTGCAGTAAGTTTTAGCGCTTCAGCAGCTTCTTCTTTATGTTCCCAACTTCGCCAAAGAATAGATGAACATGATTCTGGAGAAATTACGGAGTACCATGTGTTTTCTAGCATTAATATTTTGTCACCCACACCAATACCCAATGCTCCACCAGAAGCTCCCTCTCCAATTACAATAGATATGATAGGAACTTTGATATTCATCATTTCATAAATATTTCTAGCTATGGCTTCACCTTGACCTCTCTCTTCTGCTTCTAAGCCAGGAAAAGCTCCAGGAGTGTCTATAAGAGTTACAATTGGAATATTAAATTTTTCAGCATGCTTCATTAATCTCAGAGCTTTTCTATACCCTTCTGGATTTGCCATTCCAAAATTTCTTAACTGTCTAGTTTTTGTATTATATCCTTTTTGAGTACCAATAAACATATATGAATGGTTATTTATTTTACCTAAGCCACCAATCATTGCTTTATCATCCTTTATATTTCTATCCCCATGAAGTTCTAAAAAGGATTCACCACAAATATTATTGATATAATCTAGTGTATAAGGTCTATTAGGGTGTCTGGATAACTGGACTTTTTGCCATGCAGAAAGATTACCGTAGATATCTTTTTTGGTCTCAACTAATTTTTTTTGTAGAAGGTTATAGGTTTTAGTGATATCAACATTAGATTCGTTCTCAATTGATTTACACTTATCAATTTGATCTAAAATTTCTTTAATAGGAACTTCAAAATCTAAAAACTCCATGAATAAAATTTATGTAAATATAGTTTAATTATATAATCTATCTAATTGCTTTTTTTAATAATAAAAAAGCAATTATTGAAAAAATAAAAAGTATTCCCCATGAAGCAATACCAGGAGAAAAATTTGATTTTATAACCAATACACTAAATATTTTATCTAGAAATATGAAAAAGAATCCAAGAGTAACTCCAATAGCAAGATTAGATCCAGTTCCACCTCTTTTCTTAAATGAAGATACTGATATTGCAATTAGCGTTAAAATAAAACATGACAAAGGAATAGTATATCTTTTGTGACGAACCAACAAATGTGAATTAATTAAAGGGGAACCTGCTTTTTTTTCATATCTAATTAATTCATTTAATTCAAAAAAATTAAGAGTTTCAGCTACATAATTTAAGGGAGATAAATCGTCAATATCAAAATTGAATATTGTATCCTTTCTTGTTGCTTTTTTTATAATTTCATTATTGTTTACTATAGATCGTTTAACGTAGTTAGTTAATCGAAATATGGAATCATCCCATCGTATAGTTGTTGCTGTAATTTTATGCTTTAATTCACTATTTTCAAAATTTTCTAAGGTAAAGTTTATTCCTCTATTTCTTGATGGATCAAAACTACTGACATAAATATATTCACTTTCATTTATTTGCTTGAATAATCTAGAAGTTTTTCTTTTTTCCTCTGACTTGACATTTTCTGAAATAAATTCATTAAAATTTTGATTTGACTTTGGTACAATAAACATTCCTGAAAAAAAAGCAAACACAACGATTATTGAAGCAGAAATAAAAAAAGGCTTCATTAAACGTTGAAAGGATATACCTGACGAAAGTATAGCTGTAATTTCGGTGTTATTTGCTAGCCTTGAAGTAAAAAAGATAACTGCAAGAAAAAGAAATACAGGATATAATTGGCTCCCAAAATACCAAATAAAATCAAAATAATAGTTCAAAATTAGATCAGCTGAAACTTCTTTTTCTCTGAATTTATCAATTTTCTCTGCAAAGTCTACCATTATTCCTATTGGAATAAATAAACCAAGCATAACAAAAAAAGTAGTAAGGTAATTTTTGATTATATATTTATCTATAATCTTCATAATTCAAAATTAATAAAGTAATTAACATCAAAAATAGATTGTTAATTATTTATCTATAATTTATGATAAAAAGAATTTTGTTAATGACAGTTTAATTATACATTTACCATCAAATGAGCAAAAACCTTAATAATTTGGTTATTCAAACCAGAAGAGATATTTTAAGAATGGTTCATGCAGTAAATTCAGGACATCCAGGTGGATCTCTTGGATGTGTAGAGTTTTTTGTTACACTCTATAATAAAATTATGCAACATGGTCAAGATGATAATTCAAATGACATGTTTATCCTATCTAATGGACACATATCACCTGTTTATTATAGTACTCTAGCAAGAGCAGGTTATTTTGATTTAAAAGAATTAAGCACATTCAGAAAAATTAACTCAAGACTTCAAGGGCACCCTACAAATCACGATAATTTACCAGGAGTTAATATTTCATCTGGATCGCTTGGCCAAGGATTATCTGTTGGTCTTGGAATTGCTCTTTCAAAAAAATTAAATAGTGATAAATCACTTGTATATGTTTTAACTGGTGACGGAGAGCTTCAAGAAGGTCAAAACTGGGAAGCTTTAATGTATGCATCTGCAAATAATGTTGATAATATAATTGTTACAGTTGATTATAACGGACAACAAATAGACGGATCCACAAAAGACGTTTTAGATATAGGTGATTTAAAATTAAAGCTTGAAGCATTTAATTGGAAAGTCTTTGAAATTGAAAATGGAAACTCGCTAGATGAAGTTTATGAAATAATGAACAATGCAAGAAAAGATAGCATGAAAGGAAAGCCAATTGTAATACTAATGAAAACTATTATGGGAAACGGCGTTGACTTTATGATGCATAGTCATAAATGGCACGGTATTGCTCCAAATGATGAAGAATTAAAAATTGCACTTAGTCAAAATCCAGAAACTTTAGGAGACTATTAATATGGAAGAATTTATTAATCAAGGCGATAAAGACACAAGATCAGGCTTTGGTGAGGGCTTAACAGAACTTGGTAGGAATAACAGTGATGTTGTTGCACTTTGTGCTGACTTAACAGGCTCACTTAAGATGAACACTTTTGCAGATGAAAATCCAGAAAGATTTTTTCAAGTTGGCATAGCTGAAGCAAATATGATGGGGATTGCTGCAGGGTTAGCTACTGGTGGAAAAATTCCCTTTACAGGCACTTTTGCTAATTTTTCAACTGGTAGAGTATATGATCAAATTAGGCAATCAATTGCATATTCAAATAAAAACGTCAAAATATGTGCTTCTCATGCTGGTGTAACATTAGGAGAAGATGGAGCAACTCATCAAATTCTTGAGGATATTGGACTTATGAAAATGCTGCCAGGAATGACTGTTATTAACACTTGTGATTTTAATCAAACAAGATCTGCAACTCTTGAAATATGCAAGTTTGATGGTCCTGTATACTTAAGATTTGGTAGGCCTAAAGTTGCAAATTTTACAAAGATATCCGAGAAGTTTCAAATTGGAAAAGGTGTCTTATTAAATAAAGGAGGTGATGTAACTATTGTTGCTACTGGTCATCTAGTATGGGAGGCAATCCAAGCAGCAAATAAATTATATCAGAATGGTATTAGTGCAGAGATTATTAACATTCATACAATTAAACCTCTTGATGAAGATATAATTCTTAATTCTATAAATAAAACAGGGTGTTTGGTTTCAGCTGAGGAACATAATATTTATGGTGGATTAGGTGAGAGTGTTGCTAGACTTCTTACATCTAAAGCTCCATATCCTCAGGAGTTTATTGGAACAAACGATACATTTGGAGAATCTGGAACTCCACTTGAACTCATGAATAAATATGGTTTAAATAGTAACTCAATCTTTGAAGCTGTAATTAGAGTTTTAAAAAGAAAAGCTAAATGAGAGTATTTATTTTATTTTTTTTTATTTGCGGATCCATTAACGCACAGGGAAACCTTGGAGTAAATATTGGTCTAAATGATGATAATTTTGGATCAATTGAAAATATTAAAACTAAAATAGATAATTATAATCTTGATATTAAGAATTCAACAGGTTTCCAACTTGGTGTTTTTACTGAAATCGATTTAATTACATTTTATATTAGGCCTGAACTAAATTTGATTTTTTCTAAATCTAGAAATGCATCAGCTTTCTCAAGTCAAAATGATGGTTCTTTACTTGATCAAACAATTAATATAGCTGAACATACATATAAGTCAACTGAAATACAAGTACCTATTATTTTTGGATATAAAATTATTGGACCAATTAGTCTTTTTGGTGGACCCGCTTTTAAATACAGCCTATCAAATTCTAGTAATTTTGACTTAGAAGAAATAAAAGACAAGTATACACTTAGTTTTTTACTTGGTTCAAGAATTAAAATTAAATCAATTAGTGTTGGTCTAAGGTATGAAAGAGGATTAAACACCAAAGAGATCCTAATATTAAATGCAAACGGAGCTAATATTGAAGATGCTAATGTAGATTTGACAACTAATAAATTGTCACTAAATATATCGTATGATATCCCTTATAATTTATTTAAAAAGAAAAATTAATTATCTGGATCTAGATAGTCTGGTATACCGTCATTATCTGTATCATCAATAATAGAATCATTATTTTTATCTAGTTCATTTATTGTTAACACACCATCTCCGTCATCATCCGAATCATACATGTTCCATAATTGATCACCATCGGTGTTATCTCCAAATGGATTACCATTTCCGTCTATATCTTCAAAAAAAGAAAGTATACCGTCACTGTCATGATCAGTATCAACATGAGTCATCAGTTTAACTTTAAATATAAGCGGAGAATACTCTGGGATATCAGCTTGAGCATTATTAAAATATGCTATTCCTGAAGGCATGAAGAATAAACCAATACCAAATGATGTATAACTTATTGTACCATTTGAATTTTCAGAAAAATTACCTGATTTAAGCTCAGAAACACTTTCTCTAAAACCTTGAAGAGTATTTGCTAGATCAATCCATACAGGGAATACCCTATTGTCAAAAACATAATTATCAGTCAGTAATCCTTCATAAGCAACAAAGACAGAATCAACAATTGATGGACTTTGATTAATACCTTCTCTTGCAATTATATAATAAAGATTATGAGATGTGATAATACTGTCAGAGTCCATAACATCAATAGTTTTAATTGATGCTTGATCAAATAATGAAATTTTAGATGAATTATTTATTATAGAATCAAATACCACGTCAATATCTCTATTAGAATTAGAGAAATCTTCATAATTATATGAATGTGTTTTTAAAAAAGTTTCTAACATATCTTGATCAACAGATACTTGATCTCTTAGGTTTCTAATTTCAACTTCCTCAGAAACATCATCATCCTTATTACACTGAACAAATATTATAAAGACCGAAAGGATAAAAAATAAGTTTTTCTTCATAATTTAGTGCTAAGATACAACAATAGTTTATTTCTTTAAAAGAGTATTTATATGACAAAATTTAACGAAAAAAATATAATTCTAGATAATACAGATATAGAAAATAAGATTCAAAGAATTGGATTAGAAATCCTTGAAGACAATATAGATAAATCAAAAATTATTTTTTTTGGTATTTCGACTAATGGAGAAATTATTGCAAAAAAAATCATTGATAATTTCAATAAGATATCAAAAATAAAAACTGATATTATTAAAGTAAATATTATTAATGATGGATCTAACAGTATAATTAAATATGATGGAAAATTTGATGCTGAGTCTGAGTCATTAATAATAGTTAGTGATGTTTCTCAATCTGGAAAAACAATTCAACTTGTTACAAGTGATTTAATGAAACATAATCCATCAAAAATAAAAACTGCAGTCATAATTAATAGAGATCACTCATTATTTCCTGTCAAGATTAATTTTTCAGGGCTTAACCTTTCAACTTCAGTAAATGAACATGTAGATGTAGTTGTAAATAAACAAAAAGAGTTGACAGTTTATTTAAACTAGTTTTTTACATATTTTGTCAACAATTTCAGTAATTTTTAAATTATCAGTTTTAACTTTTATATTAGACTTCTCATAATAAAAACTTCTTTCAAATAGGTGCTTTTTTATAAATTCATTTAGTTGATTATTCTCTTTTAAATGAGATATCATGGGTCGATTTATTTCTGAATTTTTAATTCTTTCTATAATTGTATTAACATTTGCTTTTAAATAGACTGATAATGAGTAAGGATGAGTATTAATTATATCTAAATTATTCTCAAAACATGGGGTACCTCCTCCAGTTGAAATTATCTTTTTTTCATTTCTTGAAGATAACTCAATTAAACATTTATGCTCTAGTCTCCTAAAGTATACCTCATTATGATCTTTAAAAATTTGAGAAACAGTTTTACCTTCTTTTTTTTCAATAAAGTCATCCATGTCATAGAATTTATAACCTATTGAATTAGACAAAGATTTTCCAATTATAGTTTTACCTACTCCCATATACCCCATTAAAAAAATTGTATTTATCATTTTGTTTTCCTTAACAAATTTATAATAAAATGATCATTGAATAATGAATTTTTCAATGTATATTTGACCTCTTTTTTGACCTGGTAGCTCAGTTGGTAGAGCATCTCCCTTTTAAGGAGAGGGTCCTGGGTTCGAGCCCCAGCCAGGTCACTAACCTGTTTTTAATGCCTACGTGGTGAAATTGGTATACACGCTACCTTGAGGGGGTAGTGCTCTTCGAGCGTGCTGGTTCGAGTCCAGTCGTAGGCACAACAGTTCCCACGATATTAGACTTTCTATTTCAGCTTCAAGGTTGGACATTTATTATTTATTTAAAAGATAAATTTTTAAAATAACAAAAAAAAACTAATCATTACAGTTAACAAAATTAGGA
>SGZF01000016.1 GCA_004213645.1 Flavobacteriales bacterium | reverse complement strand
ACACCTCACCATTTTTTAATATAGAAGCAGCTGTATCATCACAAGATGATTCAATACCAAGTATATATATATCTTTAATTGACATTACTATCTTTGTAGTGACAAATTTAAACAAGAATTATCATTAAGAATTCAAAAAAAATAATTTTAATTATTTCTGGTATTGCAATCCTTGCAATATCCACTTTTTTCATAATGATTAATTCTTCAGGTTTTCAGAATTATTTTAAAAATAGCATAGTAGACTATATAAACACAAATACTAACAATAAAATTCAAATTAAAAGTTCAAACTTTAATTTAAAAGGTGAATTAGTATTTTCAGATGTATTACTATCAAATGATAATGCAGATACAATTTTATTACTTGAAACACTTAAAACAAGGTATATTCCTTTAATTTCAAATAGTCAGTACGATAGTTCACTTTTTCTCGAAGGATTACAAGTCTATTTTAATCAAAATAATAGTGAAGTTGAATCAAATTATCTGAAAAAAGATATCCTAGATAATTTATTTTTTGATAATCTAATTATTTCTAACTCTAATTTATTTATTATTAATGATTCTATTCAATATTCTATAGATATCAATAATTTGAATCTAAATGAAATTAAAAAAAATATAAACGGAGTAAGTTTTGATGTATTAAATTTTGATGGAGCTATTGATAATTATTCAATAGATCGTTTTGATGGTAATTTTGATTTAAATAATGATAACGTCACAGTCAAAAGCTTTTATTTATCTGAAACAAATCAATATTTAGAGGGAGATTTAGATTTTTATTTAAATGAAGACATGTCAATAAATAATTTTAATGATTCAAACATTAGATTTAATCTTAACTCAAAGGCTTTTAAATTAAATGAAAATATTTTATCAAACTTTGTATCTGGAGAAATAAATTTTTCAGGATCTAAAAATAATTTATCTATAGATAAAGCTTCAATTATTACTGATTTTTTCAATTTTGATTCTAAAATAGATATTAAGAATATATTTTCTTCTTCTCCTAATTTTAGTGTCAATTTAAAGAATCTGGATTTCAATAATGAGAACATAAATTCAAAATATCAGCTTGATGATAAGATAAATTATCCGTCAATGAACGGAAGTATAATACTTGTTGACAATAAAATGACTTATGAATTAAATCAGGCTGATGATTCTAAATCTAAAGTCAACATTAATGGTACGGCAGAATTAGATGATATTTTATCTTATGAATTTGTTTTAGATGCTGAAGTTGATTCGGAAGATAAAATTTTAGACAATTTAAATTTAAATTTTTTCAAAATTAACTCAGGCATTAAAGGAACATCAAAAGAATTAACATCTTTTGAATCTTCGATTTATATTATTAAAGATGATAAACAAATAGAAGTGTCTATCAATTCCGTGATTAGTAATAATTATTTAACTGCTCAAGCTAATCTAGTTTCAGAAAACACTTTTATAAGCACTAGTATTGAAGGTGATAATTTAACAAGATCTTATAGGGTTAATAGTGATTTAGATTTAAGAAATATTTCTAATACAGATTCTTTAAATTTTAAAACAAAAGCAAATATCAATATTGATCTATCAGATATAGAAAATATAAAATCTTTTATTTCACTTCAAGATATCTATTTGAGAAATTCTGAAAATGAATTTTCTGTAGATTCATTTCCGGAGATTAATAATCTTCTAGATTTAAATTTCATAAATGCTAACAAACCTTATGATTTTAGTGTTAATTATTCAAATGATAAGTTCTCTGTTAAATCATATCTAGGTGATAGATTTAATTTCTCAGGTTATTATAAGAATGATGATGATTTAGATTTAAATATCCAAATATCAGATCTAATAATATCTAATTTTTTTGAGATTAATAGAAATCCTATTGAAGGGAAAATATCATCAAATATTAATATAAATAGAAACTCTGAAAATAGAACGTTAGATTTTAACTCGACTATTTCAGATATTATTATAAAGGATTATAAAATTGGTGAATTAAATATAGGAGTTTTTGGAAATACTGATTATAATTCTTATTCAGTGAATCTTGACCTGATTGATAGAGATAGTAATTTAATTAAGGGAGAGGGAACTATTATAGCTATTAATGAGAAGCCTAATATAGATGTTGATTTATCGATAAATAACTTTGATATAGACTTTATAGAAAGAATAGGTCTAAATACAATGTCAAATATTTCAAGTAAAGTTTCTGGTGAAATAAATTTATGGGGTTCCATTGACAATATTCAACACAATGGGAAGCTTTTCCTTAATGAATCAAGCTTTATAATACCATACCTAAATATTGAATATTTACTATCTGATAATTCAGAAATTACATTGTTCAATCAAAACTTTGAAATAAATAATATTTCTATTAGAACTGCCGATTCAGAATCAATAACCTCATTAAATGGAAAAATCTTACACGAAAATTATAAAAATTGGAATTTAGATTTAGCTTTTAAGTCAGATAGACTATATATAATTAATAAAGAATTCTCTGAAAATGAAAGCTTTTATGGAAAAGCATATATAGGAGGAGATATTCTAATATACGGCCCTACTAGAAATGTGAATATAAATATTGATGGTGTTACAAGAGACGGAACTTCAATAATTATTCCTAATTCTCAAAATTATTCAATTGAAGATTTCTCGTTTATCAAGTTTAGTGATATTAACTCTTATTCAGATGATTTGATAAAGTTTAAAAACAAAATTACAGAATCAGTTAAAACTTTAGATTTAAACATAAATCTCGAAATCAATAATACCGCTGATGTTGAAATTACTATTGATCAGGAAACAGGAAGCTATATTAGTGGAAAGGGTAGTGGTAATTTATTTATGGAGATTGATTCTGATGGTAAATTTAATATGTTTGGAGATTTCAAAGCAAATGAAGGAATCTATAATTTTAGAAATCTTGCTTTAATTGATAAGAAGTTTAATCTAAAAGAAGGGGGAACTATTATTTGGGATGGTGAACCTATGGGTGCTCAAATGAATATTCAGGCTACATATAATGTTCCCGGTGGAGCTAATCCTGCACTTCTTCTTGATAATCCTAACTTTAATAAAAAAATACCAACCGATGTTGATATAACTCTTACAGGAGATTTAACTAAACCTGATAGTCCTAATTTTGAAATATTTTTTCCAAATACAAGCAGTACAGTTACTTCTGAAATAAACTATAAGTTAAATGATTCGGAAGTAAGACAATTACAAGCAATATCTCTATTAACTCAAGGTATTTTTATTAATGAAGTTAGTGTATCTATTGAAGGAGTTACTAATAATATTTATGAAAAAGTTTCGGAGGTATTTAGTGATATTTTAGGTGGCTCTCAAGGACCTTTAGAAGTTGGATTAAATTACTTACAGGGGGACAAGAGTGAAATACTTGATATTAAAACAGAAGATAGATTTGGTCTTACACTCTCTACAAAAATTAGTGATAAAATTTTATTTAATGGTAAAATTGGAGTTCCAATTGGAGGTATCGAAGAAACGTTGATAATCGGGGATGTTCAAATTGATTTTATTTTAAATGAGGATGGAACTTTAAGAGCAAAAGTTTTTAATAAGGAGAATGAATTTAGATATATTGGCGATGAATTAGGTTATACTCAGGGTGTTGGTTTGTCTTATCAAGTAGACTTTCAAACATTTAGAGACTTGTTGACTAAAATTATTTCAAATAATAATTAACAAATTCACTTTATTGCTTAATATCTTTAAATTTTATAATTAAATTTGTGAAACTTTATATAGAGTGTCAACAAAACAAAAAAAAATAGCAGTATTAACTTCGGGAGGTGATGCTCCAGGAATGAATGCTGCCGTTCGAGCAGTAGTTAGATCAGCTGTTTTTAATGATATCGAATGCTATGGTGTCTACAAGGGCTATGAAGGTCTAATTTCTGACAAATTAGTTAAACTAAACGCAAGAGGAGTAAATAATATTGTTAATAAAGGGGGTACCATTCTAAAATCTGCAAGATGTAATGAGTTTAGAACAAAGGAGGGCAGAATTAAAGCTAAATCTACATTAGACAAGTACGAAATTGATTCATTAGTTGTAATAGGTGGAAATGGCTCTTTAACTGGTGCCCTTCTATTAGAGCAAGAACATGGTGTTAATGTAATTGGAATACCTGGTACCATTGATAATGATTTAGTTGGAACTAGATGTACTTTAGGATATGATACTGCATTAAACACTGCTGTAAATGCAATTGATAAAATTAGAGATACAGCCAGTTCTCACAATAGACTTTTTTTTATTGAAGTAATGGGAAAAGGGTCTGGTCACATTGCTTTAAATGCAGGGATAGGTGCAGGTGCTGAAGAAGTTTTAATTCCAGAGCAAGATATGGGATTAGATAGGCTATTAAAATCTCTTAAAAAAAGTGAAAAATCAGGAAAGTCTTCAAGCATAATTGTAGTTTCAGAGGGGGATAAAATAGGTGATAATGTTTTTAAATTTTCTTCTTACATAGAGAAAAATCTACCTCATTATGAAATAAGAGTCTCCATTTTAGGTCATATTCAAAGAGGAGGGTCCCCTACTTGCTTTGATCGGGTTTTAGCTTCCAGAATGGGTGTTTTTGCATTAGATTGTCTATTGCAAAACAAAAGCAAAATTATGGTAGGTGTGATTGATGATAAAATGGTTGCTATTCCGATTAAAGAGGCTATTAGTGGTGGACAAGCATTAGATGAAGATCTAATTAGAGTATGTGATATAATTTCTATTTAAACAATAAATAATATAAAAATGGCAATAAATATTAGTATAAACGGTTTTGGAAGGATAGGAAGGTTAGTTTTTAGAGAGGCTATTAATAATGATGACTTTAATGTTGTTTCAATTAATGATCTTTTAGATATTAACCATCTTGCTTATTTATTAAAATATGATTCAGTTCATGGTTCCTTTGAAGGATCCGTCGAGATTACTGATAATAAGTTAATTGTTAATGGTAAGACTGTAAAAATAACTGCTGAAAGAGATCCAAATAATATAGATTGGCTAGGCTTAGGTGTAGAAATAGTCGCTGAATGTACAGGTATTTTTACGTCAATTGAAAAAGCTACAACTCATTTAAATTCAGGTGCGAAAAAGGTTGTTATCTCAGCTCCCAGTCCTGATGCTCCTATGTTTGTTATGGGTGTTAACCATCAAGACGCTAAGTCATCCGATTTAATTGTGTCTAATGCATCTTGTACAACTAATTGTTTAGCGCCAATTGCAAAAGTTATTGATGATAATTTTGGGATTACAGAAGGATTAATGACAACTGTTCATGCTGCTACCGCTACACAATTTACAGTAGATGGACCTTCGAAAAAAGACTTCAGGGGAGGTAGGAGTTCACTACTCAATATTATTCCTAGTTCAACCGGTGCTGCTAAGGCTGTTACTAAAGTTATCCCTTCTTTAGAGGGTAAATTAACCGGGATGGCTTTCAGAATTCCTACTGCAAATGTTTCTGTTGTAGATTTGACTGTTAGAGTTAATAAAGAGACATCTTATGATAATATTAAAAAGGTCATGAAAGATGCATCTGAAAATCATTTAAAGGGAGTTCTTGGATATTGTGATGATTTAGTTGTATCACAGGACTTCATTGGTGATAAAAGAACATCAATTTTTGATGCTAATGCAGGGATGGAGTTAAATTCAAACTTTTTTAAAATAATTTCTTGGTACGACAATGAGTGTGGTTATTCAAACAAACTCCTTGATTTATCAAAATATATTTATTCAATATAATTTTTTCAGATGATTTTAGTTGTTGATAGTGGTTCTACAAAAACTGATTGGATAGCATTAGATAATCAAGGTCAAGAGATTTTTTCGACTCAGACTTTAGGTTTAAATCCTCAGATGTTATCAAATGAAATTTTAAATGAAAGAATCAAGAATAACTTTGAAATTTATAAAAACAGAAAACTAGTAACTAAACTTTTTTTTTATGGAGCAGGTTGTGGAATTGATTCATCTCAGGATAGAATTTTAAAGGTTTTTAAATCAATATTTATCAACAGTGAATTTGATATAAAAGAAGATACTTATGCTGCTGTTTATTCAGCTGTTGACATTGGCACTCCTTCCATTGTAAATATAATAGGTACTGGGTCTAATTGTTCATATTATGATGGTGAAACTGTTATTCAAAAAGTTCAATCTTTGGGATATGTTTTAATGGATTACGCCAGTGGAAACTATTATGGTAAGTATTTAATTAGGGCTTATTATTTTAATAAAATGCCTGAATCTTTGAGAAATGAATTTGCTAAAAACTACGATTTATCTCCAAATACAATAAAAAATAAATTATATAGAGAAGAAAATCCTAATACTTATTTAGCAGGATTTGCAAAATTTCTAATTGATAATAAATCAAATGAATATTTTAGAGAAATCATATACAAAGGATTAGAGAGATTTATTGACTATCAAGTGCTTCAGTATGATGATTTTAGCAAAGTAGATATTCATTATGTAGGTTCAATTGCATATTTCTTGAAAGATGAAATAATTCGAATTGGAAAAAAATACAATCTTAATACAGGGAAGTTCATTCAAAGACCAATTATTGGTCTTGTAGATTATCATAAAAGAAACATAATATCCTAGTTATATTGATGCTATAATTGAAATTTCTACATTTACATTCATAGGAAGTGTTTTCACTGCTATTGTCTCTCTGGCTGGTTCATTACCAGTTATGAAATAACTTCCATAAATATTGTTTACCTCTTTAAATAAGTCCATATTAGATAAAAAAATGGATGCTTTGACTACGTTATTAAAATCCATTTCAGACTCTTTTAATATATTTTTTATGTTTATCATTACTTGATGGGTTTCATCAATTATTGATTTATTATTCAATTTCATTGATTTTGGATCTAGTGCAATTTGCCCTGAAATAAAAAGCATATTATTTATATATATAGCCTGATTGTAGGGCCCAATTGGTGCCGGCGACTTTTTTGTGTTTATTATTTTTCTTTTCATAATTTATAATGATCTATCTGGTTCTGATCTTTTTTCATATTTCAAATCACTTAATAAACCTGATTTTATACCAATGAAAAAATTCCATGATGCTCTTGGACTGAAAGGTACCCATGAAAAATCTAATTTCCAACTGTCCAAATCTCTATCAAACCTTAATTGTGTGTAAGTAAACCCTTTCTGTTTGAAATCATATCCTGAAGAAATCCCAACTGTCCATTTTGGTGTTAATTCTAAGTTTGATGAAATCATTAAAGAATTTGTTGAAAAGTCTTTTTGACCCCTAGAATTATTATAAGTCAATGAATATGCAAGATTTAAACTCCAAGGCATTTTATATATGTAATTTGTTAAATCAATTTCATCTTCTTCATCATCTTCTTCTTCTAAATTTTGTCTAGAATCAGAAAAATTTTGAGAAACACCAAAAAGATCATCAGACCTACCACCACCAGATGTGGATTCATTTATTTGTTCTTCTGTTTGACCCCGTTTAAAAGTATTATTATTAAGTGAATACTGAGTTGATATGTTTGCACTTGTCAATCGTAAAAGTCCATCTCCATTTTTTGAATTAAACACATTAATCCTTTGGTTATTTTCGTCAAGTGCATAAGGGTCAAAAGTTGCCCCTGTATTAATAGAAAAACCTTGTGCTATATCAACTGCTCCTGAAACTCTTATTGGTGATAATTGAAATTCTTCTGCTGCTAAATTATAACTAGTTGAAATATTTAAATTTTTAAAAATATTAATTTTACGAAGTTCAGTTTGTGTCGAATCTTTTGGTTTTACCTTTGCTTCTAAAACATTTTGAATGGATATTCCAATACTACTTGAATAAGCTTTTCCAGGTGAACCATACAACCCTCCTTGAAATCTTGTATATTCTGCAGTGTTTCCATTTGCATCAATAATATAAGTGTCATAATATTCTTCAAAACTTGGATTATTAGAGTATGAAATACTTGGTGTAATTGTATGTCGTATAGATTGAAGTTTTTTATTAGGTTTAAAATTTACAATACCATAAATTTTAGTAGTCATACTAGCATTAAAATTATAAACACCAAAACGATCAAATCCTGAAATTGTATCTTTAATTGCACCTCCACTTTCTTCATTGTAGTCTCTGTATTGAATAGTTTTACCTGTCCAAGTTTCACGATATTGTCCTCCCATACTAACGCTAAAGTGGTTAAATAGCTTAAAATTTGTTGTAAAAGGAATATTATGCTGAACACCAGATTTTGCATTTTCAAACATTCCTTTTTTTAATAATAAATCATCTGCAAAAACTGCTCTGTTTTCTGCTCTGGATGAATATTGAATATTTATATTCTGAAAAAAACCTTTTTTAGATTTACCTTTCTTTTCAAAAGGGTAAAATCTATTTGCATTGAGAGTTAAGGTGGGAAGAGTCAGGTTCACTTCCTTAGATTGTGTATTTTGAGACATATTAGCAGTTAAGGCTAATCTAACTCCTGCAGATCCTGGAAAACTTTTTGAATAAGATATAGAAGAGCTTAGGTTATTATTTAAAAAATTTGCAGTATTTAATTGATTAACAGATTCTCTAAAATAATCACTACTCCCAAAATTAACTGAAGCACTAAAAGTTGAATTTGGAGATGCTTTTGTGTCTTTTGAATGACTCCATCTAATATTATAAACAGTTGATTTTCCGTAACCTGGTAAACCTCTTTCACCGTTAATTAAGTTTTCATATCTAATAGTGAAATTACCATTGTATTTATATCTTTTTCTATACTGGGAGCTAATGTTTAATCCATAACTACCATTAGTATAATAATCTCCTAAAATAGTCAGATCAAAAACCTCTGATATTGGAATATAATACCCCCCATTTTGAAGTGAATAACCTCTTTCATTACTTTCATTAATATTTGGTATTATAAAACCAGAATCTTTAGTTTGTTGAGAAGGGAAATAAGCAAATGGAAGTCCTATTGGAGTAGGAACATTTTTTACAAATAAATTTGTAAATCCAGTTATTATATTTCCTCCAGGCACTAACTTGCCTTTCCTGATCTTAAAAAAATAATCAGCTTCCTCTGTGTCATCTCCCATCAAATTTCCTCCTGTAGTTACTTTACCATCTTTTAAAAAGTATACTGAATCATTTTGTTTTTTTGTTAGAGTAGACAAAATATTCATTCCATTTTCAGCTGATTTAGAATTCCATATTAATGCTTTTTGATTATCAAAATTATATTTAATTGAATCTGGGTTAACAACACTCACTCCTTGAGTAAAAGTAGGGTATTGACTAAGATTTCCTTCAGAATCTGATATTCTTCCAGCAGTTACAACATTTTCTTTATAATCTAAAATTATTAATCCTGATGTAAGTAAAATATCTCCATACTCAATTATTGCATTATTGTAGAGTATTATTTTATTGTTCTTTTGATCAATTACTATGGAGTCTGACGCATCATATTTAACATTATCTAAAAGTACAGATCCTTTTCCTTTTTCATCAAGTGATAATGAATCTTGAATTTTTATATCCTCTTGAGAATAGGTTGAATTTAATCCAAAAAAAATAAAAATTATTAAAAGGCTTAAATATTTTTTTTTCAAGATTTAAATTTGAGTTATTAACAAGGTACTTACTTAATCAAAATTAATCATAATTTTATTTATAACTATTTATAACAATGAATTCAGTTAGGTTAATTACTCTAGTTTTATTGCAATTCTATTTTTTTAATTTATTTGCTCAAAAAGATGATATTCAAGATAATGTGTTTACGGTTGTTGTAGATGCAGGTCATGGAGGTAAAGATCCTGGTAATACTGGTAACGGTTACATAGAAAAAGATATTGCATTAAAAATATCTTTAATGTTAGGTAGGGAGTTAGAAAAAAATGGAGTTAATGTAGTTTACACAAGAAAAACTGATGTTTTTGTTGATCTTTTTGAAAGAGCTAATATTGCCAATAATTCAAATGCACAACTTTTTCTATCAATACATTGTGATTCACATACCTCTCAAGCCTATGGAGCGGGTACTTTTGTTTTAGGCCTTCATGCTAATCAAAGAAATTTTGAAGTTGCAAAAAAAGAAAATTCTGTAATTTTTTTTGAAGATGACTATGAAAATACTTATCGTGGTTTTGATCCTAATAATCCAGAATCAGTAATAGGTTTAACTTTAATGCAAGAGGAATATCTTGACCAGAGTATTATTGCTGCCTCATATATTCAAGACAGTTTTGTGAATCGACTCAAAAGAAAAAATAGAAATGTTAAACAAGCTGGTTTTATTGTTCTTAAATACACATCTATTCCTAGTGTCCTAGTTGAAACAGGTTTTTTAACAAATAAGAACGAAGGGTTATATCTTAATTCATCAAAAGGACAAGATGAAATGGCTGATGCTATTTCACTTGCTGTGTTGAAATATAAGAATGATTTTTTTAAAAACTTATCAACATCAAATGTTTCACAGTTAAATTCAAATGATGTTTTATATTACACAGTTCAAATTGCAGCAAGTAACAGATTGCTAGAATTAAAACCATATAATTTTAAAGGACTTAAGTCGGTTAACGCAGTTAAAGAAGGTAATATTTATAAGTATTTATATGGAAAGTATAAATCAATAGAGGAAGCTAAAGAATCATTAAAAACAACAAAAAAATATGGCTTTAATAGTTCATTTATTGTTGCTTTTAAAAACAATAAAGTTCAAAGTATAAATTGAAGTAGCTGATATAATATTTCACTAATCAAAATATTCTTATTTTTACAATAATAAACCTGAACTACCTTGAAACTATCTAGAGAAATTAAAGCTGCAATATTTGTTTTAACAACAATTCTTCTTTTTATTTTTGGATTTAATTTTTTAAAAGGAACGTCTATTATTGATAGACAAAAAACAATCTATGCTATATATGATGAAGTTGATGGATTGTTAGTTGGCGCAAATGTAATGATTAATGGATTGTCTATAGGTAATGTCACTGAGTTAGATTTTCTTCCAAATTCGACTAAAATATTAGTTACGTTGAAAGTGAAAGATAAATTGAATTTTTCCTCAAATAGTATAGCTTCAATTTATGAAACTGGAGTTCTTGGTGGTCTTGCAATTTCAATAGAACCTATTTTTGATAGACAGTCAATTCTTCAAACTGGTGATACACTTAGATCTAGCGTAAGACCTGGCCTAACAGAATTAATAAACAGACAAATTGAGCCATTATCAAGACAGTTACAAAGTACAATTACTAGTATTGATTCTATATTCACAGGTGCTTCTAATGTTCTGAATGTTAAGACCCAAGAAAATATCAAAGAATCAATAGAAGTTCTAACCTCTGCTATAAATGCAGTAAACAACTCAGCTACTATAATAGAGAATACTTTGACTGAAAAACGATCTATAATTAATAATACATTGGATAACATTGAATCCATAACAACCAATTTTGCAGAGGTCTCAAATGAATTTAATAACTTTCCATTGAATGACATCCTCTCAAATCTTGAAAACTCATTAGATGGAATAAATTCATTGGTTAATAATATTAATTCAGATAATTCAAGCTTTGGTAGACTAATTAACTCAGATGAGGTATACATTAATCTTAATTCCTCAATTGAAAATTTAAATCTTCTAATAAATGACATTAAAACAAATCCAAAAAAATATGTTCACTTTTCAATTTTTGGAAGAAAGTAGATGATCAATATTATACCCAATATAATTTTTACTCTTATCCTGATAATATCAGTTGGCTTTTTTATTAGAAATATTAAAAAATTAATCACTGTAATTAAATTAGGTAAGGCGGTTAATAGATTTGATAATCCTGGTAAAAGATTAACAAATATGATTAGAATTGCTCTTGGACAGTCAAAAATGGTTTCTAAACCAGTTTCTGGTATGCTTCATGTTATAGTTTATATAGGTTTCATTATAATTAATATTGAGCTTTTAGAAATATTAATTGATGGTATTACAGGATCCCATAGATTTTTTTCAAAATACTTTAATGTTTCTTTTTATAATTTTTTAATTGCTTCTTTTGAAGTTTTTGCATTATTGGTATTAGTTTCTGTGATTCTATTTTGGAGTAGAAGAAATTTAGTCAAAATTAAGAGGTTTTTTAGCAGTGAGATGAAAGGTTGGCCAAAATTTGATGCAGATAATATTCTTTATTTTGAAATTGTTTTAATGCTCCTTTTTCTATCTATGAATGCCACAGATCTAATTCTTCAAGAAAGGAATTTTGAAGGGTATTATAAAGCTGGATCATTTCCAGTTTCATCCTTTTTGGTTCCAATTTTTAATTCATTCGATACGTCTACCGTTTATATGTTTGAAAGAGTTTTTTGGTGGTTGCATATAACAGGAATCTTGCTGTTTCTTAATTACCTATATTATTCGAAACATCTACATATTCTGTTAGCTTTTCCG
Source organism: Flavobacteriales bacterium (assembly GCA_004213645.1). Lineage (GTDB taxonomy): Bacteria > Bacteroidota > Bacteroidia > Flavobacteriales > Flavobacteriaceae > Marisimplicoccus. The sequence goes on along the minus strand of SGZF01000016.1, from coordinate 15,043 downwards.
AATACATATTTTTCTAATCTTGAAGATAAAGGGAAATTCAATGTACTAGAGTCAGTTAAAAATGAAGTTCTTTTAATGTTTTATCCAGAAAAGGCATCTCAAAACTCTACTAATGTTGAAAAGTTTGGAGCTTCAGATGTACTTGATCTTAATTGGGTTCAATTAATGAATGCATACTCATGTACTGAATGTGGTAGATGCACTAGTGAATGTCCTGCAAACTTGACTGGTAAAAAATTATCTCCTAGAAAAATTATGATGGATACTAGAGATAGGCTAGAAAAAGTCTCAAAAAATATTTCAAATAATAATGGCAAGTTTATTGATGATGGAGATAGACTTCTAGATAATTATATTTCAAAGGAAGAGCTTTGGGCATGCACGTCTTGCAATGCATGTGTTGAAGCTTGCCCGATTGATATTGATCCTCTATCTATTATTATGGATATGAGGCAGTATCTAATTATGGAAGAATCATCCGCTCATCCCGATCTAAATAACATGATGAGTAATATAGAAAATAATGGCGCTCCATGGCCTTATAATCAACAAGACAGAGAGCTTTGGATCCAAGAAAACTAAAAATATGAAAAAAGAAGAAGTAGAAAATTATTTACACCAAAAAATTGAAAAAGGAGAAACAGTAAGTCCCATATTGCCTGAAGGAATAAAAAATTATCTAATAGACATTGATGGAACAATCTGTGATGATGTTCCAAATGAAGAACCTGAAAGAATGGTGACTGCTAAACTTTACCCTGATGCTCTTGAGACTATTAATAATTGGTATGATAAAGGTCATATTATATGTTTCTTTACTGCTAGAATTGAGTCACATAGAGAGGTAACAGAAAAATGGTTAAAGGATAATAAGTTTAAATATCACAGTCTGCTTATGGGTAAACCAAGAGGGGGCAACTATCATTGGATTGATAATCATTTGGTTAAAGCCACTAGATATAATGGTAAATTTACAGATCTTATTGAGAAGAAAGTAACTATTGAGGTTTTTGATGATGAAGATTCAAATAAATAAATAAAATGAAAGTTCCAATAATATCAGACATGAAATTAAAAGGCGAAAGCCCTGAATATCTTTTCTGGATTGGATGTGCTGGTAGTTTTGATGATAGATCTAAGAAAGTAACAAAAGCGTTCATTAAAATTCTAAATAAGGCTGATATATCATATGCAATTTTAGGTAAAGAAGAGTCTTGTACTGGGGATCCAGCCAAAAGATCTGGAAATGAATTTTTATTTCAAATGAAAGCTATATCTAATATTGAAATACTAAACTCATACCATATAAAAAAAATAATTACTACATGCCCTCACTGTTTCAATACAATTAAAAATGAATATCCTGAGCTTGGTGGAAATTATGAGGTAATTCATCACACAACATTTATAAATAACCTCATAAAAAATAATAAAATCAGTATATCTGGTGGTTTTTATAAAGGAAAAAAGATTACTTATCATGATCCTTGCTATCTTGGGAGGGCTAATGGTATATACCAAGCACCAAGAGAAGTAATAAAGAAGTTAGATGCAGAGTTAGTAGAAATGAAAAGTTGTAAATCTAAATCTCTTTGTTGTGGAGCAGGTGGTGCTCAAATGTTCAAAGAGCCTGAAAAAGGAAATCAAGATATTAATATTAAAAGGTCAGAGGAAGCAATAAATACAACTTCTAAAATAGTTGCTGTTAGCTGTCCTTTTTGTAATACAATGATGAATGATGGTGTCACAGTTAAACAAAAGGAAATTGATGTTGTTGATATTGCTCAAATGATTGAAAAAGCTGAAGATCTATGATAGTTGATTTTAAAAATATTCCTCTTGATTCTAGAATATGGGTTTATCAATCTTGTATTGACTTTAATGAAAATCAAGTTAATATTATTAATGAAAAATGTACTCTTTTTTTAAAAAATTGGAAAGCTCATGGTAATGATTTAGAATCTTCTTTCTTAGTAAAAAATAATAGGTTTATTATCATAGCTGTTAATGAATCTTATAATTCAATTGGAGGCTGTTCAATTGATTATTCTCTTCAATTAATTAAAGAAATCTCAGATAAGATTAACCTAGATTTACTTGATAGACTAAAAATTAATTATAGATTAGGTGAGGAAATAGATTCTATTAAATTAAGTGATTTAAAAAATAAAATTAAAAGTGGATCTTTTTCACCTGAAACTATTATCTTCAATACAACTGTAAAGACCAAAGAAGAGCTTAATGATAATTTTGAAATAAGTATAAATTCTTCATGGCTTTCAAAATTTATCTAAAAATGATAAGGATTGTCTTAATTTTAATATTCAACATATCATTTGTTTTTTCACAAAATATTTATAATAATTTATCTAAAAATGAGAAAATATGGGTTGACAGTGTATATGTTTCTCTATCTCTCGAGGAAAAAGTTTCTCAATTGTTTATTAAATGGGTTTCTCCTGAGCAATCAGATTTTAATCAAATAAAAAAACTTGTTGAAAAAGATAAGATAGGTGGTTTAATATTTTCCATTGGGACAACAAAGTCTCACATAGATTGGCTAAACAGGTTTCAATCAATTGCAAAAACTCCTTTACTAATATCTATGGATGCTGAATGGGGTCCATCGCAGAGACTTTCTGATGTGTTTGCACATCCATGGAATATGACTTTAGGTGCAATTCAGAACAACAATCTTGTAAGAGATATTTCAAAAAGAATAGCAGAGCAAAATAAAGCTCTTGGTGTTCACTTTAACTTTTCTCCATCTGTTGATGTAAATAATAACTCAAAGAATCCAATTATTGGAAACAGGTCATTTGGTGAAGATCCTAACAATGTTTATAATAAAGCTAAGGCCTATATTCTAGGACATAAAGATGTAGGAATTTTTACCTCAATAAAGCATTTTCCTGGACATGGTGATACTGATAAAGATTCACACAAAACACTTCCGGTAATAAATGGTAACATGAAAAGATTGAATGATGTTGAATTATATCCTTTCAAAAAACTTATTGAAGATCGGCTTGCCGAGTCTGTAATGCTAGCCCATTTGAGAGTACCTGCAATTGACAGAAAATATCCATCTTCATTATCATTCAAGACTGTATCAAACTTACTTAGGGATGAATATAATTTTAATGGAATAACAGTTACTGATGCTTTAGACATGAAAGGTGTCCTTCAAAACCCAAATATAAATGTTGATTTAAGAGCATTTGAAGTAGGTAATGATATTTTATTGATGTCTACTGATGTCACTTCTGGTGTAAAGGCAATCACAGACTCATATAAACAAGGGAAGATATCCGAATCTAGACTATCTAAATCTGTAAAAAAAATATTGTCGCTCAAAGTTAAATCCGGACTTTCTAAGTTTAAAGAGATTATTTCTAAAGATATTCTTGAAAAAGTAAATACTGCTAAAGATTCACTTCTATATTCAAAAGCAATGGAGTCAGCCATTACTCTCGTAAAGAACTCTAAAGAAGTTTTGCCTTTATTAGCTACTAAAAAATATTTGCATGTATCTTTTGGCAAAAATACAAGAAGTGATTTTTTGACTGACAAAATGAAAATGTATATAGATGTCGACTCTTTTGAGGGTGATGATTATTCTTTAATTAATGACTCTAAAGATTATGATGCAATAATAATTTCCTACCATGGTTCAAGTTCAAGTCCTTATGCTTCAAATATTATTCCTGAAGATGTAGCAGAGAAGATAAATAATATTAGTAATTCTAATAATGTTATCTTAAACCTATTCTTGAACCCATATAGTCTTAACTCATTTAAATCAATTGATAATTTTGAATCAATTATTATATCCTATCAAAATAATATAATTTCTCAAGAAATCACAGCAGATTTAATGTTTGGTGCTAGATCATTTAAAGGCAAAATTCCAGTTTCAAATAATTTTTTTAAAGTTAATCATGGTCTAACATTTGAAAAAAAGGAAATATTGGGTTTTTCTCGTCCTGCTTATGAGGGTTTTGATTCAAAAAAATTACAATATCTGGATTCTATTGCAATTAGTAGTATCGATTCAATGATAGCTCCAGGAATTCAAATGCTTGTTTCAAAAAACGGTAAAGTTGTTTATAATAAGAGTTTTGGATATCACACATATGAAAAAAAAGTTAAACTTAATAATGATCATGTTTTTGATCTTTCATCAATAACAAAAATAATTGCCACTATGCCTTTAGTTTTACAGGAATATGATAAAGGTAAATTAAATTTAAATACTAAATTATCTGAACTTTTTCCAAAGAAACGACTTAAAGATAAAGGACAAATTCCTTTAAAAGAGATGTTGTCTCATTATGCAAGGTTAAGACCTTGGATACCATTCTACGAAGAGACATTAGATAATAATGAAAAACCTAAATCAAGATTCTACAAAAGAAATTCAAAGTCTTCATTTTCTACACAAGTATCAGAAAATTTATTTCTAAAGACTAATTATAGAGAAAAAATATTTAAATCAATTATTAATAGTGAGCTAAGAGAAGAATTAGAATATAAATACTCTGATTTACCTTTTTATTTTTTAAAATTTTGGTTTGAAGATATGTATAATAAGCCATTAAATATTCTTGCAAATGATAGAGTTTTCAGTAAACTAGGTCTTAAACGAACAATGTTTAACCCACATGAAAAAATAAACCTCAATGAGATTGTTCCAAGTGAAAGAGATGATTTTTTTAGATACTCAAAATTACATGGATACGTTCATGACGAGGGTGCTGCAATGCTTGGTGGTATTTCAGGACATGCAGGTTTGTTCTCTAATTCTTATGAGGTTGCAATTGTCCTTCAAGCTATGATTCAGAAAGGTAATTATAATAACTTTAGATTATTCTCTCAAGATTCCTTTGATAAGTTTAATTTTTGTTATTTCTGTGATAAAGATAATAGAAGTGGAGTAGGGTTTGATAAACCTCAAATTGAAGGAAAGCATGGTTCAACATTTGGTGGGGTATCCTTGAAAAGCTTTGGTCATTATGGATACACTGGCTCTATGGCTTGGGCAGATCCTGAGGAAGATATAATATTTATATTCCTTTCAAATAGGACTTATCCTACAAGAGAAAACACTCTATTACAGACTAGTAATACAAGAACTAGATCTCAAGAAATTGTTTATAAATCTTTAATTGATTCAGAATGAAAATTGGAATTGTTTGTTATCCAACATTTGGAGGTTCAGGAGTTGTAGCTACGGAACTAGGTATTGAATTATCAAAAAAGGGATATGAAATTCACTTTATTACATACAGTCAGCCTGTTCGATTAGATGCTTTATCCTCAAACCTTCATTATCACGAAGTCAACGTTCCAGATTACCCACTATTTAAGTATGAACCCTATGAATTAGCTCTTTCAAGTAAGCTATATGATGTTATTTCAAAACATAAGATAGATGTTCTTCATGTTCATTATGCAATACCTCACGCTTATGCTGCGTTTATGGCAAAGAAAATACTAAATGAAAATGGTTATAAAATTCCAATAATTACAACTCTTCATGGAACTGATATCACGCTTGTTGGTAACCATCCTTTTTACAAACCAGCTGTGACGTTTAGTATTAATAAGTCAGATATAGTCACATGTGTCTCAAAAAGTTTAATGGAAGATACTAGAGAGTTTTTTGGAATAGAAAGAGAAATTAAAGTTATTCCAAATTTTATAGATATTAATAAATATGAGAGCAAACATAATATGTGTGAAAAAAACTTTATTTCAGAAGGAGATGAAAAAATTATAGTCCATGTAAGTAATTTTAGACCTTTAAAGAGAATTATTGATGTAATAAAGATTTTTGAAAAAGTGAATTTAGAAATAAGTTCAAAACTTATTATGGTTGGTGATGGGCCTGATAAAAAGAAAGCCAAAGATTACTTAAGGAAAAATAATTTAAAAAACAGTGTCATCTTTTTGGGGAAGACTAATGAGGTTGATGAGATTCTATGCTCATCAGACCTGTTCCTTCTTCCATCCGAAAAAGAAAGTTTTGGTCTTTCTGCCCTTGAGGCAATGGCCTTAAAAGTTCCTGTAGTATCAACAAACACAGGAGGCTTAAAAGAACTCAATATTAATGGAAACTCTGGTTACACAAGTGAAATTGGAGATATTGATTCAATGGCATCAAACGCTATTAAAATACTATCTGATAAGTCTTTAAAGAAAAAATATAGATCTCAGGCATTTGAAAATGCTAAGAAGTATGATATTAAGAAAATCATTCCATTATATGAAAAAATTTATGATGAGGCACTTAATATTTATTAATTTGGATTATAAATACTCTTCGCGTTTTTATATATATCACCCTTATTAAAAGTCATTTTTTTTGTTTGAAATTTTGAATACATTTCCATTTGATCTGTATAATGATCAGAAGATGGATCATCTGAATTTCCAAAAGAAATGACACTTTCTAGGATAGGGCCTTCTTTGTTAAATCTTACAAGTCCAATATATGATTCACCTTGGGTAACCTTACGCATACCATCTTTATATGGCCTTGATGACATTGCAGTTATAACATCAGGAAGCCCCCATATAGGTAATTCTTTATCACCTCTAACAAGCTTTTGGAAGTCTCCGAGAGTTATATCAGTTGATTCAAAATTATCAATTAAATATCGCTTTACGTCTTTTAAAGCCGATAGAAGTGTTTCTTTGCTTACGGTATTATTATTTCTTTGAATATCATCTCTATAACTACTAACAAGTTGATAATAAAGAACACCATAAAATCCTGCACCTTGGGAATCAATATCTGTCTTTCTATCCCATTTCTGAATAATATCTAGTATTACAAATAATTCATGTTCTTTTTCAAGTTTTAAGCTCTCAATAATGCTAATATCCATGAAGTTATAATTGAACTTTGACGGAAAAGAATTATCATATTTAATACGCTTAAAATCATCGTATGTAACCTTATCATAACTTTCAATTAATTCAATTAATCTAGTTGACCTATTATTGTCATATGTTTCATATCCCATCCTCTCACTGTAATCTTCTTCTTTAGGGTTTTCTTCAGCTGATGTGGATTTGAAAGGGGAGTGATTTGCATTGTAAATAAAACCAGATTTTGGCTGAATAACTTGAGGAAGACTCTCAATATTATGATATTCTGTCCAAAGAGTTTTCATTGTATCACCCGGAACAATTCCTTTCCAATTATATCCTTCAGCTCTTTTGGGTAGTATAGCATTTGACATATAAAATATAGTATCATACTTATCAGCATATCCAACATTAAAGCCTGGGATTTGTTTCATTTTATAAATATTATAAAACTCAGAGAAGTTTTTTGCCTTCCCCATTTTCCACCACTGCTCTAATGCTCTAATATTAAATAGAGTCGGGGTTCTAATAGAATAATATCCTGATTTGTTTTTAAGTGTTGGACCGTATATACTTTTATAATATTTGCGATTAATTTTGATTGGTATACCTAGAACTTTTAAAGAAATTTTTGCTTTGTGTTTTTCAAGGTTATATTCTTTATTATCAACAATATATTTTCTTCTGTTCTTCATCCTGAGTTTAAATACATCAGTCTTGTCAGGATAATTAACAGTATGAGACCATCCAAGGTTCTCATTTACACCAATTAGTACATTTGGAGTTCCTGGATACATTGTTCCTATAATATTAGTACCTTCTTCACTATTTAGGTGAACTTCATACCATGATGTAGGACCTTCAAGAGGTTGATGAGTATTAATTGCTAAAAAAGTCTCACCAGACATAGTCTTATTGCTATTCATTGCAATAACGTTAGATCCAGTTAAATTCTGATCTAAAAAATCATCTTGAGTATCATTATTTAATATTTTACCAGCCCAATATGCACCTTCATTGGATATAAAAAGTTGAAGTTGACTATACATCAACATTTTTTTTGGAGTAATTGGAAATAGTTTTTTGAATAGTACCTTATCAGGATTTTCTTTTGCATATGCGTTTAAACCTTGAGAATATCCTTTAACTACCTCCATGTAATCTTTAGAGATTTGATCAATCTTTTCATCTATTAGGTTGCTAGAACCGATTAGTTGAGAGATAAAATCAGCAGGTGCTCCCTTTAGCCCAATATAATTTGAAAGCATAGCATTTCCAGCAAGATAAGCCACTTGAATTGTTTTGAAGTCATCCTCAGCATTTACCCATGCAAGACCATACGCTACTTCTGCATCAGTTTTTGCATATATATGAGGAACTCCATATATATCTCTAACTATTTCAATGTTTTTAGGATTTATTTGAGAATTTGCTAAGCTTAAGAAAAATAAAAATAAAACAAGTCGCATTATGAAATGATTACAGTTATTAATCGAAAGATTAAATAGCATGCGACTACTCCAATAATTATTTTTCTATTTTTTTCATACCATTCCATAGCTCAATATATAAAATTATGTTCGATGTTATTTTTCATAATTCATATTTTTTTCAATTTTAAATATTAAATCATTAATAAAAGACGACTTTTTTTTTTGAAAAGATAAAACTTACAAAATATAATGTAATGTAATGAATCATAAAATAATCAAGACTTAAATTAGATGCAAGAAAAGCTTAATAAGTTTATCCTAGTTTATGTTCGCTACGTCTTTGTAGTATCTGATTTGCAAAAACCCACCTTTTATGGTTTTTTAGGTGGGTTTTTTATTGACAATACTTATCACCAATATTAACAGATTCATAAGTTTCCTTATCAACTTTCCCAGTTCCATAAGGATCAGGGACTCCGCTATATAGACTGCTATTATTGGAATAATTATTAGACATGTTTTGAAAATTATTTTTATCTAATAACAAATAATATTCACCATTAATAATTTCTTTTCCTTCAATATCGTAGCATCTTTCCTTTTCACAAGACGAAATTAGAACAAACAATATTAAGAAAATATACTTCATTACTATTCATATTGTTTCCAAACAAATGTAGATCCATCGTTATTAACTGCTAAAACATCAAATTTAGCTCTTTCATTAATAGTCTCCATTCCAGGAACATTTGAACCTGCAGGCATTCCAGGTACAGTTATTCCCTTAATATTTGGTCTTTCACTTAACAATTTAGTGATTGCATCATATGGAACATGACCTTCTACAAAATAACCATCAATGAATCCAGTATGACATGATTGAAGTGTTATATCAATTCCAGCCTTGACTTTTTGAGAGTACATATCATTTGTTTTGATTGCTTCAACATTCAATCCGTTTTCTTCCATATTTGCCACCCATCCTGAGCAACACCCACAAGAAGGAGATTGATAAACGACTAATTTTTCTTTTGTATCTTGATCGCAAGAAAATAAAAGAAGCGACATTACTAAAATTATTTTTTTCATAATACAAATATCGGTTTTTTTTTAAATGGAACTAAATCAAAAAACGTTAAAGAAAGCATATAATTATCTATCAACAGATAAATGTCTTAATTATTTAATTAAAAAGTTTTCTAATCAAATAGATATTAAAGAAAGATATAATGATAATTATGCTTTAGCTTTAGCTTTTTTAGTAATTGAGCAGCAGGTTAGTTTTAAGGCAGCTATTACAATCAAAAAACGTTTTTTAAAAAAAATTTTTAATTTGTCTAATGCACAAATCATAGAAATGGACTTAAATGACTTACAATCAATAGGAATATCAAATAGGAAGGCTATTTATATAAAAAATGTATATCAATATTTTAGAGAATGTAGTTATGATTTTATAAATTCTTCAAATAATGATGTTATAAATGAGTTAACAAAAATAAAAGGGATAGGTGTTTGGTCTGCAAAGATGTTCCTCATGTTTGTTTTAATGAGAATTGATATATTTTCTAAAGGTGATCTTGCATTAATGAATAGTTTAAAAATAAATTATAAAATTAATATAAATGATAATAATTCGTTAGATGTTTTAATCAATAAATGGTCTCCATACAAAACTGTAGCGTGTCTTCTGTTATGGAAATCAATAGAAGAAAAATATTTTTACACTTAATATCTTAAATTAGTATATGGAAAAGTTAAAGAACTTACTGTTAGATATTTATTATGATTTAATGTCTAATCCATTAATATCAATAATTATTAGAATAGTATTTGTGTGTTTTATATTAATATTAATTGCATATTTTCTTTTCTATGCAATTATATTTGGGGTAATTCTTATTCCAATATATTATATTTGGAAATACTTTAATTCAAAATAAGTTGGAAAAACTCTCGTCAGAATCTATTGAATCAGCTTTAAGTAATCTTGATGGATGGTTTTTAAATGAGGGGCAATTATGTGTTCTCTATCAATTAAATTCATTTATGGACGCTATTAGTTTTGCAAATTTGGTATCTGATAAATCAGAGCATTTAAATCACCATCCAAAAATTATAATAGATTTTAATAAAATTGAGTTTAATCTAATTACACATGATATTGGAGGTTTATCAAAATTAGATATTCAATTAGCAAAATTTATCAACGAAACATATAATGAGCTTTTTATTTCAGAACATTAAAAAATTAGGATATTTATATCTTATATTTTTTGTTATTTCTTGTAAAGGACCTGAAGAGCTTGATTTAACAAATATTGAAAATCAAATTATAAATTTTAATGAATATTCCATTGAAGATGTTAATTTTCCTACAATTAATATAACAACTGATGGTAAAGATATTGTTGATGAACCTAAGATAAATGCTAGTCTTTTAGTTATAGAGGATAATAATCAGAATAATTATAATATTGGGATTGAACTTAGGGGTAGTTCATCACAAATGTTCCCAAAAAAATCTTATGGATTTGAAACAAAAAACTCTGATTATTCAGATGAAATAGACATTAATTTAGGAGGCTTTCCTGAGGAAGAAGATTGGATCTTATATGGCCCATATTCTGATAAGTCATTAATTAGAAACAAATTAACTTTTGATTTGTCTAACTTAATTGGATACAAAGCAAGTAATACCAAATTTTATGATTTATATATAAATGATGACTATAAAGGGTTGTATATACTAATGGAAAAAATAAAAAGAGATAAGAATAGAGTTGATATTCCAAAGATTAATGATAATTCAGTAGAGGGCGGTTACATATTAAAAATCGATAAACCAACTGGTGAATCATCTCCTTCTGGAGGATCTTGCAATACATGTTACGATAGTTCATTTTCATTTAAATCGAAGTATAATTCTAATGGTCAATTATCCCAAAACTCTAAAATTCACTTTATATTTCATTACCCTAAACCAAAAGATATAACAGATAATCAAAAACAATATATTCAAAATTTTATTGATCAATTTGAATTTGTTTTATCCTCTAATAATTTTGACAATAATTTAATTCCTGAATATATTTCATTAATTGATATAGACTCATTTATTGATTTTTTTATAATGAATGAAATAACAAAAAACATTGACGGCTACAGGTTAAGTACTTTTATATATTTAGACGAAGATAAAAAATTAAATATGGGCCCAATTTGGGATTTTAACTTAGCATTTGGAAACGTTGATTATTGTGATGGTGCAAATACCGAAGGCTGGTTATATAATTTTAATAATATATGTCCTGGAGATGTTTGGCAAGTTCCATTCTGGTGGTCAACTCTAATGGATAGTCAATATTTTAAAGAAAAATTAAAAACTAGGTGGGACTTTCTTCGTCAAGATCTCTTTTCAAATATGTCAATAAATAATAAAATTAATTCATACGTTATTGATCTTAATTCAAATGATGTAATCAATCAAAACTTTAAAATTTGGCCTATTATTGGTGAATATATTTGGCCTAATTATTATGTAGGTAATTCTTATGAATCAGAAATTGATTTCATGAAAAACTGGATAGATATGCGTTTAACTTGGTTAGATGCTGAAATAGATAAACTTTAGGGGACTCGCTTACCAACTGCTCCTTCAAGTATTTCAAACCAATCAATAGTATCAATTGAAATATCTATTGCTTTTACAGAATTTTTAATTCTTTCAAATTTAGTAGTACCAATAACTGGATGTATTTTAGATGGATGTTTCATTAACCAACTTAAAAGAAGCTGGTCTTCAGAGCATTTATATTTGTTACAAAAATTTTTAATAATTTTTCTCATCTTTAGATTCTTAATTTTAAAATATGAACCTAATGGGCTATAAGCCATAGGAGTAATATTATTTGTAATCATATAATCTAATGTCCCGTCAAACATGGGGTTTAAGTGAGATAATGAAAGATTAATTTGATTAAAAGAAATTTTAATTTTTCCTTTGAATAGATCCATTTGTGAACTAGTAAAATTTGATACTCCAAAACTTTTTACTTTACCCTGATTAATTAAATTTTGAATTGATTTAGAGATTTCGTTCGAATCCATCAATGGGCTAGGCCTATGAAGTAAAAGACAATCTATGTATTGGGTTTTTAGATTCTTTAAAGAGTTATTTACTGATAAATTAATATGGTCAGCAGAATAATCATAATGCTTTATTTTAATTGGAAGTTTTTTTGATGGATACATTATCCCGAATTTTGATATAAAAATTACATTTTCTCTGGGAATTCCTGTTTTTTTAAATGCATTTCCAAATGTTTTTTCAGTTGTATAACCTCCGTATATATCAGCATGGTCAAATGAGTTTACACCACTATTAAATGATTCTAAAATCAATTTACTCATATCAGTTTCAGAGTGGTTTACACCCCAAATTCCCCAATTCATGGTACCAGAAATAATTCTTGATATTTTCATGATTGATATGGTACTGATGAGTGGTGAAGAATTATTTTGATTGAGTTATTAATTCTTTTATAGACAAATGAATATTCAACTTTAATTTGAGAATTATTATTTTCAAAGGTATAGTTTCCCATAGCTAAGCCAATATTCTCATTGATTATTATGTCTGAATTATTAAAAGTAATTTTTGACCATTTTGATAATGCAAAACCGCTGTCTTCGGTACATTTCTTATTTTCCCCCGCAATAAAATATGAAACGGCTGATTCTTTATCATTTCTAAATTGTTGTTTTTTTGCTTTTGTGGGCTTAAACAAAACCTCTTCTTCAAAATTGTAATGTTTGTCTAAAAAATCATCTACAAATAATTCAAGCGAGGATCTGTTATTAGATATTTCACCCATCTTTATAATACCTTCAGACCATTTTTTTTGTTCTTCAACAATATCTTCTTTTGTCATTTCATCAATATATAAATAAAATTAAAATTTCCATACTACTGTTCTATTGAATATGCTGAAAAACTAGTTATTTCATTTCCATCAGATAAGTAAGATATTTCAATTGGGTTACAGCAAACTTCGCAGTCCTCTATATAAGTGTCGTTATTAATAGACTTATCAATTATCATTGATATTTCTTCCCAACAGTATGGGCATTGAAAGAAATGTTCATCTGTCATTTAAAAAAACTTAAAATTATACTAAATAGCATCATTATAATTAACAATATTAAAAATGGCCTTAGAAACTTCATAAAAAAACTTATTTTATTATCAAAATGATAAAAATAAAACCTATTATTTATTAAAAATACAATTTAACTCTCTTAACCAATTAATTTAACGTTAATCTAATACTATTTGTCAAACGTATCATTAGTTTTATTAATTAATCATAAATAATAATTATAAATCGATAAACTATGAAAAAACTATATTTATTTTTGTTGCTTTCACTTTCGCTAGGTGTTAATGCGCAATATTATTCAATAACTTATGTAAATGTACCTCCAGAAAATCAAGCTGAATTTGCTAATATTGAGACTACTTATTGGTCAAAAGTTGCGAAAGCTGCAATTGACGCTGGAAATCAGTCAGCATGGGGTCTTGTTGCTGCTATTGGTGATGTTCCTTCTGGTTGGACTCATGCATTTGTAAATGTCTATGAAACAGCAGAAGATCTTGCAAACTCTGCTTCTAATTGGGACCCTTCATCTGTATTAGGAATTGACCAATCTTTATTAAATACAGTCAAATTAACTGATGGTGGATTTAGTGTCCAAAATTGGGCTGTTCAAACATCATTGAGTGCCGGTGAAAGAACTGCAGAAAGTGTTACAGTTTGGAATTTTGCTAGACCTGAAAATTTAGCAGGTTTTATAAATGAAAATAAAACGTTGTGGAAAAAACAATTTGAAACCGATATGGGTGGAAGAATAAGTTGGGGAGTTGGTTTAAAACTCAATAATAGAAGTCAGAATTTGTCTTCTGTTATGACATGGGATAGATATCCCTCTTTGGCTGATGCATATGAGGCTTTGAATCAATATGAAGGAGGTTTTTCAAGAGCTTCAAAAATGGATGAATATGATCCTGATGGTTGGACTGCTCAGGTTATAGTGTCGGACGTAATGTGGGTAGATTAGTCATGAAGAAATTTATTTTTATTCTATTATTTTCATTTAGCATTTCATTAAATGCTCAACACTATATGATTACATATGTGAATGTTCCTGCAGAGAATCAAGAAGAGTTTATTAATATTGAAACTGAGTATTGGGCTGAATCAAAACAAGCAAATATTGATGCTGGTAATCAAATAGCATGGGGGTTAGTCCAAAAAGTTGGAGGAAATCCTAATAATTCTTGGACACATGCATTTATCAATGTTTATGAAAATGCAGAGCAAATGACTTCTCCGGGTGTTGGACCATCAGACAATCTTGCTTCTTCTCTTGTTACAAGTGGATCTTTATCATCTTATCAAGCAGATTTTCATTGGGTTGTAAAAACATCAATGCAACAATCGGCTGAAAGGGTAGATGGCCAAGTTACTGTTTGGAATTTTGCAAGACCTGCAAATATTAATGGTTTCATAAATGAAAACACTAATTTATGGAAGCCATTTTTTGAGAACAACGATACTGGGAGAATATCATGGGGAGTTGGGTTAAAATTAAATCCTAGAAGTAACAACCTTTCAACTGTTATGACATGGGATGGATTTCCCTCACTTGCAGATGCATTAAACTCACTTGAT
>SGZF01000015.1 GCA_004213645.1 Flavobacteriales bacterium | reverse complement strand
AACTGTCCTACTTTAACATTACTCTTTCTCATGTGAAGATATTGAGTGGAATATGTATTGTTATGTTTAACTTTAACATATCTTCCATTAGCTCGTGTATAACTAGACTCAATTATAGTTCCATTTGCTGTCGAAAGTATTGGAGTTCCAATAGGAGCTGCAAAATCAGTTCCTTTGTGTGGTCTTATCCTATTACCATAAATAGCAATTCTTCTTCTAAGATTATACCTTGATGAAATTCTACCAAATTTTATTGGTGACTGAAGAAAAGCTCTTCTTAAATTTTTTGCATCTTGATCTAGATACTCAACAATTCCTTTAATAGAGTCTGTCTCATATTCAAAAGCATATCTTTCAACACCTTTATGCATAAAATATGCAGCTTTAATTTTTGTAATTCCCACAGGTATAGTATCATCAACATATGCTTCCGTATATATAACTTTAAACTTATCTCCTTTATCTAGTCTAAAAAAATCAATTGTCCAAGCATAGATATCAGAAAGATAATAGGTTAATAAGGGATCCTTATTTTGCTCTTCTAGGGTTAAGTATAATGAGTTATCAATTATACCAGATGCAGAAAGTTCTTTATATGTTCTAGTTTTTTTGAATGTTTTACCATACACACTATCTTTTAATTGAATAAATGAATACCCCTCTACAGTTGGATGATAGACAAAAGCTTTAAGTTTCTTTATTGAGTCATTTGTGTAAATCAAAGTATAAGGTTTCCCTATTTGAAGTTTTCTAAAATCAACTTCATCTTTTGTCTTTTGTAATGCTTGATATATTTCAGGATAATCAATACCTTGATCTTCTAAAATATCTCCGAAAGTATCCCCATTTTTTACTTTTTTTTCTTCGAATAAATACTTGCTTTCGTCATATCCGTATTTGTATTTAATTGGTTTTACAATGCTAGCCAAATTATCATCAGAGTTACAGGAGTAAGAAATAAATAAAATAAAAATTACTAAAGAAATATATTTTTTCATCCTTATTAGCTTTTAACTTTAATGTTGAATGGATTTGCAACCCCAGAAAACTTATCTAAATCAGCTTTAATTGATCCAACTAATAGATCAGCTTGAACCCTAATTGGAATTCTGTTTTTATCATTAGTAAGCCAAATAGTGATGCTGCCTTCTCCTTTAAAAATCCTACTCCTATTTGTTGCAGGCATTAACTTTAAACATTCAACCTTGCCAAATTTTGTATTTATAGTTTCTATCCCAAGAAATTTAAGAGCTAATTCTCTATTTTTTGAATCATAAAACATGTTAATTTTAAAATAATCTCCAACTTTTATGTTTTCTTCAGAAAAATTCTTTCTTAAATAGTAAAGGGAAGATATTAGATCTTGAACATTTGCCTTTGTAGAAACCTCTTTTACAGTTCCATTTTTTATATTATTTACTGTCGCTTTCTTTAATTGTGAGTCAAAATAAACTTCAAGGTTTTTTGTATACCCACCTTCATAAATGTTACGTTTAAATATAATTGGTTTCACTTTTTTTATATCAAAATAACTGCTGTAGTAATCTTCAACTTTAAAGAAAAATCTTGCTAATCCAATTGTTTTTCCATAACCAGAAGCAAGAAGGGTTTCATCATTAAGATCATTATTCGAAAGCTTCAAAGAAGCGTAGCTTGCATTAAAAATACCATAATGAACTCTATATTCTAGATTTTCTCCAGCTTTAAAAGGTGGTGATTCAATGTTAGTAGTTTGACTGAAAATTAGATTAAAGCTAAAAAGAAGTATAGTGAGATATATAGGAATACTTTTCATATTTTCAAATTCAAAATTACTAAAATTAATTTCTTAATTGATTAAAAATAGACCTACCTCGCTTTTTACCTAAAAAATTTATTAAATCCAACTCTTTAACTTTTTTTAATCTAGCAAAAGATTTATACTTATTTAGGAGCTTATCCTTTAAAACAGGTCCAACTCCATCTATATTATCTATTCCTGATTTTAATGCATCTTTACTTCTTTGATCTCTGTGAAAATTAATTGCAAACCGATGTGCTTCATTTCTTAATTGTTGAATCAATTTTAAAGTCTCAGATTTTTTATCAATGTACAGGGGAAGAGGATCATTTGGCTTGAAAATCTCTTCAAGTCTTTTGGCTATTCCAATTATAGCTACTTTATTTTCTAAATTCAATTTTTTAATACTTTTTAGACCTGATGACAGCTGACCTTTTCCTCCATCAACAACTATTAAATTAGGTAGGCTTTGACCCTCATCTATTAATCTCTTTAGTCTTCTGTAAATGACTTGTTCCATTGAAGCAAAATCATCTGGGCCATCAATATCTTTGATTTTATAATGTCTGTAATCTTTTTTTGATGCTTTCCCATTCTTAAACACAACACAAGATGCTACAGGGTTTGAGCCCATTAAGTTTGAATTATCAAAGCATTCTATTTGAACAGGTTTTAATTTTAATTGTAAATCTTTTTTTGCTTGTTCCATTATTCTATTTTCATGAGATTCAGGATCAACAATCTTAATTTGTTTAAGTTTATCCATTCTATAAAATTTTGCATTTCTCTCTGAAAGTTCAATCAACTTTTTCTTATCCCCTGTTTTGGGTACGCTAATTTTGATGGGTCTAGGCATATTTATCCTAAAAGGCACAATAACCTCTTTACTTTGTGATTGAAATCTTTGTTTTAACTCTATAATAGAAAGCCTCAATATTTCATAATCTGTCTCTTCCATTTTCTTTTTTACCTCAAGCGTGAAAGATCGAATAACTGCACCATATGATATTTGCAAATAGTTAATATATGCATATGATTCGTCTGATATCAATGCAAAAACATCAATATCACTTATCTTGGAATTAACTATAGTTGATTTTGCTTGATAATTATATAAAATATCAAGTTTTTCCTTTATTTCCTGAGCTTTTTCATATTGAAGGTTTACTGAAAGCACCTTCATTTTTTTCTTCAATTCATCAATTGATTTTTTAAAATGACCTTTAATAAGATTTCTAATAGATTTTATATTTATCGAAAACTTTAGCTTGATAGTTTCTTCAGTCTCTTTTTTGATTAAATGATTTAATTCATGGTTTAAAAATGGATAAACATCCTTAATTAATTTTATAAGAAATCGTGCACTATAAACATTGGTAAAAGGACCATAATACTCTCCTCTTCTTTTTTCAATTTTCCTTGTGTAAAAAATATCAGGAACGGGTTCCTTGACAATACAAATCCAAGGATATGACTTATCGTCTTTAAGAAGTATATTATACTTTGGTTGATATTTTTTAATCAAGTTATTTTCTAATAAAAGAGCATCCATTTCTGTATCCACAATTATTTTTTCAATCTTCCTGATACTTTTAACCAGCAGTCTAGTTTTCTTACTATCATGGTTTTTAGTAAAATAAGAAGAAACTCTTTTCTTTAGATTTTTTGCTTTACCTATATATATGATCTTTTCACTATCATAAAACTGATATACACCCGGTAATTCAGGTAGAGATTTTGCTTGAAGATGAAGATCAGATAATTTCACTTAAACAAAATTAAGCCTATTTTTATTTTAAATTATAGTTGAGAATGAATAACAACAAAAAAATTTTGAGACAAATTTTTAAAGAGGAAAGATCTCATCTATCAAAAGAACAAATAAAAGAATACAGTGAAAGTATTTTCAATAATCTTAAAATTCTTGATATATGGTCTAAAAAATTTTATCACATATACATTTCAAGCAAAACAAAAAGAGAGGTTGAAACAAAGGATATTATTAAACTATTATTAAATAAAAACAAAATAGTTGCAGTGCCTAAAATTTTCCAAAGAAATTTAAAGCATATCGAGATAGATCAAAATACGAGGTATTCTATAAACCAATTTGGAATTAGAGAACCAATAAGAACTAAACATATTGACCCCTCAATACTGGAAGTCATAATAGTGCCACTTTTGATTTTTGATTTACACGGAAACAGAGTTGGATATGGAGGAGGATACTATGATAGATTTTTGACTAACCTAGACTTAAATGTATTAAAAGTAGGACTCTCACTATTTGATCCAATTGACAAAATCAGTGATATTAAAGATTATGATATGCCACTTGACTTAATTGTTACACCAAAAAAAACATATGGATTTTCTAAAATTAGATAGAGACTTTTTTATTAAACAGAATTAATAAAAGAAATCCAGTACTAATATATGAATCAGCAAAATTAAATACATATTCAAAAAAAGTATATTCTTCACCCCCAATCCATGGGAACCAATTTGGCCAATTCCATGTTGCGAAAGGAAATTGTATCATGTCAACAACACTTCCGTAAAACAGTGGCGCATATCCAGCTTCTGGGAATAGAGTAGCTATTTGACCATAACTTGATGAAAAAATAATGCCATAAAAAATAGAATCAATTAAATTCCCAATTGCTCCCGCACATATTAGACAAATACAAAAAATAAGTAATTGAGACCTTTTCTTTTTTATAAGATTTCTTAACCAAAATACTAAACCGATACATGCAAAAATTCTAAAAAAAGTCAATATTAACTTTGCTGAGTCATCATCAAGAAAAGGTATTAAGTTATTTAACCTGGCTCCCATTGCCATTCCCTTATTTTCAATAAAAAGCAATTTAAAAAACCCAAGATCAACTATAGGCATTTCCCCATAAATTGTAAGAGGATAATTAAGTTTGATATAAATCTTTATAGCTTGATCTAAAATTATCAGTAATAAAATAAATATTACTGATTTTTTAGCATCAAAATTTTTAAGCAAAGAGATCAAATCAATATGATTTAGTTTTGTATATTTTTTGCTTCAATACTTAATGTAGCATGAGGAACTATTTTAAGTCTTTTCTTATTAATTAGCTTTCCTGTTACCCTACAGACTCCGTATGTTTTATTCTCGATCCTAATCAATGCATTTTTCAAGTCTCTAATAAATTTTTCTTGCCTTAATGCTAACTGAGTATTAGCCTCTTTTGACATTGTTTCTGAACCTTCTTCAAATGATTTAAATGTAGGAGATGTATCGTCAGTCCCGTTATTACTGTCATTCATATATGAACTCTTTAATAAATCAAGATCCATTTTAGCTTTTTCAATTTTTTCATTTATTATTTTTTTAAAGCTTTCAAGCTCCTTGTCTGAATATTTTTTTGTGTTCTTGCTCATTTTAAACTTTATTTATAGTTATAATTGTCTTTATATCGTCAAACTCAACAACTTCACCGTTATCTAAATTTTCGCTAAAATATAATTTTATTGCTAGAGTTTCACCTTTAACATAATCTAAATTAGAATTTATAGCATTTTCAAGTTTAGAAGAATTTTTAATTTTAATTTCAATTTTATCTGTCACTTCTAACCCTAATCCTTTTCTTATATTTTGAATTCTATTAACCACTTCTCTAGCTATACCCTCATTTATTAGTTCATCATTTAGATTTAAATCAAGTGCAATTGTTTGTCTTCCATCACTGGCTACAGATAAACCTTCAATATCTTTATATGCAATCTCAACATCATTTAATGCAATCTCAACATCTGTTTCTTTTATAACTACTTTAATTTTACCATTATTTTCAAGATCTTCAATTTGTGAATTTGAGAAGTTTTTAATTTTGGCAGCTACATCGTTAATTATCTTACCATATCTAGGTCCTAACAATTTAAAATTAGGTTTTAGCTCTTTGACAAGTAAGGAATCTTTATTATCAAGAAACTCAATTGATTTCACATTTATTTCAGATAATATTTGAGACTTAGAATCTTGAATATCTTTTTTCTCAGATATATTTTTAACTGGGATAATAATTTTACTTAATGGTTGTCTTACTTTTATTTTTTCTTTTTTTCTAATAGAAAGAGCCAATGAACATATATTTCTAGTTTGATTTGTTTTATTTTCAAGTTTTAAATCTATTTGTTCAGACAAGGACCTTGGAAAAACAGATAAATGAACAGAGTCATTATTTTCTCTTCTAGAAAGAACATTTAACGATTGAAATATATACTCCGAGTAAAAAGGAGCTATAGGGGAAATCAGTTTACTTATTTTTAAAAGACATTCATAAAGGGTTTGATATGCAGAAATTTTATCTTTATTGTATTCGCCCTTCCAGAACCTTCTTCTTGATAACCTTACATACCAATTACTTAACTTTTCTTGAACAAAATCGTTTATATCTCTTGATGCAGGAGTTAAATCATAATTATCAAAATTTTTCTCAACTTTTTCAATTAAAGAATTTAATTCAGAGATAATCCATCTATCTATTTCAGGCCTTTCACTTAATTTTATGTCCTTCTCTTCATGCTTAAACTCATCTATATTTGCATAGAGACTAAAGAAGCTATATGTGTTATGAAGAGTTCCAAAAAATTTTCTTTTTACTTCAGCGACACCTTCTTCATCAAATTTTAAATTATCCCATGGGTTTGAATTGGAAATCATATACCATCTAACAGCATCTGCTCCAAAATTATTTATCATTTTAAATGGATCTATTGCATTCCCTAATCTTTTTGACATCTTTTGACCATTCTTGTCTAACACTAAGCCGTTAGAAACAACATTTTTATATGAAATTGAATCAAATACAAGAGTTGAAATTGCATGGAGCGTATAAAACCAACCTCTAGTTTGATCTACACCCTCTGCAATGAAATCTGCAGGGAATTTTATTTTGGAATTAATTAGGGATTTATTTTCAAAGGGATAATGAATTTGAGCATAAGGCATTGAACCTGATTCAAACCAAACATCAATTATGTCTTTCTCTCTTTTCATTGGAAGACCGTTTTTTGAACAAAGAATAATATTATCAACAATATCTTTGTGAAGGTCAACTTTATTATAATTGTCATTTGACATATTACCAATTTCAAATTTAGAATAAGGGTTATATTCCATAAATCCATTTTCTATTGAGGCATTAATTTCATTATATAGCTCTTCAATAGATCCAATTATTTTATGCTCTGAATTATCTTCATTAGTCCATATAGGTAGTGGAACTCCCCAAAATCTAGATCTAGATAGATTCCAGTCATTTGCTGATTTAAGCCAATTACCAAACCTTCCTTCACCAGTTGAGGTAGGTTTCCAGTTTATATTCTTATTAAGCTCAAACATTCTATCAGAGATATCACTTACCTTAATAAACCATGATTCCATAGGGTAATATAGAACAGGTTTATCTGTTCTCCAGCAATGAGGATAAGAGTGAGAATATTTTTCTACATTAAAAGCACGATTTATTTCTTTTAATTTTATAGCTATCTCAATATCCACAGATTTTTCAGGAATTGATTCGGGATCATAGTATTCATTTTTAACATATTTACCACTAACAAGACCTATTCCGTCAATAAATTTTCCCTTAAGATCAACTATAGGAACCTTGTTGCCATTAGAATCTAGTACTTGAAGAGCAGGAACCTCTGGAGAAGCAGACTTAGCTGCTTTATAATCGTCAGCACCAAAGGTTGGTGCTGTATGAACTATTCCTGTTCCATCATCAGTTGTTACAAAGTCCCCAAGAATAACTCTAAAAGCATTTTCAGGGTTATCTATTGGAATAGGAGATTCTTCCCATATCCTTTCATATTTTATATTCTCAAAATCTTTGCCAATAAATGTTTCCATTATTAAAAAAGGTATTTTGGGATCATTTTCTTTAAACGAGCTTAATTCTGTCTCTTTGTTAACTTTGTAAAAGTTTTTAGTAAAAATTTTTTCAATTAATGTTTTTGCAAGTAAAACTGTAATTTTCTTTTTGGTATACTGGTTATATGTCTTTATAAAAGAATATTCAATCTTTGAACCTATGGTTAGAGCAGTATTAGATGGGAGTGTCCAGGGTGTTGTTGTCCAAGCAAGAAAATAAAAAGGATAAAAATTGTTTAGTTTGACTGGGAGACTATTCTGAGTACATTTAAATTGTGCAATAATCGATGTATCACTTATATCTCTGTATGCTCCTGGCTGATTTAATTCGTGTGTGCTAAGCCCTGAGCCAGCTGCTGGGGAATATGGCTGAACAGTGTATCCTTTGTAAAGGAGTTTCTTCTCAGATATATTTTTTATAAGCCACCAAACTGTTTCCATATATTTTGATGTATATGTTACATAGGGATCTGATAAATCAATCCAATAACCCATTTCTTTTGTTAAAGATTCCCATTCTGCGGTATATTTCATAACAGCTTTTTTACAAGCGTTATTATATTCGGTAACAGTAATTTTATTACCAATATCATCTTTTGTTATTTCCAGATCCTTCTCTACGCCAAGTTCAACAGGGAGTCCATGTGTATCCCACCCAGCTTTCCTTTCAACATTATAACCCTTCAAAGTTTTATATCTGCAAAATGCATCTTTTATAGTTCTAGCCATTACATGATGAATACCAGGTTTTCCATTAGCTGAGGGTGGACCTTCAAAAAATATAAAATTTGGAGCTTCTTTTTTATTAAATGATTTAGAAAAAATATCATTTTCAGACCAAAAATCTTGAATTTCTGATGAAATACTTGACAGTGAAATTTTTTTTGACTCTCTAAACCCCATTAAAATTTATTTAAAGGTGAAATTAGTTATTTTCGATTAAATAAAAGTTAATATAATACGTTATAATTTAAGATTTAAACCAATCTGAAGAGATCTTCCAGGGGCTGAAATTCCAGAGGCAAAAGTTCTGTAATGATTATCGAAAATGTTAGTTAAGCCTAATCTGACAGAAATATCTGAAGAAAATCTCTTGCTTGCAAAGATAGATAGATCTGACCATTTGGGTGTTCCTAAATAAGATAAACCATCACTGCTCAATATAAAAGGGGTCTCGTCTAACCCATCCTCACCGCCAAAACTGTATTCATTTGCATTTTTAGCATCACTAAACTTATAAATTGCTTTTATATTTATTTTATTTTTAGAGTATGTCATTGCAATAGATCCAAATAATGGTGAAATTGAGGGAAGAGGCCCATATTGATTATTATTATCACCTTTTGTGTATGTTAGACTGTATTCAAAGTTTAAAATATTATAAAACTTAGTAAATCCATCAATAGAAAATCCATGAATAAACCGATTGCCAAGATTTTTATTTGCAATTGTAGTTACTTCTTCTCCATTATAAATTATTGTAGACAGGTCCTCAGTAGAAATATCTGAATAAACCGTAAAATAGTCTCTTCCAATATGTCTTGAAACAATTGTGCTAAAACCTCTTAAAGAAATATAGTTTTTAGTATCTAATGATCTGAAATCGATTCCAAGATCTAAATTATATGCGTATTCTGGTTTTAGAAATGTGTTAGGAACAACTAGTAGTCCATTATTTTCTCTTATTTTACCAACATCATCAATATTGGGATTTCTAAACCCGCTAGATAAAACTGTATTAATTTGAACCTTTTTACTAGGTCTAAGTTTTATTGAAACAGTTGTTGTTAAAGCTTCTGAATTAAGTGTAACATCTGACAATTGAGGGTTCACAGAAATTATATCATTCCAGCTTGCTTTGAGTCCAGTAAAGGTTAATCTAGTTCCAATATTAAATGTAAAAAATTCACTCATATTCCAAGACCAATTTAAATACGAAGCAAAACTTGTATAAGAACTACCATTACTAGGATATCTTGTGGGAATTTCAATCTTTTCACTTAATCCAGATATTTCGTTACCTGAAACTTCAAGCATTTGATCATATGCTTTTGAATAGTTATAATTGTATGTCGATTCAATACCGTATGATATTATGTGACCATTATTAAAAGAGGTGTCAAAATCACCATTTAAACTAAAAACCTTTAAATCTTCAATTTGATGTGACCTATTATAATTATTAAACTTTCTTTTAATTCTACTTTCTTTTATTTTTTGAAATCCAAAAGTTATTGCACCTTTTTTCATAAATTTCTTATCTGGAAAAATTTTTAAACTTGGGGAAATTAATAATCTTTTTTGAGGGCCATAATACCATTCACTGAACTTTAAAGAATCACCGCTGGGTATATTTAATTGATCAAATCTATCAATATCACTAGACTCCGAAAACTGAATGTTCAGGTTAAGTAAATTAGTTTCTCCAACTTTAAATAAAAATTTTTGAAACAGATCTACTTGGCTATATCCAGTATTCTTTTGAATATTCTGATCATTGTTAACTGATGGTTCTGGATAAAAAGAGTATCTGGAGTTCTTAGAGTATAATGGAGTTAAACCCCAGCTTTCATATCCATGGGATCTGTTCTTACCCATTTTAATATCACCAAATTTAGAAATCGATATAGAAGTTAAGCTTCCCCAATTTTCTTTGCTGTAGTTCGTTGTGAAATTATTAGAAACTGCTTGATTTGCTGAAGAGTAGTTAGAGGAAAAACTAGATTTAATTTTTTCAGAATCTTTTAATATGGGGTTTTTTGTATAATAGTGAATTACCCCTCCCATAGCATCAGATCCATAACCTACAGAGGAGGATCCAAAAATTACCTCTGCTCTTTCAATATTATTAGGGTCTATTGTTATAGAGTTTTGAAGATGCCCAGATCGATAAATTGCATTATTCATTCTCACCCCATCTACAACAATTAGAACTCTATTTGCTTCAAAACCCCTAATTATAGGGCTTCCTCCTCCACCTTGACTTTTTTGGATTCTAACTCCAGGGCTTAACTCTAGAAGTTCAGCGCCAGATGAGGGAGAAGTTAAAAATATAGATTCTGATTTAATCACAGAAACTTTTTCAGCAATTTGATTAACGTTAGATTCAGATCTGGCAACAGAAAGAATTACCTCATCTAAAGCTTCATTTTGAGGTTGTAGATAAATTGTTTTCACACTATTTAGTTCACTTAACAATTTTTGTATTGTAGAGTAGCCAAGTAGTTGAAAATAAATTTTTTCATCATTTGAAAAGATATCTAAATCAACAAAGCCATTTATATCAGATATTATTGAGTTTGTTTTGTCTTCATTATATATTGCAACATCAGGCAGTGCCTCACCTGTTAACTCATCTTTAACTGTAACCTGTTGAGCATAAGTAGAACCCAACATAATAAATATCACAAAGAGTATCTTGCTTTTGAGTAGTAAATTATTTAAAAATTTCAGTAAATACCTCAATTGATTTAGGTGTTTTGAACATTTGTAAATGTATAGAATAATAATCAATTAAATAATTAAGGATTCTTATTCTAGACTCATTGTTTATGTTAATCAAATTTAAATCCTCAAATTTCATGCCTAAAAAATTCTTAAACTCCTTTAATTCATTACCTTCGATCGATATTCCTAAAGGTTTAAATTTTGATGACGTGCCGGAGTCTAGAGAAAAATACGAATCATTATTTTTAATATTTGGATAAAATCCAATAAATTTTGAAAGCTCCATTAAAAATTTAATGTGAAAGTTATTACAAGTCTTAACCTGATCATACCAATATAAACTATTTAAAATAAAATTAAATAAATCACCATTTACTTCTGCCTCCTCTTTTAAAACACTATTTAATACTTCAGACAAAAAAAGAGTAACTGAGCTTTTCTGAATATCTGAGTATAAACTTTTATACAGGTTCTCAGATTTTACCTCTTTAATAAATCCTATTCCCTTACCCTCTCTATATGAGTAATTAAGGTTAATTATATTTAGTGGAAAGAAATGAGCTTTACTAAATTTAGGTTTTTTACTTCCAAAAACACCTTTAACAATAAAGGACTGAAGGCCTATATCTTCGAGATAACATGAAACTATTAAGCTAGTTTCGCCTTTTTTAATTGATTTGATTACTAAAGCTCTTGAATTTGGCATTAGATTATACTACACCCTGAGCGAGCATAGCATCTGCAACTTTAACAAACCCTGCAATATTTGCACCCTTTAAGTAATTAATATGATCTTTATCAGCCCCATACTTAACACATGATGAGTGAATATCTGACATGATTTCTTTTAACTTACCATCTACAACTTCTCTTGTCCAAGTATATCTTAACGAATTTTGGGCCATTTCTAATCCAGAAACTGCAACACCACCAGCATTAGAGGCTTTGCCAGGAGCATATAATAGTTTGTTTTTTGTAAATAAATGAATTGCATCCGCAGTACAGGGCATATTTGCACCTTCACCTATAGTATAACAACCATTTTTGATTAAGTTTTTTGCATCACTAAGTTTAACCTCATTTTGTGTCGCACATGGAATGGCAATATCACATTTAACAGACCAAGGATTTGCATTCGCATAAAATTTAGCTTTTGAATATTTTTTTGTGTACAAAGAAATTCTTTCTCTTCTAGTATTTTTAATATTCATAATATATTTTAACTTTTCTTCATCGATACCATCTTTATCATATATATAGCCAGATGAATCTGAAAGAGTCAAGACTTTGGCTCCTAGGTGTATGCATTTTTCAGTTGCATACTGCGCAACGTTTCCTGAACCAGATATAGTTATCGACTTCCCTTTCAATCCATCATTATTAGCCTTCAACATTTCATCAATAAAATACACAACACCGTAACCTGTTGCTTCAGGCCTAATTAACGAGCCGCCCCACGAAACACCTTTTCCAGTTAATACCCCAGAAAATTCATTTTTTAATCTTTTATATTGTCCAAACAAATAACCAATTTCTCTTCCGCCTACTCCAATATCTCCAGCAGGAATATCCTTATTTGGACCAATGTGTCTAAATAGTTCAGTCATAAAGCTTTGGCAAAACCTCATAACCTCTGTGTCAGATTTTCCTTTTGGATCAAAATCTGATCCACCTTTTCCACCACCCATTGGAAGAGTAGTAAGAGCATTCTTAAACACCTGTTCGAATGCTAAAAATTTTAGAATACTTAGATTTACTGAAGGATGAAATCTTAACCCACCTTTGTAAGGTCCAATTGCTGAATTCATTTCAATTCTATAACCTCTATTTACCTGAATTTCTTCATTATCATCTATCCAAGCAACTCTAAAAGAAACAACTCTTTCAGGTTCAACCATTCGTAAAAGGATATTTTGTCCGTAGTAAATATCTTGAGTTACAATATAGGGGATAACTGTCTCAGCAACCTCAGTTACTGCCTGCATAAATTCAGGCTCGTTTTGGTTTTTTTGATTTACTTCTGACAAAAATTGTTGAATAATTTTTTCCATTTCAATCACTTGTCTTTAACAAAGGTAGTAGAAAAAAAGAAAGACCTCCAAAAATTAGAGTTATTATCGCTTGACACGACCATGCCAACCATCCATATGTTAAGCCTATTTCTGCATTGATTCCAAAATTTACAAGAAATAAAGAAATAGCAAGTGGATAGACTCCTAATCCATGGTTTGATAAAGAGATACTATACACTCCAATAATAAATGCTGGAAAAAGTAAACTATTATCTATTATTCCTAATTCTGGTACAGAAAATTTTATAACAAAGAATGCCAAAATATAGCAAAACCAGATTAAGGCTGAATATAAAATAAAGTAAAATAATTTGTCTTTAAGTTTAGTTAAAGATAAAACGCCCTCTAAAATGCCTTTAAAAAAGTTTCTTAATTTTTTTGTTTTTAAGACTATTGTTATCAAAGCACAAATACTAATAATTGTAACTATAATAATCGCCCCAATATTCTTATCTAAAAAAAATAAAAAGTCTTCTTCAAAAAAAGACTCTAATATAATTTTGTATTGAAATGTCCATATTAGAATTAGCATTAAAAAAGAAATTGATATATCAACAATTCTCTCTGCCCCAATTGTGCCAAAAGTTTTACTAATAGGAATTTTATTATACTCACTTAACACTGTCGCTCTCAAAATCTCGCCTGATCTTGGTATTGTCATGTTTGATGAATAGCACATAAATACACTTGCTATACTGTTAATTGAGCTAGATTTATAACCAATAGCTTCTGATAAAAACTGCCACCTTAATCCTCTGATAATGTCTGCAGATGCTCCAAGAATCATTGCACTTAAAACATATTCTATTTTAGCTGAGTTAATATAATTCCAAATTAAATTTCTTTCATCTTGAGTTGTGAGCCTAAATGTTAAGTATATAAAAAATAAACCTAGTATGATTGGAATAAATATTCTTAGTTGTTTCTTCAATTTAAAGACTTAAATTATCTATTAATCTTACTTTTCCAATTTTACAAGCTATAAAAGCTCTTGATTTCATTCTATTACCTTTTAAAATTGAAAAATTAGAAAAATCAATTATTTCAAAATACTCTAATTTAAAATTTTCAATAGACATTGCCTTATTCTCTATTTCTTTTTTAATCTGATTAATATTAAAATCTAAATACATTTTTTTTGCATGAAGCAGAAGTTTAACAATTTCACCTGCAGTCTTTCTTTCCTTATTATTCATTAAATTATTTCTTGAGCTCATTGCTAAACCATCATTTTCTCTAATTGTTTCACATCCAATAATATTTATGTTTAACCCTAATTGTTTTGTTAATATTTTAATTAATAGCAATTGCTGAAAATCTTTTTCACCAAAATATGCATTATCAGGGTTGATGAACGTAAAAAGCTTTTCCACTATAGTTGCAACGCCGTTAAAGTGTCCAGGGCGTAGTTTTCCTTCCATAATATTTTCTATGCCGTCAAAGTCATAAATTTTTGATTTTTCACTTTTATCATACACATCAAGATTATCAGGGGCATATATAAGAAGATTCTCAATTTTATTAAGTTTTCTTATATCTCGTTTAAGGTCTCTAGGATAGTTTTCTAAATCTTCTCTATCATTAAATTGAGTTGGATTAACGTATATAGACACAATAACCTTGTTATTCTCATTTGCAGCTCTTTTGATTAAAGACAAATGTCCATCATGAAGAGACCCCATGGTTGGAACTAAACCAATAGTGTTAGTACCTTTAATTGCCTTGAGTAGTTCTTTATAGGTGGAATAGGTTCTCAATTCTGAGAAATTAATTTAAAGATAATGTTTTTATATTCTTACTCATAATTTTCGTAATTTTGCCAGACTATATCCAATATCTAGATTTTGAAATTATTGAAAGACAAAAAAATATTAGTCATTTCATCCGAGGTTGTGCCTTATCTACCTCAAAGTGAAAAAGCTGTAAATTCCTTTACAATATCTAGAAAAATAAATGATAATGGTGGTATGACAAGGATTTTTATGCCTAAATATGGTATAATAAATGAAAGGAGACATCAGCTACATGAAGTTATAAGACTCTCAGGGATGAACATGATAATAAATGATCTCTATTTACCCTTGATTATTAAGGTTGCTTCAATTCCAAAAGAAAGAATGCAGGTCTACTTTATTGATAATGAAGAATATTTTAAGAGAAAAGACTTACTCCTTGATAAAAACCTTAAGCTTTTAAAAGACAATGATGAAAGAATGATTTTCTTTACCAAAGGAGTCATTGAGACAGTAAAAAAATTAAATTGGGTGCCAGATATAATTCATCTCCATGGCTGGTTCTCATCTTTGTTCCCAATATACTTAAAGAAACTTTTTTCAGATGATAATATATTCGATAACAGTAAAATAGTTTCATCTGTATATTCAAAGTCTTTCAATGGAAGCTTATCAAAGAAAATATCAGAAAAAATGGAGTTTGATGGAATAGAAGGAGATCTTGAAATAATATCAGATCCTAATTTTGAGACCCTAACTGATTTAATGATAAAGTTTTCAGATTCCATTATTCTTTCTTCTGAAAAAATTGATACATCAACTATGTCTTCTATAAAAAAATATTCAAAAGACACTTTAAGCTACAAAGATTCATCAGATGAAAAAAAACTAATAAATTTTCTATTACAAAATATTAATTAAATCATGATCACTAGGCTTTCAATAGTTTTTTCATTTATATTAGTTTTATTTGTTTCTTGTAATAAGGATTATTATTCAGTGGGAATTGAAATTTTTGATCAACAATTTGAAAATTTAAAATCTGAAACTTTTCCTGTATTCTCTTTTCAGGAATCATTAGAAAGAGTTCAAACAAACAATTTGTCAAATGTTCATCTTGGAAAATTTAAATTAGATTTTTTTGGTGAAACGAACTCAAGTTTTATTTCTCAGCTTGATGTTTCTGCGCTTCAAACTTTTGGCGATTTCAATCAAGAACTGGAAAATGAAGGAAGTCTTACAAACATTAGAGTAATTAATGAACAAGAAGAATTAACCGCCGTATATCTTGATCTGCCTTTTTTTAACAATACTAATGATTCAGATAATGATGGCGTTATTGACATATATGATGCAGATCCTGCTGATCCCGAAAGTGATTCAGATGGGGATGGGTTATCTGATATTGTAGAGTTTCAGGCTGGAACAAATCCTTTAAGTAATGATTCAGATGGGGATGGTATTTTAGATCCTTCAGATTCTGATAACGAGTCCTACAACCCACAAACTCAGAATTATGAGATAGACTCAGTTTTTGGAAATAGAAATTCAGAGTTTGACTTAAAGGTATATGAGTTAACTTATTATTTAAGTGCTTTGGATCCAAATAATAATTTTGAAACAACTAAACAATATTTTTCAGACGATGATTATTATAAAAAAGGGTATTATGGTAAAACACTACATGATAATAGAATAAGTCTAAATTTTGATGCGTTGCCAGTATTATTTTTAGAGGATGATCCTACAACTGATATAGACGAGTTGACACAGGTTAGTTATTTTGAAACTCCAAGAATAAGAGTCCCATTAAATACAGAGTTTTTCCAAAGATATATTGTTAACATGGAGGGCTCAGAAAAGTTAAGTAGCCAATCTAATTTTAATAATTATTTCAAAGGGTTAATCGTCAGAGCTGAAAATTTCTCAGATGATCTATACATGTTATTAGATATTTTTAATGCAAGGGTTGTTTTAGAATACGATTATAATTACTATAATGCAAACGGAACAGCAGATGATGTTTCAGATGATATTATAGAGATAAAGAAAAAAACAAACATTATTCCACTTGGAGGAGTTACTATAAACCTCTATGATCAAGTTGATTTTAATCAACAAATATTATCAGAAGTTAGATCGTCAACAGAAAATATTCCAACAGAAACAGTTTATTTAAATGGCTCCAAGTTCATTTCAAAGTTAAACCTGTTTTCAGACGACAACTCTATTTCATCTCAATTAGCTTCTTTTAAGTCTAAGGATATTTTAATAAATGAGGCAAACATCATTCTATACTTAAATGAAAATATTCATAAGTCAGATTATAGTTTTTTGCCTGAAAGACTTTACATTTATTCATATGAAGATGCAGAGCCTATTGAAGATTACAACAAAGATTTTTCAATAGACTACTCCACTACTTCTGTTAACTCAAATAAGGTTCGTTTCGGAGGATTATTACAGTATAATTCCAATAATATGCCCACGAGTTATAAGTTCAACATAACTAATCACATTTCTAATATAATTAGGCATGACTCTTTAAATATCACTTTAGGCTTAACTACCAGTTCTAATATTAATGATGTTTCTAAGAAATCAGGATATTTTTCAGATATGCAGAAACTGTCTTTACCTGCATCTTCACTATCACTCCCATTCCCTGTTGCTTTGTATGGGTCAAACCCTGATCAAGAAAACTCATTTAAAAGGATTAAACTACAGGTTCTTTATACAGAGTATTAGAAAATACTATTGTTAATAATTCATACATAATAATATCTTATAGTTAATGGAAAATAATGTCTTAAATTATTTTTTAGGAATAATATTAATTCAAACTATAATATAAAATTATTAAAAAAAAATAATGATAAGATAAAACTATAATCTAGTTTTAAGTTTCTCTATTAAGGGTGGAACTATTTCAAATGCATCTCCAACAACACCATAATCTGCAGCTTTAAAAAATGGAGCCTCAGGGTCGTTATTAATTACTACTTTTACCTTTGAGGAGTTGATTCCTGCAAGATGT
This sequence comes from Flavobacteriales bacterium, assembly GCA_004213645.1. Classification (GTDB taxonomy): domain Bacteria; phylum Bacteroidota; class Bacteroidia; order Flavobacteriales; family Flavobacteriaceae; genus Marisimplicoccus. The sequence goes on along the minus strand of SGZF01000015.1, from coordinate 9,951 downwards.
TGAATGGCACCAGAGATTCCAATGGCTATGTAAAGATTAGATGACACTGGTTTTCCGGTTTGTCCTACATGTTCACTGTGTGGTCTCCATCCCATATCAGATACTGGCTTAGAACATGCTGTAGCAGCACCTAACACTTCTGCTAATGACTCTATCATTGTCCAGTTTTCAGGACCTTTCATTCCTCTTCCCGCAGAAACAACTATTTCTGCATCTGCGATTGTTACACTACCAGTTTCTTTCTCAATCTTTATTGTTTTTTGATTTGAATCAATAGCTTCAATTTGAAAGTTTTCAATAATTGGATCACTATGGGTTTCATGTAAGCCAAATGAATTTGATGAGACACCAATTAATTTAATATCACCTATTAATTCAGTTGAGGAGAATGCTTTATTTGTAAAACATGTACGTTTAACTATAAATGGAGTTAGACTTTCAGGTAGAGAAACAACATTAGATGTGTAGGATGAGTCAATTATTCCTGATAAGTATGCACCTAGGTATTTTGAGTTAGCAGAAGATGAAAGGATAATTATAGAAGAATTTTCACTATCTATGACTTTAGCTATAGCATGGGAATATTTTTTTGCTGAAAATTCCTGTAAATCTTTATTATCGATTTTTATAATTTTATCAGCCCCATAATTTTTTAAACTTTCTATTTCAGTAGAGTTAATAATTAGGCCAGAAACCTGTACTTTCATTTTATCTGCAAGTGCTTTACCATAAGATAGCGCCTCATAAGCTGACTTTTTATATTCGTTATTTTCCGATTCTATATATACTAAAACTGCCATAATTTTATATTACTTTCGCTTCATTTTCAAGCAAATCAATTAATTTATCAAGTTCATCAGGATTAACAAGTTTCACTTCGCTTTTGGCTTGAGGTTTATGGAACTTTTTATCAATTGATTTAGAACTAATATTTTTAGCTTCAACTACTTCTAAAGGTTTTTGCCTGGCCATCATTATGCCTCTCATGTTTGGGATAATTAGGTCCTTTTCTTCAACTAAACCTTTTTGAGAGCCAATTATAATGGGTAGGTCAGATTCACTTATCTCTGTACCTCCTGAAATCTCTCTGTAACAGGTAACTTTTGAATTATTAACTTCAAGGCTAACACAATTTGTAACAAAGTTATAATCTAAGAACCCTGCGAGTAGTCCAGGAACTATGCCACCATTATAATCAATAGACTCCCTACCACATATTATTAAGTCAAAGGTGTTACTTTGACAATACGATTCAATTTCTCTAGCTACTGAATAAGCATCATTAGCAGGACAATCAATCCTTATAGCCCTATCCGCTCCGATAGCAAGACATTTTCTTAAAATAGTTTCAGCTGAAGAATCCCCTACAGTTAGCACTGTAATAGAGGCATCATTAGATTCTTTCATCCAGACTGCTTTTGTTAAACCAAACTCATCATTTGGATTAATAATATATTGAATACCATTTGAATCAAACTTAGAATCATTTTCAATAAAATTGATCTTAGAAGTTGTGTCAGGGACATTACTTATACAGACTAAAATATTCATAGAATTTAATATTTAAAATAATTTCTAAGACCTTCAGTAAATTCACCCTTGTCAATATTCTTCAACTTGATAATCCCTTGATTATTGTTAATATTGGATGAAACCCTTCTTTTATGAAGTTGTTCATAGATATTTATGCTAATTTTTTTTCTAGAATCTAGATTTTGAAATAGATTAATTCTTCCAATTCTATCCTTCCAATTATTTTGGACAGTGCCTTCAAAAATCTTTGCTTTAGAACCACTACCATAACTAATAAATCCAATCTTTTTATTAGCAAATTCATTACCATTTGATAATGCTTCAACTAGCGAACTAATTAATGACATAAAAATTGAGGCGGTATACATATTCCCAATCTCTGAAGATGCCTTTTCGCCAGGAGCAATTTTTTGTTCAACAAAATTTTTATAAACACTAGATTTTGAAACTTTTTTTATCCATTCTTTATCTATCTCAGACTTTGGATTACCTACTTCTGAATATATATTTTCAGAATCTCCATTTTTTTCCATCCATTCTATCCATTTATGAGTTATCATTCTTCTACCATGGTATGCATATGGAAGATGAAAAACTATATTTTCCCATTCTTTTAAAATATTTCTTTCATTTTGATTATTGAAATCTTCAATTGCTTCATAAACTCTTGCCTTATAACTTTCATTAGAAAACTGACCTTCAAAAATAGGCTCTTCCTTGTATACTTCAATAATATCGTTTGTATCAGACCAGAATTTTGATTGAGTATTTTCTAATAAGGTTTCCGCTTCCTCTTGGGATACTTCTTTATTAAGAATTTTTGCTGCCTCTATTAGAATATTAGCTTTTTTATATTGTCTTCTTGGCTTAAAAAAATCACCAATACCTTTTGTTGAGACTCCCCAAGAGCCATTAAATGAAATAATGGATGGATTTTCGCAGATAAGCATGGATACAGAACCGGCACCTTGTGTATACTCTCCGCTAGAGTTAAGCTCGTATTTCGCTATATCTGATGCTATAACAACTGCTTTTCTATTATCACCATTTCTAACCCAATCACAGCAGTTTTGAAGCGCATCTACAGCACCTGCACAGGCAAATGTTAGATCAACAATATCACAGTTCATAAAACATCTTTCCCCATATTTATCTTCAAATACTTGTTCAAGAATTTCAACAACATAAGATGATGTTGGTTTTGAGGAGTCAACACCACTCTCAGTTCCTAAATAAACTCTTCCAATTTCTTTAGGATTAATATTGTTTTCGGATATCAGTCTATAAAGTGAATTTGCAGCAATGGATGCAGCATCTTCATCAAAGTCAGGAGTTGCCATTTTTTTTAACCCCAATCCATGTACTAGTTTTTCAGCTGGGATACTTCTTTTCTTAGCCAATTCCTCAATATCTACATAAAGAGATGGAACATAATATGCTAAAGAGTCTATACCTACTTTTTTCATTGCTAATATTAAGCTCCAAATATAGTTACATAAATGCTTATCCAAAAAAAAAGAGCAACCAAAGTTGCTCTTTTAAGATAAATTTATGAAGTGTTATTTATAGGTCAAATGTAAGTTTACCTAAAATTCTTCTTCCAATTACAGGAAAGTTTCTGTAAACCTGATACTCTTGATTAAAAATATTTGTTCCTGATAAATCAAATCTAAGTTTTTGAGAAAATTTATAACCCAAGTTAATATCAACTAGATTCTGCTCGTCAGTTGATCCAAATGAAATTGCGTTATTTGAAAAGAAAGAATCTTTGTGGTGAAACTTAGCTGACATATTAAATTTACTTGCTGATGGAAAATAGTTAAACCCAATATTATATTGAATTTTAGGTTTCTCAAGATATGTGTCAGATCCAAGGTTATCATCATTACTTTCCCCTGCAATCCACTCATTTTGACTTACCCATGATGAATTAAAAAATAAATTTAAACCTTCATTTACGTAATAATCTAATGCAAGATCAATACCCCAATGATCACGAGGAGCATCAAAATTTCTATATCCATAAGCAATATGTGTAATACCATCACCTTGAGGAGCAGCAGATGATTCTTCAGCTCCTAAAGCAGAGAATGAATTAGGATTTCCTGCAAGAACGGTATCTATTAATCCTTGACCTCCAAGTGAAAACGCTCCTCCAACAAACTGAGCTATTTGTGGTCCATAAAGAGGTAATAGATCTGCTGCTACACCTGCCCCTAGTGCAGAAGCAATTTCCTCATAATTTTGCAGAGCATAAACATTTCCTACTTGTCCAAATTCTATTCCTCCATTTCTCCAAAGTGTATAAAAATCTAAACCAATGGAAAGTTTATTACCAATAATTCCTTTATATCCTATTTCCCATGATCTTACTTCTTCCCAATCTCCTGTCGAAGTATTTCTATTTTCGGTAAAAGATTCTCCAGTTATTGGATTAACTCCTACTAATGAACCAGCTACTCCTGCAGGACCTTGGTAAGATGCAAAAAATGGATTTAATAATCCTTGTAAAAATGCTGGATCTAAACCATACTGCGGAGCAAGTGCATAAACTCCAGCAATTGAAGCTTCAGCAGCTGCGAGATATGCAATGTTTAAAGGAAATCCAGGTGTGCCTACTGGAACATCAATCGGAAGGCCTAGTGGATCAAGAGCCAAATCTATAATCCCAGAGTCAAAAGTTTGTGTTTGTAATTGTCCAGTCCCCCATACATCCAGTTGACCTGGTGCAATAACTCTTACAGGAAAGTCTAAGAACATCTGAAGAGCAGGTGTAGGTTGATTAGCACCAGTGTAAGATAATCTAAATGAATTTGTATCATTTATCTTATAAATAAATGCAAATTTAGGGGATACTACTCCATCATCAATTACATTAACTTCATCGTATCGAGCAGATACGTTTAATGACAATTTATCACCAAGACTTAAATCACCATTCAGGTACATACCCATAATATTGTAATCATCATTATCCTCATTTCTACCATATAAAGTGTTTTTTGTGTCCTGACCTAAGAACCTCGCATCTCCACCAATAGTCCATTGAGAATTACCAAGATCAAAATTATATTGAAGTTGAAAGTCTGTAGCGGTTCTGTCAACATATGCTCTTAGTCCACTAGAATAGTTCCAAGCCATGTAATCATCATCACTTGAGTCAACACTTTCATGACCAGCTTGTAAGAAAAAATTACCAGACCTTAATGAACCTTGAAAATATTGCTTTAAACCATCGTTATATACAATACCACTGTTGTTATAGGAAATACTTGCACCCCTAGACATTCCACCCTCAAGTTTGTATGTTGTGTTATCGGATGGTCTCCATTCAAATGTTGTATCAAAACTGTAATTATCATAACTATCAGCTAATGGGTTACCATCTCCATCAGGATCAATTTCATCTGGTCCTTTAACAACACCTCCTTGACCTGCAACTACATTATTTCGAACCAAAGGTTCATATATTGTAGTAAAAGTAGCTCCTAACGCAGAAGCAGCTTCTTCATTTGGAACTGTCCAATCATCTCCACTACCATATCTAAAGTTAAATTTGTATCCAAATGTTTGATCATCGTTTCGTTTAGCGAATCTAGCTTCTCCTCCAAAAGTGTTTAATTCTCCAGCCCATAATGAAACCTTTTGTCCAGGATAATCTATAGGACTTTTTGTTATAAATTGAACTACACCAGAGACTGCACCAGGCCCATATAAAGCTCCTGTAGGACCTCTAACAACCTCTACTCTTTCTAGATCTAAACTTGAAATTCCCTGTTGAGCTGAAAATAATGTTCCCGCAGCAGGAGTTGTAAGAAGCCTATTATCCTTGAGAACAATCATTTCAGTACTAAAATTTGAACTTCCAGTTCTTCCTTCAAAATTTACAGTGTTAATAGATTGTTGTTGATAACTAATACCAACGGTATTTTCAATTAATTTAAAGGGTGAACCCGTAGCAGCTGAAACTTCAATTTCACGTGTATTTATTACTGAAATTGAAGCTGGAGCATCAAGAGTCTTCTGAGCACGTCTTGAAGCAGAAACTACTATCTCTTCAAGGTTTTGTCCTGCAGTTAGTGATACGTTTATCACTTGGTTTGATGATGTAACATTAACTCGCTGTGCACTATATCCCACATAACTTATAACAATTGTTACGGGAATATCTTGACTTGTATTGAGGGAAAAATTACCATCAAAATCAGTTACAGTCCCAATGGTTGTACCATCAATGATAACATTCACTCCAGGAATTGCCTCCATATTATCTGCATCCATTACTGATCCAGAAATAATAGTTTGAGAATAAACATTACCAAATAAAACTACAGCCATAAAGGCTAAATAATACTTATTAAAAATATTTTTCATAATAATTATGTTTGTTTTTTTTTCACAAGGAAAGAATAAGAATACTTGAAAAAAAAATAATACTTGTTCTTAGCTTGATCTGATTTGAATCCAAGTTAATATAATTTTTTGCATCTCACAAATCAAATAAACTAGATAAAAGTCAACTAGTGATTTTAAAATACTACTAAAAACTATCTTCAAAAATTATTTTTTCGTCTGATTCATGCCATTTTAGATAGCTTGATGAGTATTTTTCGTCTACTGCACCACGCTTTAATTTTTGAGTTGGCCCAACGATTCCATTCTCTTGTGTCCACTCATCTTTCACAACAATCAATGTAGAAATTTTCTTATAATTTAAAAGATCAGAGTTAACGTCATCAAGTGTTTCACTGAAGATTTTTAATAATTTATCTTTAGAAAACTTTTTACCTATTTCTGATAATTGAATTAAGCATAATGGCTGTGCAATTCCAAGACCTACTATACAGACTTCCTCAATCTCATTCATATTTACAAAGAATTTTTCTAATGTTAAAGGCTCAATATACTCACCTTTTGATGTCTTAAAGCTATCAGCAACTCTTCCAGTTATATGAAGATAGCCATCATCGTCCAAGAATCCTTTATCTCCTGTGTGAAGCCAACCACCTTTCAATGTTTCATTTGATAGCTCTTCATTTTTATAATAGCCAATCATCACAAAAGGTCCACGCATTAAAATTTCACCTGTAGCCTCGTCAATCTTAAGTTCAACCCCTTTTTGAGGCTTCCCAACAGTATTTAACTTTTTAAAATCTTTACCATCTACTGAACTACATATGGCACAATTTTCAGTCATTCCATATCCATTAGTTATATAAACTCCAACTTTTCTAAACCATTCAATTAATTCCACTGGCATAGGGGCTGAACCGGATACAGTAACTCTAACTTTACTAAAACCAAGCCCTTTTCTGATTAATTTTTTTAGTATGCTTGAAAGCAATGGGATTTTTAGCAAAGTATCTAATCTTTTTTGAGGAAATTTAGATAAAATACCCATTTGAAGTTTTGTCCAAACTCGCGGAGCAGCTGCAAATACGTGTGGTTGGACATCTTTTAAATTTTGGCCGAAAGTTTCAATAGATTCTACAAATGAAATAGTTCCACCATATCTAAATGAACACCACTCTATTACAACTCTTTCAAAAATATGATTCAAGGGTAAATATGATATAAAATCATTATTACCAGTATGCTTAATTCCTAGGGGGTTGTGAGGATCATCCAGCACTACTTTAATACCGTCAATTGCTTGATAATTTAGCATAACTCCTTTTGGGTTACCAGTTGTACCAGATGTAAAAATTATAGTCCACAGATCAGATAATTTTGGATTGTGTGGATTTTGAATAGGATCATGACTATTAATAAATTCATGCCATTCATATCCCTTAGTTACACTTGAACACCCATCATATTTTGGAAATCTTATGATTGGCATTTCGTTGGGTAAATCATTTTTGATTTCATCCCAAGTTTCAATTTTCCCAATAAAAAGCGCATCTACATCACCATAATCCATGATGTATGAGAGCTCCTTACCGTTTAAGGACGGGAAAAATGGAACAGATACGTATCCAGCCATTACAATTGCTAGATCTGAGATTATCCATTCTCTACAATTTTTTGAATAAATTCCAATATGCGCTCCTTCTCTAAGATTAAGAGACTTAAGCCCTGAAGCTAATCTTCTAGCCATATCTCCAACTTGACCCCATGTATACTCTTCCCAAGCTTTACCTATAGGTTGTCTTAAGTATGGCTTGTCTTTAAACTCCTTTTCCCATTTGTAAAAGTTAAGTTCAAATGGCTCTTGATTTGCACTCATAATTATTTGGTTTTTATTATTTTAAATTTGTTATCTTAATTTAAAAGATCAGTTTATTCTAAATATATAAGATTATTTTCATCTATAAAAACATACAACCCCATTAAAATTTTCCAAAAAATCTTTTTCTGTATTTATTTTACATTCTAGTAAGGATAATTAAATCAATTAGTATATTACGTTAATATAATTACACTTTAAATGACAAAAAAATATACAAAGCTATTTGATTTATCTGGTAAGGTTGCTGTTGTTACTGGTGCAAGCAGAGGTATTGGAGCATCAGTGGCCGAAGCTCTTGCAGAATTTGGAGCAAGTGTAGTTGTTAGTAGCAGATCAAAAGATGCAGTAGATGAAATCGCCAATAGAATAAAAAAAAACGGATATAATGCACTGGCATGTGAATGTCACGTAGGAGAAGAAGAGCATTTAAAAAAACTAATTGACTTAACAATAAAAAAATATGATAAAATAGATATACTAGTTAATAACGCAGGAATAAACCCTGTTTTTGATAGACTAGAAAATGCAGATGAAAAGCTTTTTAATAAAATAATGGATATTAATGTTAAAGCTGCATTTAAGCTTTCTAATATAGCTATGAAGCATATGAAAAATAACAAATCTGGTTCTATAATAAATATTTCATCTGTAGAAGGGCATAAGCCAGATAAAGGATTAGGAGTATATTCAATAAGTAAAGCTGCAATTAGCATGTTGACTAAATCTCAAGCAAAGGAGTGGGGAAAGTATGGTATCAGGTCTAATGCAATATGCCCTGGATTAATAAAAACAAAATTAAGTTCTGCGTTATGGAAAAATGAAGAGATGTTAGAATTATGGTTAAAAGATTTACCAATTAGGAAAGCGGCTGAGCCAGAAGAAATTTCAGGGATTGCTGTCTATCTTGCTTCTGAGGCATCAAGTTATACAACAGGGGAAACATTTAATATAGACGGAGGGTATATGATTAATTAATATTATGGAAAAACCATATTCAACAGAAATAAAAAATCTAGAGGATTTTAATAAATACCTTGGAAAGGAAATTGGAATCTCAGATTGGTTTGAAATGTCACAAGAGAAAGTAAATTCATTTGCAGAATTAACTCAAGATAAACAGTGGATCCATATAGATCAAGAAAAAGCTGCAAAATACTCACCTTATAAAAAAACCATAGCTCATGGTTTTCATGTATTATCCTATGCATCACAAATTGTGTTTCAAACACTAAAACTTAATAATATTGCATTAGCAGTAAACTACGGACTTGAAAAGGTTAGATTTCCAAATGCAACACCAGCAAATTCTAAATTTAGAGGCACGGTATCCTTAACAAATATTGAGGAGGTTTCAGGGGGAGCGAAATATACATTAAAAATTATATTTGAAGTTGAAGGAGAGGTGAAGCCTGTTTGCGTAGCTGAGATAATTTCACTAATATATTCACTCCCAAACTAAAACATTAAACTTATTTAAGTATTAAAAATGAACTTTAAAGAAGTAAAACAAAAAATTAAATCATTTATAAATGATGAGTTGATATCACTTGAACCGTGGATAGTTAACTCTGAGTGGAATGAAAAATTACCTAAACTAAATGAATTAAGAGAAAAGGTTAAAGAGATGGGTTTTTGGTTGCCACAAGTTTCTAAAGATTATGGAGGCTTAGGTTTAACATTAGAACAACATGGTGAGGTTAGCGAAATACTTGGTGCAAGTCCTTATGGATTTTATGTCTTTAATTGCCAAGCTCCTGATGCTGGGAACATGGAGGTTTTAATTGAAACGGGGACTAAAGAACAGAAGGAAAAATACCTTCAACCACTTTTAGAAGGCAAAATTAGAAGTTGTTTTGCAATGACAGAGCCTAATTATGCTGGCTCAAACCCAACAAGTATGGGAACAACTGCAAAAAAAGAAGGTGGAAACTATATTATAAATGGACATAAATGGTTTACTTCAAGTTTTGACGGAGCATCTTTTGTAATAGTTATGGTGGTCACTGATCCAGAAGGAGAGGATATTCATAAAAAAGCAAGTCAAATCATTGTTCCTTTGAAAACAGAGGGTGTTGAATTTGTTCGAAATGTTTCAATCATGGGACATCCGGGTGCAGGATGGGAGAGTCATGCAGAAATTAAATTTAATAACGTTTCTGTTCCAATCACAAATGTTTTGGGATCTG
>SGZF01000014.1 GCA_004213645.1 Flavobacteriales bacterium | reverse complement strand
TGTTGCTGCTGCTGGTAATGAATCTAAAGATTTAGATTTACTATCTAATGATAATTATCCCAATGATCAATTCTTTAATAAAAATGAGTTTTCAGATACATTCATTAAAGTAGGTGCATCAACTATTAATTTAAATGAGAATTTTACAGCATATTTTTCAAACTATGGTAAAATTAATGTAGATATTTTTGCACCAGGTGTTGATATTTACTCTTCAGTACCTAATGATAAATATAAATTTCAAGATGGAACTTCAATGGCATCACCAGTTGTATCTGGAATAGCTTCATTAATAATGTCATATTTTCCAAAGTTGTCTGCAAAAAAAGTGAAAGAAATTATCTTAAAGTCTGGTATAGATATAGACTTAAAGATTGGGAATCTAGGGAGTAATAAACATTTTAGAGAATATTCAAAATCAGGAAAATTAATAAATGCATACAATGCTTTAATTCTTGCCTCAAAAAGTAAGAGAAAATAAGGATCTACTTATTAGCAAGCTGCCCACATGCAGCATCAATATCTTTCCCTCTAGATCTTCTAACAGTAACAGTTATTTTATTCTTTTCTAACAGATCCTTATAGAGGTTAATCATATTTTGGCTTGCTGATTTAAAACTTTCATCACCTATAGAATTATACTCGATTAGATTAACTTTAGAAGGAACAGATTTACAATATTTAATTAATGCATTTATATCATCAATATTATCATTAACACCTTTCCAGACAATATACTCAAATGTTATTCTTCTTTTAGTCAAAGAATACCAGTATAGAAGTGATTCTTTAATATCATTCAATGAAAATTTTTTTGAAAATGGCATTATTTTATTTCTTTTTTCTTCTATTGCTGAATGAAGAGATAAAGCTAAGTTGACTTTTAAATTTTCATCAGCTAGTTTTTTTATCATTTTTGGAATACCTGATGTTGAAACAACAATTCTTTTTTGAGAAATATTCAGCCCCTTGTCTGATGAAATTTTTTCAATAGAACTAATTAGGTTATTATAGTTCATAAGAGGTTCACCCATTCCCATAAAAACAATATTAGATATAGATCTATTAAAATACTTTAAACTCTGATTATTAATTGTTACAACCTGATCGTAAATCTCATCAGGGTTAAGATTTCTCATTCTTTTCAACTTTGCAGTAGCACAAAAATGACAATCAAGACTACAACCAACTTGAGAGGATACACATGCAGTAGTTCTTTCATCAGTTGGAATTAAAACAGATTCTACAGTATAGTCATCAAAGAGTTTTACTGCATTTTTAATAGTCCCATCAGAGCTTTTCTGAATCTTATCAACCTCAATATGATTGATAACAAAATGAGAATCTAACATAAGCCTTAAATCCTTTGATAAGTTTGTCATATCATCAAAAGAATGAGCAGATTTTTTCCATATCCACTCATAGAGTTGTCTCCCTCTATATGAATCAAAACCTTTTTCTTCAAAGAAGTTAATTATTTGATTTTCAGATAAATTTCTAATATCAATTTTCATTTCGAGCGTAAATTTAAACTAATTAGTTAGATTTGCTTCTATGAAAAATTCTTATGCCTTAATTACAGGCGCAACATCAGGAATAGGACTTGAGATTTCAAAAGATCTTGCTAAAAGAGGGTTTAATCTTGTATTAGTTGCAAGAACAAAAGAAAAATTAAATCAAACAGCTAAAGAATTAATTCAAGAGTATAATATTAAATGTGATTACTTTGCCTCTGATCTAACATTAATTAACTCCCCTGAAGAAATTTATCAGTTTACGAGTAAAAAACTATATAGTGTAGATATTCTGGTTAATAATGCTGGATATGCTTTACCAAATGCATTTCATATTAATTCCATGGAAGATGAAGAAAAATGTATAAGACTTCTTGGAACATCTGTTATTGCACTTACAAAAAAGTATATTAATGATATGATATCAAATGGTAGCGGAAAAATTATGATTGTCTCATCTGTTGCTGCATTTGCACCAGCCTCAGCACTTCAAGCTCTTTATGGGCCTATTAAAACTTTCATGAATAGATTTAGTGAGACTTTGAATTATAATTATAATAGTATGGGAATAACTTCAACTGCTCTTTGTCCAGGTTATACCGTAACAAACTTTCACACTGCAAGTGGGGTTCAAGATGAGATGGATAGTGTTCCTAAATTTTTAAAGAAAAGTGCAAAAAGAATTGCAGTTGAAGGCGTCGAAGCAATGATTAAGGGTAAGAAAGTTTCAGTACCGACAAAAACATGGAAATTAATTGTATTATTACTTAAGATCGTGCCAAATTGGTTTTTTTCTCAATTAAGTGGAATATTAGCTCCTGGAAGATATAAATAAATTTATATTATTTTTAGTCTATTAATCTTAAATCAATAAATATGAAATATATATATACTATAATGTTCAGCATACTTTTAATGAGTTGTAATGAGGCAAATCATGCAGTTGTGAAAGTTGATGATGAACTAAGCTCAAATATCAAACTTCTTATTGAAAAATATGTAGATAATGATTTTGATGTGACAGATTACTATACTGATGATGTTATTACTAGAATTAATAATCTAGAAATATCTGGTTATGAAAATTTAATGCAAGGGTTTCAGGCTCATCATGATGTATTGTATGACAACATTATTGTTGAAGACTTATATGTTCACACAAATTACTTTACAAGTGGTGAAATATGGTCTAATGCATGGTTTACATGGAAGGGAACTGGTAAAACAACCGGTGAGGAATACACCAATAGAGGTCATTTTGACTATAAATGGGAAGATGGTAAGATTGCAATCTTACAGGCTTACTATAGTGAGTATGCAGAAAATAAAGAAGCTGCTGCGTATACCGCTTCTCAAAACTAATATTCATACCCACTCTTTTGAGTGGGTTTTTTAATAAGATTTTAAAAGTCCACCGTCTATAGGAATTGCAGCTCCGTTAATATAAGCAGCGTTATCTGAACTTAGGAATGAAACTAAATATCCATACTCCTCAGGTCTTCCAAGACGAGAGGCAGGTACTAGTGATTTCATTTTATTAAGAACTTCAGCTTCTGAAATTTTCAAAGACTTTGATTTCTCCTTGTTTAATTCTTTAATTCTCTCTGTATCAAAATAACCAGTCAAGATAGAATTAACAGTTATTCCATCTGGTCCAACATCTACCGAAAGGCTTTTAGCCCATGCAACTACCGCAGACCTTATACTATTGGATAAAACAAGATAATTGAGAGGCTCCTTCACAGACACTGAGGTAACATTAATGATTCTACCCCATTTATTTTTTTGCATCTGCGGAACAACTAATGACGTGGTATATACAACACTTTTGAATAATAAATCAAATGCTTCTTGATAAGAATCAATATTTTTTGATAAGGAATTTCCCGCTGGAGGTCCCTGAGTGTTATTTACTAAAATATCTACTTGATTATTTTTAATATATTTTTCAATCTTAATTTTATACTCTTTAAAATTTGAGAAATCTACAATTAAATAACTATGATTACTAGAATTGGGAAGTTGATTAAGAATTTCTTTTAGTTTAGATTCATTTCTTGCTATTAAACAAACACTTGCTCCAGAGTTAGCTAGTTGAGTTGCTATACCTAGACCAATTCCCTTGCTGCTTCCCCCAATTAAAGCATTTTTCCCTGTTAAATCTATTTTCATCCTAGGTCATCTCTTTTTGGACTAAAAACATCCATTAATACACATTTACTAATAGCTTTGCCAGAATGAGGAATGTTAGAGGGTATAAGAAAAGTTGAGCCCTTCTTACATAAATTTTTCTTCCCATTAATGGTAAATTCAAACTCACCCTCAATAACATGCATAAGCTGTTCGTTTATATGTTTATGTTCAGGAAGACTTGAGCCTTTATCAATTTCCCAATATACCCATGTAAAGTCAGATCCATGAATAATTTTACCATGGAATCCTGGCATTATTTCATTGGAATTTAATTCATTAATATTCATTTTTAAATTTATTAATTCTTACAAAATATTACTAATTACAATATTCCTAACATTTTAAAAAGCAACACAACAAAAATTATTACAATAAAGAAACTAATTAAAATTCTTTTTGCAACTTTTACAGCTATACTATTTTTATTTTTTCTCATTTAATGTTAATCAATTGAAGTATTATTTTTTAAATTAAACAAAAATTTCAATATTTATATAATCAAGAAAGAGCCTCATACTTTCAATTTAAAATAATTATACTAATGAGTGGTAACTTTGAATTTTTAGACTATTTAATATTTGGTCTTTATGCAATTACTATACTATCAATTGGACTTTGGGTTTCTAGAGATAAAAAAGGTAAACAAAAAAATGCAGAGGATTACTTTCTTGCTAGCAAATCTCTTCCGTGGTGGGCTGTAGGAGCTTCATTAATAGCTGCAAATATATCTGCTGAGCAATTTATTGGAATGTCTGGATCAGGATTTGCATTAGGACTTGCAATTGCATCCTATGAATGGATGGCTGCAATTACTCTTTTGGTTGTTGGGAAATATTTTCTCCCAATTTTTATAGAAAAGGGACTTTATACAATTCCCGAATTTATTGAAAAAAGATTCAGTACAAATCTAAAGACGATACTTGCAATCTTTTGGATAGCACTTTTTGTTTTTGTTAATCTAACAACAGTTTTATTTTTAGGAGGAAAAGCACTGGACACTATTATAGGTGTTGGAGATGGATCAATAATATTGAATAGTATTATCGGTCTTGGACTATTTGCATTGGCATACTCTTTATGGGGTGGACTTGCTTCCGTTGCATGGACTGATGTAATTCAAGTAGTTATTTTAATTTTTGGTGGATTATTAATGACTTATTTTGCTCTTGCTAATGTAACAGATTCTGGAAGCATAATTGATGGTCTAAAATATGTTTTTGAAAAAGCTCCAGAGAGATTCTCAATGATATTATCCAAAGGTGAAATCATTGATCCAAATGGAAATGATGCATGGTGGGACTTACCAGGACTTGCAGTACTAATTGGTGGAATGTGGGTGGCTAACCTTTATTATTGGGGATTTAACCAATATATAATTCAGAGAACCTTAGCTGCAAAAAGTTTAGCTGAGGGTCAAAAAGGGATTGCTTTTGCTGCATTTCTAAAATTAATTATCCCTGTAATTGTAGTCTTACCTGGAATTATTGCTTATGTTATGAATCTTGATGATGCAGGAATGTTAACAACAACATCTGTTGATCCAGGTTTTATTTATTCAGATGGAAGCTTTGCAAATGATAATGCTGCACCATGGCTAATAAAGAACTTTATTCCAGCAGGAATAAAAGGTTTAATCCTAGCTGCTTTAGCAGCAGCAATTGTATCCTCGTTAGCATCAATGCTTAACTCTACATCAACAATTTTTACAATGGATATTTATAAATCTCATTTTAATAAGAAAGCTTCAGATGCAAAAATGGTATTAGTAGGAAGAATTACTGTAGTTGTTGCTTTAATTATCGCAATTGTTATTGCACCTCAACTTGAAGGTCTTGGTCAAGTATTTATATTTATACAAGAATATACTGGTGTTGTTAGTCCAGGAATTTTAGCTGTTTTTTTAATGGGTCTATTTTATAAAAAAGCAACTAATAGTGCTGCAATCTGGGGAGCAATATTATCAATTCCAATTGCTATGTATTTTAAAGTTGCTCCTAAAGGATGGAGTGATGCTTTAATTTTCGTTGAAATTCCATTTATGCATCAAATGGGTTATACTTGCATATTAACAATCGCTGTTATAGCTATTATAAGTTATATAGATGGTAATAAAACTGATTCAAAAGCTATTAACCTTACAAAGAAACTTTTCTCAACTGATAAAACTTTTAATATTGCTGCATTTTCAGTACTTTTAATTACTGCATTTTTATATGCAATGTTCTGGTAAAAAAATTAATTATGATTAAATCACTTTTAAGTTTACTGATTTTAATACCCTCTTTAATTTTTTCTCAATCAAATGAAGACTTTTATATCAATGGTAATATTAAAGTTGACAATAATGGTGTAGATTGGATACCTCTCTATACACTAGGTGAACCTGCGTTGAGCGGGAGTTTTTCTATAGGTAATGACAGATTTTCAATAAATCCGAATTTTAGATATGAACTTGATGGACTCCAACCTTGGGCAGTTGATATAATATGGAATTATAAATTGAAAAATAAAGGTAAATTCAATATTGATATTGGTGCTTTTTTTCCTGGAGCATCTTTTCAAAGAATTGAAGTTGATGAAGAAAAGTTACCTGATATCATAATCCAGCCATGGGTTACAACCCTTACTACTACAAAGTTAACATATAGATTTAATGATAGTTTTGGTCTATCTTTTCTTTATTACGAAGGTTTTAATTTAAAGAAAGTCAATGATGATCAATTTGATGGAGGAAGAATGTTTTTTTTGCAGCCTGAAATAAAACAATTTAATTTAACTAATAAAATTAAGATAAACTGGTTACCTCAGTTATATACAATTCATATAAGTGCTGATAAATCTTATTATGGTTTTTTAGCTGCTTCAACTTTGCAAATTGGATTTAAAGACTTTCCATTATCAATTGTGAATATCGTAAACCAATCAATCGACTTTGGCAACCTTACTGGTAAAAAATTTGACTATAGTTTTGGTATAAATTATTTTTTTGAGTTAAATTTTATTAAAAAATAACTACTTAGTTACAGTAATTTCAATTGCGAAACCTCCACCTTCAGCCATGGTTAAGTCAATAGTAGAATTAGAAGAAATCAACCTTGAGACGACCTCATATTTCATAGGATTTTCTTTCCAATGAGTGTTATCTGTATCTTGGAAGATATTTAAATTGTATATTTTATCATCTTCAAGAAAACTAAAATCAAGTTTTACAGTTCTAGATTCCTGATTTGTTATTCCACCGAGGTACCAATTCTCCGAGAACTTATCTTTTCTTGCTAAAATTATATGGCTTCCAATTTTACTATCAATGACAACCTTTTCCGACCAGTCAACTGGAACATTTTTAATAAACTCAAATGCTTGAGGATGTTTTAAATAATGTTCTGGTAAGTCAGCAGCCATTTGCATTGGAGAATACATTATTACATAGAGTGCGAGTTCTTTAGTAATTGTTGATGGAACTATTGCTGCATTATCTATTACTTTGTTGTCAGGAGATTTAAACCTAAAATTATTTAGCTGGAATATTCCAGGGGTATAATCCATTGGACCAGAAAGCATTCGAGTAAAAGGTAAAACGGTAATATGATTAACACCGTTTGATGAGAAACCATTAAATTCCTGTCCCTTTGCACCTTCTCTGGAAATAAAATTTGGATATTTTCTTCTTAGTCCAGTATCCTTAATTGGCTCATGTTTAATGATACTTATCTCATATTCAGCTGCCTTTTCGATTACCCTCTGCATATGATTAATCATAAATTGTCCATGATGCCATTCATAAACTATATTTCCATTTTCATCAATTCTCTTAATATTTTTACTTACATCGTTTACATAGCCGGTTTTTATGAATTTAATACCATTTTCTTTGTACAAACTATATGCATCATCTAGTTGACTCTCATAATTTTGAATTTGACCTCCAGTTTCATGATGTCCAACTAATCTTATTCCTTTACCTTTTGCATATTTAGATAAATAAGGGAGATCAAAATCATCTTGGGTTTCAGTAAAGCTAAATGGATTTCCATTACCTGAACAACACCACTCAGGATGCCAACCAATATTCCAACCTTCAACTAGCAACCCATCAAATTTATGTTTAGATGCAAAATCTAAATATTTAATAACTTTTTTGTTGTTTGCCCCATGGTTAGCTGATGGCCACCAAGTTGATTGATTAGTTCCAATCATTTCCCACCATACTCCCATATATTTTCCAGGCTTAACCCATGAAAAGTCCGATCCTTCTTCTGGATCATCATTAAGATTAAGAATCATGTTAGATGACAATAAGTCTGAACTATTTTCAGCTATTTGAATAGTTCTCCAAGGAGATATAATTTCAGATTCTAATTTAACTTTTATTCCGTCAGACCATGGATATAATTCAGCTTCTAGATTTCCATCACCTTTAGGTGCAAGAGTCATTGATGAAAAGTTTATCAAATTAGCTTCATGAAGACTTACATAAAGTCCATTTTTTTTCTTTAATGTCAAAGGTGTATGTGCGGCGTCTATACCTAAAGTGTCATATGATATATCCTCTACACTATCAGAAAAATATTTTTTTGATATACTATCAATTGAAGAATAAGCATGAAGAAATTCGTATCTTCTATATGAAAAAGCAGGTATCCACCATGCCTTATCATTTGGTGATAAATTAAATTCGGTTTTTTCATCAATAATATCATAACTGGGAATCCCAGTTTGATTTGGAATTTCATATTTAAATGCAACTCCGTCGTCAAAAACTCTAAAAATTAGTTTCATCTCAAGACTATCTTTATGTAAAATTATTGACAGTTGGTTGTATTCATTAATGATATTAGATTCTTCACCAAATGAAGGAGCCCAAGAATCAGAATAAGATGAATTAGATGTTTCTTGAATTTTAAAGCCAGATGAAAAGTCAAGTTTATTCTCCAAAATTAAACCAAGTAAAGATTTTTCAATTACAACTTTTTTATTCTTTTTAATCGTATAAAAAGGTTGATCATTTGAGAGTTGAAAATCCAATGAAATAGAAGAATCAGGCGATTTTACTGTAGTTTGAGAGTTGAAACTACATGATACAAAAAAAAATAATGAAATTGAAACAAAAATTTTTTTCATAATAAACATTTCTAAATTTTAATTTTGAGCAATATCAATATCCTCAATTTTAGAAATTAAATTTTGAGAAATGTACCTTCCTACTTTGTCACCTTGAACAACACCGTGCTCAACAGCCATTCTGTAATGAATGC
The DNA here is from genome assembly GCA_004213645.1 of Flavobacteriales bacterium. Classification (GTDB taxonomy): domain Bacteria; phylum Bacteroidota; class Bacteroidia; order Flavobacteriales; family Flavobacteriaceae; genus Marisimplicoccus. The sequence goes on along the minus strand of SGZF01000014.1, from coordinate 19,366 downwards.
CTCCATAAAGTCTAGAGATAGCTGCTTCATCAGCTGCATGCTCAAATGAATTAAATGATCTAACTGGCAAACCATACTTAATTTCAGTTGAATCATCAAATGAAAAATCTTCACCATAAATTTTAGTCAAAACTATTGCAGAAGCTTTAGATATTACAGAATGACCAGATGTATATTCAGGAAAAGGAGGAGTTTGAAGCTTTGGCAACCATTCATCATCTAAATATTGATTAATTAATGTTTCTGGTCTAACAACAAGAGTATTCCACTTAGTATCCCAGCAAGCAATAAATGCATCAAATAGAGCAACTGAAACATTTAAATAGGAGTTAATTGCTTCGTCAAAAGTATCATTTGAAATCTCTGATGCAATTTTTGTTATTCCAATCCAGTGACCACCAGGAGTAATTTTTTTTGTTGCAAACATAGCATGACCCTTATGATGAGAAACATAAGGATTACAGTCCCAAAAAGCAGCAATTTTTGCTTCTTCACTATCATTATTGTCCTCAGTTACTTGTCTGCCGATTCTGTAAACTTCCATTAACTCATTATAAAATGAACTGTTTTTACTCATATTAATCTCCAATGGAGGAGGTGGGTTAAAAATATTAGTTGAAGGGATAACCATTGGTCTGATTTTATTCCAATGAGGTTCAATTCCTTCCATATAGTCTGGTGGTGTAGGCTTCCAAAACTTATCATCTTGTTGTATGGTATATTTTGGAAATGTCCTAGTTTGTTTATAAAAATCATCATCTGCCCATTTAAGAATTTCTGATGCTACTATTTCTCCATATTCTACTGATTTATCAAGCTTTCTTTTGGTTAAACCTAAACTTCTTAGTTCATCATAAAGGCTTTCCATATATTCATCAATCTTATTCTCTGAAAAAATAAGAGCTTTCCCAACTATCAGAAATGCATGAATTGCAGAAAGGTTAGGAATAACGTCAGGATCATCATAACTAGATATTTCATTAAAATCAGTAAGTTGATACTTCAGACTATTGTATTTGCTTGGATGAGTCTTTTGCATTATTGAGTATGCAGCTATTGTAGGATAGACATATACTCTAGAGGCAACAGGAGGAGAAAAAATATCATAAACAACTACATCAGTAAGAATTTGCATTGTATCATTAAACAAGGATGCATCATTTAATTTATCTATGTATCTTTCATCTGACTCACAACTATTCAATACAAAAATTATAGCCAAAAAATAAATATGTTTTATTAAAAATTTTAACATTAAACAAATTTATCAATTTTCAATTAAATTTAACTTGTAAGCTCTATTATTGTTCCCTATAATTAATAAACTATTCTTATTTATTTTATCAATATGTCTAGCTTCATAGTTAATTGGCAGTCCTAAAGATTTATGTGAATCATAATTATAGCCATCAAATCCAGTTAAAACTCCACCTGAGTTAGAAAGAGAGGGGCCCAGCTCAGATACATTACCAGTATAATTTCCAACATAATAAATCTTGTTACCATCAATATAAAAATCTTCAATAGATGATAATTGAAGCGGACTTGGTAATGGGGATGGCGTAAAAATATTTTCTTCATTTTGCATAAAAGCCATAGACCTCATCTCGTAAATTGATTTAGTTTCAAATATTTCATCTTTTTCAGTCAATAATTCTATGTTTTTAGCTTTGACAAAATCGTTATATTTTAAAAACTTTTTCTTTAAATAGGGTAATGAATTTACTAGTTTATCTCTTGAAGCAAACGGAACAGGTTCTCCAAAAAAATTATAGAAAATTATTGGATCTAATGAGGTGTTTTCATCAAAATCATCTAAATAGATTTTAACTGGATTTTCAATAGAAGCTTTAAACTTATGGTTTAACCCTGAATTACCAGCAATTATATCTTTTTTTCCATCATTATTTAAATCAGCAATTTCAATTGTATTCCAAAAACCTGATGTATTTGCTAAACCATACATTGTAGTTTGATTAGAAAATTTATTGTCTCCTTCCCCAATTAAAATTGTTATGGGCATCCAATCACCCACTACAACTATATCTAAAATGTTATCATTATTTATATCTGTATATTTACTATCAGTAACCATCCCGAGTGGAGATTGAGCTACAACTTCAAAATATGAGTCAGTTTCTGGTGAACTCTTAACAATCACACTAATTGGTGAGAGTCCATACCCACCTGGAATAGATCTACTACCAATAAATAAGTCAGAATATCCATCTTTATTAAAATCAGCAGAACTAATAGATCCTCCGTTTGTACTTGGTAAGTTTGCAGGAAATTTATTAAACAAACCATTACCGTTGTTTATGTAAAGTCTATCCATTAAGTTAATATCTCCGTCAACATACTCGTTTCCTCCACTCATGACATAGATATCCATGTCTCCATCCTGATCAAAATCAAATGCCTCAGCATCAATATCCTCAAATTGAGAATCTTGTTCAAAAACGATATTTTTAATTTTTTTAAATGATCCGTCAATATTTTGAATTAATAATTCAGGTGATTGTAGTTTTGCACCTCCGATAAAAATATCCTTAATACCATCACCATTAAAATCAGAACCAACATATGCTGGTCCTTCAATAGACAACCTTTCTGGCATTAATGGTTCTCTCTCATAATCAAGATAATTATTTTCAATATGTTTATAATTGAATTCCTCAATTTCAGAAACAGTTAGCAAATTTGATGTATTTAAATTAACATTTTCAATATTAGGATAAAATTCGTGGATTTGATTTACACCCAAATCATAATATTTATTAGTAATCCCATTTATCCATTTAATCTCAATTGAATCTACTTTTTTGTAATTAGCTAAACCAAAATGAACCCTAGTAGATGAAGATGAAGCATAACCTCTAGACCCAGTAATTTCTTTTATCATTTTTTTATTACCTGTATAAGCAATAATCTTAGTTCCTAGTGAAGGTGAACCATTGTTATTTTTAATATTGAATTGTATAAATGACTTTTTAAGATTTTCTGATTTATTTTCAAGTATCTGAGCTTTATCATTAATATTGTTTGAGACAATGTCTAAATCACCATCATTATCTAAATCAGAAACAGCTGAACCATTAGAATATGTTGGAGGAATACCAATAGACTCTCCTGACATCTCAAAATTATAATCAGATTTTTGAGAGAATAGAATATTTGGTATTTTTAACATAGGCATCTGATCGATTAAATCTCTCTCTAATCTGTTTTCTTCCTCTCTATAGTTTTCGTATAAAATATTACTTTGAAAGTTTATAAAATCTAAATCGTTTGGTCTTTTATATATTCCATTTGAAATAAAAATATCATTATCAGCATCGTTATCAAAATCTTCAATTAAAACTGACCAACTCCAATCAGTTGCGTATGTATTTGTAATTAATGCAACTTCTTTAAAAATCCCCTCATTTGTTCCAAGTTGCATGTGATTTCTTGCAAGCTGTTCATTGTAACCGTAATCTTTTTTTATTTGCGAAACTTTATCAGAGTCCTCTCCACCTGACTTCATAAAAATATCAGACTTAAATGGCATCATATCAAGTGTAAAAATATCTTGAATCAAATCACCATTTATGTCGGATATATCAACACCCATTGTAAATCTACTAGTATGGCTAATTTTTTCTTTAGAGACTTCAGAAAATGTTTTATCGCCATTATTTAAATATAGATAATCATTTTCATGAAAATCATTACCAACATAAATATCTGTATATCCATCTTGATTAACATCAATTGTTGATATTGCAAGTCCATAACCAAGAGAGCTGGAATAAATACCTGATTTTTCAGTTACTTCAACAAATTTAAAGTTTCCTTCATTTAAGAGGTTTTCATACATTCTGTCACCAGATTTGAGGTCTTTTTCAAATCTTTTATTAGCTCTTCCATAATTTCTTGGTGTATGAATTGAGTGATTAAGAAGATATACATCTAAATCTCCATCATTATCATAATCGAAAAAACTTGCTTGAGTCCCAAAGCCAACAAAGTCCAATCCAGTTTCTTTAGAAGTTTCAGTAAATGTTAGATCACCATTATTAATATATAGTCTATTATGACCTTCAAGATTTTTATAATCACTTACAGTTGAAACATAAATATCAACTAGTCCATCATTATTTACATCAGCAATAGCAACACCTGTTGACCAATTATTTTCTGAATTAATTCCAGCAGATTGAGTAATATTTTTAAACTTCATATCACCCTGATTTAGATATAATTCGTCACCAACTTCATTACCTGAAAAGAATATATCATCAAGACCATCATTATTAACATCTAATATTCCTACACCTCCTCCATTGTAATAATATAAATATTCAATTATATTAAGATCGGGTTTAGATTCGAGCTTATTATTAAAATTAATTCCAGTAAGTTCTGAACCTAGCGATTCTAATTTTATATATATTTCATCACTATCTGAAATTGGCATTTTGCATGCCATAACTGCTAATAGAATTAATATGTAAAAAGAGGTTTTATTCATTTATATTTTTAAATACCGCTAAAGAATCTGAATTTCTTCCAACAACTATATTTGAATTAGAAGAAATAATTGATCTCACTTCACCACTTAGGTTAAAACCATATCCATTTTTAGGAATTACAAATCCTTCAGATCCTTTATTTTCAATAAATAAACCAAAACTTGCATCATACCTTCCAATTTCAGGTTTTGCCTTGAAAAGATTTCCACCAGCAATAATATCCTCATCACCATCATTATCAAAATCATTAACTAATATTGAATATATTGGAGAAAATTGTGCTCTTTGAGGTAATTGGTAAAGTTCAAAACTACCCTCCCCCTTATTTATAAAAATTGAACTTGAAAGAATATTAACATCAAGCTTTAAACTTTCTTCAAGTTTCTCATCACTAAACATATCTTTTACAGTCGCTGATTTGAAGGATTTATAATCTGGGAAAACCTTTTTTAAGGGCTTCATTTGATCAATAAGATTGTGTCTAAGATCATAAGGATAAAACTCTCCATCTCTACTTTTGAAAGTTAGAATAGGATCAAGTTGATCATTTCCATCAAAATCGTTAACATATAACCTAATTGGATAATCATCACTTGCACTAAATCTAGAGTTTAATCCATGATTTCCAACAACTAAGTCAGGTAATCCATCACCATTAAAATCTCCTGAATTTATAGTTTGCCACCATCCTTTATATTTTGATAAATTTGTTGAGGCAAGATTGAAACTTCCATTTTGATTATAAAAAACATTTACTCCCATAAACTCACCAACAACAATCAAATCTTCATCACCATCATTATCGATATCTATAAAAATTGCATCAGTTATCATCCCTATATCCATAAGATCTGGAGCTGAATCAATAGTTACGTCTTTAAAAGATCCCTTTCCATCATTAATTAACAATACCCCTGAACCAGATACTCCATAAGAATCTGATATTAGTCTTTCACCTACAAATAAATCTAAATCATTATCCCCATCTATGTCAGATACTTCTACAGTACCAGAATTAAAAAAATTATAATTTGTAGGGAGTTCTAGATCTGATAAAGTGAAATTTCCTTTTCCATCGTTAAAATATAATTTATCAGATAAATATGGGATAAATTTAGAAAATTCTACACCTCCATTAGCTGTGTAAAGATCTAAATCACCGTCCTGATCAGCATCAAAAAAAATTGGTTCAATAATCTCCGATTCGATTTCATTAGAAAGTTTGAAAGAAACATCTTCATAAAGAAAGTCTGAATTCCATCTCAATAAAGAACTGCTATTATCTTTTGAACCAGGTATAAATATCTCGTCAATTCCATCACCGTCAATATCCCCATTAATTATTTTAGGACCAGGTGTACTTAACATATGAGGTAGCAGACGATTTCTATTAAAGTCAATAAATAAATTTTCTTTATGTAAAAAATCACTATTTATTTTTAATCGTTTGAATATATTTTTAGAATTTATCGATTGTTCTGGTATATAATTGTCGTTAGCACCATTCTGGCTAACTTTAAGAATTTGATTAACCTGAACGTTTTCAAGATATGTAATTGTCTGATTAGGCCATTTAATTTCAATATTAACGGGCTTATCAGAAGGCAGACCAATATGTGGTCTAAGATCCATGCTTGATTGAAATCCTCTTATAGGTTGTTGTTGAACATAAAAATTCTCATCCCCTTCTGAAACTTTAATCTGAGACCCAATAGCCATAGTGTTTTCTCCAATTCCATTTAAATCAAACTGAATATAATTACCCTCTGATGTCTCGTCAGTTTTATTTTCATAAATAAATGATGGCATATTTACATTATTTACAACAAGATCAAGGTCTCCATCATTATCAAGATCTCCATATGCAGATCCATTTGAAAAACTTGGAGCTAATAATCCGGTTTTCTCATCATTTTTAAATTTTAAATTACCATTATTTAAATAGGCATGATTTTTTACAGGTCTTGAAGGAATTATTTCAACTAGTTTTGCATAATCTACTTGCTCATTTGAAACAATTGACATTAAAACTTGTTCATTTGAAACATATTGAAGATAATCTTGATCTGTTAAATCTCTATATATACCATTTGCAATAAACAAATCACGAAGACCATCATTATTGAAATCAAAAAAAAGTGCACCCCAACTCCAATCTGAAGCTTCCACCCCAGCTAATCTTCCAATTTCACTAAAAGTATTATCTCCATTATTAAGTTGAAGTGTATTTCTAGTAAATTGATGATAATAACCATTTTCTACATTATAAGAATACTTATCCCAATTTTCAAAAGTTGTTACAGACTTTAATCTTTCATACTCGGACGGAAGCATCTCAGTGACAAAGATATCAGCTGCACCATCATTATTGATATCAGCCATATCAGCGCCCATTGATGCTGCACTTAATGAAGATATCGCATCAGTCAATATTTCGGAAAAAGTTCCATCTTGATTATTTACGTATAAATAATCTCTTTCAAAAAAATCATTTGAAACATATATATCTTCCCAGCCATCAGAATTTACATCTCCAACTGTAACACCAAGACCAAATCCAATAACTGAACCATATATTCCTGACTCCTCGCTAACATCTATAAATTTTCCATTTAGGTTTTTAAGAAGCTTATCCCCACCATCCATATCTCTTTTTGGTCTTTCATTTCTTCTAAGATCAAAACTCCCAATGGCCTGATAAGAGTTGTTTAAAAGATATACGTCTAAATCTCCATCTTTGTCGTAATCAAAAAAACTTGCATGAGTAGAATACCCTGGATCAGCTAAACCATATTTTTCAGCTTCTTCTTTAAATGTCAAATCTCCTTGATTTATAAATAGTTCATTTTGTTTATTATCACCTTCAACATCACCTGAGTTACACACATATATATCAAGTAAGCCATCTGCATTAATGTCAACCATAGTGACACCAGTTGACCAAGCCTTTTTTCCACCAATTCCAGCAATTTCAGATATGTTTTCAAATATAAAATCTCCTTTATTCAGATACAATTCATTAGGCTTTTGGTTAGCAGTAAAGTAAATATCAGCAAGCCCGTCATTATTAATATCCCCTATTGAAACCCCTCCTCCGTTATAAAAATTTCTATAAGTGTAAACATTAAATTCTTGATCAAAAGTTAAATTATTTTCAAAATTAATTTTTGTTTCATTTGAAGACTTTAACTTAAAAATAAATCTATCATTTGATTCACACGATGTAAATAATATTAATACCATTAAACAAAATATATATTTTTTCATATTATCTAACAAGATTAGGGTATTTGTAACGTAAATCTATTAATTGAGCTCTTACATACCTATCGTCCATAATATGGATAACAATTTGTCTGTTTCCATCAATTTTAACATATGATTGATCGGGAATGTTTTTATTTTCAATCAATGAAAAATCATTTCCAGGATACCACTCTATTAGCTTTTTCATTGCTACTGGAAGAACTTTATTAGATTGTAAACTATCATTCCAAGGAGCCCAGCCCAGAAAATAAAATCTCATATCTAAGCCTGTCATTATATCATCATTATTAAAAATGCCATAGAATAAATGATTAATCCTTCTTCCCTCAGGCATATTTTGTAATTCATAAGCTATAAAATCATTATTAGGTCCATGAGTAACTTTTCCTTCATTATTTAACTCCCATGCTTTAACAAAAAAGTCCTTTTTTGTATCGCCAAGCTTTAAACCAAATTGGACAGATTCAATGTAATTACCATTTGTTAATTCATATCTAACCAATTCATCATAATTAGAAGGATCTTGACATGAAATAAGAAAAATAAATAATATTGTTGTAAACCTATTTAACATTTTTTGTAATAATTTTTGAATTAGAAATTCCTGCTATCAAAAGTAAAGAATCAGAAGATTTATTTGACTGAACTAATGAAAAATCTCGAATTTGTCCAGATATGTTAAGTGGCCTCAATTCATCAAAAGTTGTAATTGAAGTTTCGCTTCCGTAAAGAATCCAACCTTTTGAAGCATCAAATGCACCATATTGGGGTTTTACAAGGAATTGATTTCCGCCAAGTATAAGATCCTTATATCCATCATTATTTAAATCCTTTATTTTAATTGCGTGAACACTAGAGTATTGGACTTCTTTAGGTAAAGGATATTTAGAATATGAAAGAGACCCATTGGATAAAAGAATTAGACTTCTAGTTTCCTTGATCTGTTTGTTAATGGATGATGATAACTGATCTTTTGTAAAAATATCATTAATTGATAGATTAGAATAATCTTTATAGTACAAAAGTTTTTTCTTCAGGTTTGGCAATTGTTTAATTAACTCATCTCTATCATGAATGGGAAAATCTTTATTATTAATATTATACGTAAAGATTGCTTCTGCTCTTCCATTATTATCAAAATCATTTAGAAAGAATTTCATATCAGGTTTGTAAAAACCATTTTGCCCCATATTCCCAAGAATAAAATCTGGAATTCCATCATTATTTAAATCAGAAGATTCTATTGTTTGCCATATACCACTTGTCTCCTGAAGTCCTATTTCATTTGTAATTAGTTTCCAATTTGAATTATTATTTAAATATGTTAATATTGGCATCCATTCACCTACTATAATTAAATCACCTTTATTATCAGAGTTAATATCTTCAAAGGTAATATCAGTTATCATTCCAATATTCTGTAATTCTTCAGGATAAGTAGTTTCAAAGGTTCCATCACCTTTATTAATTAATATCAAAACAGAGCCTGATTTACCATATGTATCTACATCAAATCTTTCTCCAACAAATATGTCTAAAAACCCATCATTGTTTATATCACCAGTTTCAATAGCTCCAGTACTAAAAAAATTGGAGAAATTTAGAGCTGATGGTTTATATACAAATTTACCAGATTCATTAAAATATAATCTGTCATTAAGAGTTCTTGATAATTTTGAAAATGCTTTTCCACCAGATGCTACATAAAGATCTTGATCACCATCATTATCAGCATCAAAGAATATTGACTGAACATCTTCTGAATCTTTATGAATTTCAAAAGGACTAGATATTTTGTTGTATTTATCAGATGAGCTTAAAAAAAGGTTTGAAACTTGACCTTTTGCCCCACCTATATAAAAATCTTGAATTCCGTCATTATTTATGTCAATATTAGATACACTTGGGCCTTCATTTGAAAACATTTGAGGAAGTAATCTTTCTGAGTCAAAATCAATATAATAGTTTTCATTGTGTTTAAAATCAATGATATTCTCCGATATATTATTTTTCCTAATAAAAGTAGGTTTTAGGTTAATTAACTCTGAATCAATTTCTGAATAATTTATGTCTAAAGTTTTATTGACACTAATATCATTTATAATAGAACGTTTTCTGTTCGGCCAGAAAATTTCAAGTGAATCTATGTTTACTAATTTACCAAGACCAAAATGAAGTCTGTAAGGGACAGAACTTTGAAATCCTCTAGATGGAAATTGTTCTGACATCATTTTTTTACCATTTGATAAATGAAGAATTACTTTAGCACCAATGGCGTTAATATTAGGAGCTAAACCCTTCAAAGTAATTGATAAAAAATTATTATTTTCTTTATCTGAATGATTTTCAAATAAAAAAGGTTCTGCGTTAACATTATTAACAACTAGGTCAAGGTCTCCATCATTATCTAAATCACCGTATGCTGACCCATTGCTAAAGCTAGGCTCATTAAGACCCCAATCTTCTCTTTTATCATTAAATGTATAATCACCATTATTTTTAAATACTGCATTAATTAGAGGTTTAGAGGGCATTATATCAATTAGATCAGTAATATCTTCAGTTTCTGATCTTAAAATTTGGCTTATTTTTTCATCATTTGCTTGATAAGTTAAATAATCTCTATCAAGTAAGTCTTTGTATATTCCGTTACTTATATAAATATCTTTATATCCATCATTATCCATATCAAAGAGAAGAGCTGCCCAACTCCACTCTGTAGCAGCAATACCAAGCTGTCTACTAATTTCATAGAAAGTATTACCTAAATTCCTTTGAAATGTATTTCTTGGATACTGCTTATGATAACCCTTTGATCCTGCAAGCATAAATTTATCATATGACTCATAAACCTGTTTATTTTTTTGTCTTGATAAAGTTTCTGGTAACATTTCGGTTACAATTAAGTCTGGAATTAAATCGTTATCCATATCAGCAACATCAGCACCCATGGATCCCATAGAGAGTGCGTCAAAATAAGTAGATGACTCTTCTGAAAATCCTCTTCCATTATTATTTAGGTATAAATAATCTTTTTCGAAGAAGTCGTTTGAAATAAAAATATCTGGCCATAAATCTCCATTAAAATCAGATAAAGTAATTCCAAGACCAAATCCAATATTTGAAGAATAAATACCATTCTTAGAGGATGCATTTTTAAATTTATTATCAATATTCTCTAATAGTTTATTACCGTCATCACTTGAAATATTTCTTTGATCTTGAATTAAATCGTATGTTCCAACTGATCTTATTGAATTATTCAATACATATGCATCTAAATCTAGATCCCCGTCGGAGTCAAAAAAAGCTGCATGTACGGATAATCCTTCAATGTCTAATCCATAATCCTTAGAGGACTCTACAAAAGTTAAATCACCTTGATTTATAAAAAGCTCATTATGTCTATTAGGTCCACCTGGTTTTCCAGATTTTGCAACATAAATATCTAAGAATCCATCATTATTTATATCAATAAAGGTAGCACCAGTAGACCAATTATTTTCACATAAGACTCCAGCAGAATTAGTAATATCCTCAAATTTCCAGTTTCCTTTATTAAGATATAAAGCATTATTTACAATATTACCTGTAAAGTATATATCAATTAATCCATCATTATTTATGTCGCCCAGGGCAACACCTCCACCATTAAAAAAATTTCTGTATGTATATGGATTAAAGTCTTCAGTGTATTTAAGGGTATTTTTAAAATTTACACCTGTTTTATCTGATGATTTTTTTTCAAACCTAGAAATAGAATTATTACAGGAAAAAGATCCCAATAAAACAAGAATTAAAATCCATGATCTCATAATGCAAAATTAGCGAAATTTAGAAAGGTTTAAAAAAAAAAGGCCACACTAAGGTGGCCTTTATTTTTATAGTAATATTAATAATTAATATCCACTATTTTGTTGTAAGCTTGGGTTAGCAGTAAGCTGCTCCGTTGGAATTGGAAAAATGCTTCTGAAAGAATCAGAATTTGTTTTTTCCCACCAAGAGCTATTCCATTTACCGAATCTAATAAGATCAGTTCTTCTAGTAGCTTCCTGGAACATTTCACGTCCTCTTTCTGCAAGAAATCCTTCTGCAGTAATTGAAGATAAAGCTGAAACTCCAGCTCTAGCTCTAATTGCATTTACCTCTGGAAGAGCTAATGCCCAATTTCCAGCTGCACGAGCAGTTGCTTCTGCATGAACTAAATGTACATCACCTAACCTAACGATTGGATAATCGTTGTCAAGATCAGGTCTTGCAAATTGTTTGAAAGAGAATTTACCTAAACGAAATCCACCTGTACGAGCTGCATTAGGTTCAAGTTCATTTATTCCTATCGAATACACAATCTCAGGAGTTGGAGAATCAGAAGCTAAATCAACTAGTGCATTTCCACCATAATCTAATTGTGGTCCAGTTATAAAGTTTGCTTTTCTTCTAGCATCTCCTGCCTCGTAAGAATTTACAAATTCTTCTAGAGCTACATAACCATTCCATGGTTGAGCCTCAAAATTCCATGTATACTGAGAAGCATAATGAAGACTCATGTGGTGGAAATTCATACCACCTGCAGTTGCCTCATCATATTCTACCGACCATATAATTTCAGGGTTATTCTCGTTATTAGAAGCAAAAATTGCTGCATAACCATTTAATGTAGCTGGGTCACTCGCCACAGAAGGACGCTTTCCTAGATTGGGTACAGATACACTACTATCTGATAAAGTATATGGACCATTATCAATAATGTGTCCCGCTGCAGCTGCAGCATCACTATATCTTTCAGTACCAGTGTAAACCTCAGCATTTAAATAAACTTTAGCTAAAATACCTAAAGCACTATACTGATTAATTCTATACTTTACATCATTAGTTCCTAAAGCAGAGTTAGAAAGTTTAGATAAGTCAAAAGAAGATCCCATACCAAGAGCTGAAAGCAATTCACCTTCTACCCAGTTAAAAACTGTAGATCTTGATGATTGAGATGAAGATCCAGATCCATCAGCAATTATTACATTACCGTAAAGATCCATTAACCTCCAGTGTAAATAAGCACGAACAACTTTTGCTTGAGCCATTTGAGTTGCATCAAGACCACCATTAGTTATTGCATTATTTACCTGACCAATTGATCCATATTGTTGAGACCATGTCCCTGTTATTGGACCATTAGCTGGTGTAAATGTATGTCTGTGAACATCTAACCATACTCCACCATCATACCAGTCACCACCCTTTTGAGTTACAGCCATTTCATCAGATGAAACAGACTGAACAGAGAAATAACCACCATGATTGGCAGTACCTGCGTTTCTGACGGCGTTAAAGACTCCCGTAAGAGCATCTCCACCTCCACCAGATCCTCCTGTAGAAATACCTTCGACAGAGAAGTCTGAAGTAAGATCTCCTATAAGATCTTCCTCTAAATCGGTACATGAATAGGTTATTCCTATCAGTCCGATTGCTAAAATTATTTTATTTATAGTTTTCATAGATTTTGGGATTAAAATTTAATGTTTAAACCAAGTGTGAATGAACGAGCTGAATAATAACTATTTCTACGGTCTATACCTGGAGCAAGCGGATTTCCATCTAAAAGATCGAAGAGTGCAGGCTCTGGGTCAGAACCAGTATAATCTGTTATTACAAAAGCATTTCTTACATTCAACGATAGATTAATATTATCTCTTATTGGACGAGATATAGTTAAGTTATCTAGCTTAAAGAAATCTGCTTTCTCAACATATAAAGATGAAAAGTTTGCATTTGTAATTTCATTGTTAGCTAACTCAGTATTAATATAGTTATATGATTTCTGAGAACCAACTCTAGGTTCGTAGAAAGCACGGAATGTATTTACAAGACTGTGTCCGAATGCACCTCTAAAGGCAGCATTTATTGTGTATTCTCCTAATGTTATGGTATTAGTCCATCCCATTTCAAAATCAGGAATTCCATTACCAAGAACAGCAAAATCAACATTGTCATCAAGTGCATTATTTTGTCCAACTACTAATTCACCGTCACCATTAAGATCAGAGAAGTTTTGTGAACCACCAGTTACAGTTCCATCCCAAACAGGACCCCATAGTTGACCAATTGGTTCACCTACTTTTACACGTGTAACATTTGTACTGTTTTGACCAGGTGAACCTAGGTTACCAAATGTATCAGCATCTTGAACATATTCGTCAAGAACAGAATTATTAGTTGCAAAAGTAATTCCTGTGTTCCAATTATCAGAAACATCATAGTTCAATGCAACTTCAAATCCATCAGATGAAAGCTGACCAGCATTTTCAAATCTTCTGTCAAATCCGTAAACAGCAGCATCTACAATTCTATTTATAATAAAGTCCTTTGATGTTTGAGAATAGATATCTATTGTAGCTGAAAAACGATCCATTACAAAATCAATCCCGAAGTTAAGCTCTTCTTTTTCTTCCCACTTCAAATCAGGATTAGCAGCCCTTAAAAGGTTAGTAGATCCTCCTGCAGAGCCTCCACCTCCCCAAGACCATCCTCTAATTTCTTGAGCAAGTCCCGCATCGTTAGGTAAGTTACCAGTAACACCCCATGAAATACGTGGCTTTAGTTGTTGCACTCCACTAAGATCTAACATTTGGGCAAGATCAGCACCTATACTAACAGATGGAAATGTACCATATTGATTATCAGCACCAAGCTTTGTAGATCCTTCTCTACGAAGAGAAGCATTTATAAATACGTTGTTTGCTATAGTCATATTAAGTCTAGCAAAGAATGCATCTATTTCAGTATCAGGACTTCTGTCTGAATATGCGTTAATTTGACCTGCATTAAGTAAATCTTGAGAATATTCAATAGCATCTATATAATCTATCTCATCACCTGGAAAATCTCCTAGTGCAAAAAATGCTTGATTAAAGTTCTCTTTTTGATATGAGTAACCTGCAGTAACTGCAAGGTTCATATTATCAGTAGATTTTTTCCAAGTAGCATATAATTCATTTAATTGAAAATCTGAGTTTTGCTCATAGAATTCAGCAGCACCTTTTCTAACAGGAGAATCTGCTCCACCATATCCATCATTATTATTCCATAGTGAAGTTGTTCTAAAGTAAACTCTATTAGCATAATCATTTGATTGAGTAGAAGAACGGAAATATGCAGTAATACTGTCTGTTAAATCATATTCTAGATTTATACCGTAATTTATAGTTCTTGCCTCACCATCATTAATGTTTTGGTTTATAATAGACACTGGGTTATAAGAATCAAATAATCCTAGTGTTTCAAAATAACCACCAAATTGAGCACCATTAAATGCATAAGGAGCATCTACAGCATAAATAGGAGCTGTTGGATTATAAAGTGTAGCATATCTCATTGATTCACGAAAACCATTTTCTTGATTTCTTTGAATGAATGCTGCTGAGAATCCAATTTTTAACCTATCATTTAAAGCTGATGTTTGAAAACTCAACCTTGTATTAAACTGGTCAAACCCACTATTTTCAAGAATACCTTGATCTTCAGTAAAGTTTGCAGATACTCTATAAGTAGAGTTACCAGCACCACCAGAAGCAGTAAGATTATGAATTTGAGAAAAACCTTCCCTTGTAACTGCATCCAACCAATCGGTTTGTGAACCAAGATCTCTACCTCCATTAGCAACAAATTCACTTGGAGACATTACATCTATTTGGTTAGCAATGGTAGATGATTCAAATCTACCGTTATAAGAGAGTTGTGTTTCACCTGCAACACCTTTTTTAGTAGTTACAAGAAGTACACCTGAAGATCCACGTGAACCATAAATAGCGGCAGCAGATGCATCTTTCAATACATTAATTGATTCAATATCTTGAGGATCTACATTTTGCAATGAAGCTCCAATAACTCCGTCAACAACAATAAGAGGTGAAGTATTCGCACCAATTGTAGTTAGACCACGAAGTCTAATGACGGTTCCAGCATTTGGATCACCACCACGATTATAAATTGATAAACCTGCTACTTTTCCTTGCAGCAATTCAGATGCATCAGTAATAGCACCTTTATTAAATTCATCTTCAGAAACAGAAACTACAGCAGATGTAATTTCTTTTTGAGCCTGAGAACCATATCCAGTAACTAATACTTCATCAAGTTCGTTAGAACTAATCAAAACAACGTTTATAGTGTTTTGACTACCAACTGTAACTTCTTGTGCAGAAAATCCTACATAAGAAAAAACTAATACATCACCTGTGTCTGCAGAGATAGAATAATTTCCATCAAAATCTGCAACAGCACCGGTTGATGTTCCTTGAACTACAATAGAAGCTCCAGGAAGTGGTCCAGTTTCATCAGAAATATTACCAGAAATTTGCTGGGCGTTTAGAACTCCTCCAAAAAGAAGAACTAAGCCTAAGCCTAATTTAAGTACATTTTTCATATTTTATTTTTATTTGATTTTTGTTAAAGCAGTCATTACATGATACTGCATTTATACTGCAATATATAGTCAAACTATGTAAAAACAAACTTTTATTTAACAAAAAATTAAGAATTTGTTAATATTTACTGCTCAAAAATGCTGAAATGCCTAATAACACGGGGTAAAATTAGGATTATGATAAATTTTAAATTTTTAAAAGTTTTTTTACTTCATCAAATTTTATTATTGGATTTGCACCAATTTTAGTTGTAGTTAACGCTCCATATGCAGATGCAATTTTAAGAGAATTCTCTGTTTTATTATTTTTTATGAAAAATTCGTTAATAAATGATGCTAAAAAATTATCTCCAGCACCAACATTATCGATTGAATTCACTTTTACAGGCTTAAATTGATATATTGAATTACCATCAAAAAAATATGATTTGAAAGAACCATTTGTTAAACAAAGATATTTCATTTTGAATTTATTATAAATTTTTTTTAGAAGATCTTCATTATTTGACCCGCTGAAATCAAAAAGTTTAATTATAATTTTAAACTCATTCATATTTATCTTTAAAAAATCTGAGGCAATTAAAAGAAGCTCTAATTTTTCTTTGGTAAAAAAATTCTGTCTTAAATTCAGGTCTAAAATTTTAAATTTTGAATAATTAAAAATTTTTTTGAGTGTTTGAAAAGATTTGTTTTTTCGAGAAGCTAATGATCCAAAAACCAAAAAATCAATGCTTTTGATACAATCAATTTTTTTATTTTCGAATGGAATAAAATCCCAAGCTACATTACTTACAATTTCATATGAAGGTTCACCTGAATCAAGGTTAATATTCACACAACCGGTTTTGTGGCCTTTATCTTGATATATAAGATCTGTTTCAAAGTTGTTTTTTTTGAAATACTTTAATATATCTAAGCCAAGGCTGTCATTACCAACTGCTGATATTAACTTCACATTATTTCTAAAAGAGTGCAGTCTTGAAAAAACATTAAAAGGCGCTCCTCCTATTTGTATTTTATCTGGATATTTATCCCACAAAACTTCGCCAAAACAAATTATATTTTTACTCAATTTTAATAAGTTTTTTACTCAAGTCTTCAAGAGATATTCCTTTAGTTTCAGGCATAATAAAATGAACAAAAAGTAATTGAAAAACCATCATAAGAGCAAAAAATGAAAAAACAAAACCAGGCCCGATGAATCCAAATAAAAATGGAATAAATGAAGGAATTATTGCAGCAAGTATCCAATGTGTAGACACTCCAAATGATTGTCCATAACTTCTAATATTGTTTGGGAAAATCTCAGATATATACACCCATATTATAGCTCCTTGGCCAATTGCATGAGATGCAATAAAAAGGAAAAAAAATAATGGAAGAAAGATCCCTTCCCATTCTAAAAAGAATGAAAGACTAATTAAAGAAAGTGAAACTATATATCCAAAGGAACCAATATACATTAGTGTTCTTCTTCCAAGCCTATCTATTAGATTTATTCCTACATATGTAAATATTACATTTGTTAATCCAATTCCAACACTGTTAAGCAACGCAATACTTTGACCTAAGCCAGCCTCTTCAAAGATTCTTGGTGCATAATATAAAAATGCGTTTATCCCTGACAACTGATTAAATGCTGCTATTAAAAAAGCTAACATTACAATAAAACTATATTTTTTATTAAAAATTGATTCAGACGAGGTTATATTCTGATTATCTTTTGTAATATCTAAAATTAACCCCTCTGCCTCTTTTGTTGAGTACAATGATCTAATAATTTTCTCAGCTTCACTCTGTCTATTATTTAAAAATAACCACCTAGGACTCTTAGGAATAGATATAACAAGAAATGTAAATATTAATGCTGGTATTAGCTCTACTCCAATCATAAACCTCCAATCATTTTGACCTAAACCACTCAATAAATAATTTGATATAAATGCAATAAGTATTCCAATCACAATACTAAATTGGTATAGTCCAACAAGTTTTCCTCTATTTTTTTGAGGAGCAATTTCAGAAATGTATGCTGGAGCTGCAATTCCAGAAATACCAACTCCTATTCCACCAACAAATCTGAAAATTGCAAAGGTTATGGGATCATTAGCTAAAGCAGATCCAATTGCAGATATACTAAAAAAAATTCCAATCCACAGCAATGTATTTTTTCTACCAATTTTTTTAGTAGGAAATCCTCCAAAAACTGCACCAAAAACAGTTCCCCACAATGCCATTGACATAACAACGGCTCCATGAAAAATATCAGTTGTATTCCATAGGGTTTGAAGTTTTTGATCTGCACCTGAAATTACTACCGTATCAAAACCAAAAAGAAATCCAGCTAATGCAGCAGTAAAAGACCATTTTAGTAACTTACTCATTAGCCAAATATATTAAATCGTAAATTAACTACTTAATTGAGACTAATATCATTAGATATTAACTAATCTAATAGTTTTCTTTCATTTTAAGTTTTATTTTATCCAAAGCTAGGTTTCCAATACTACCTATATGTGAATACTTAACTTTCTTTGGAACCTTTATTTTCCCTTCACTTAATTTATTTTTTAATTTAAGATATGCATCTCTAAAAGGAATTCCTTGCATCACCATTTCATTTATTAATTCTACACTAAAAATATTTTCATAGTTTGATTTTTCAAGAATTTTTTTATTAACCTTAGTTTTAGATAAGCAGTATGATAAAATTTTAATACATTCTTTAATTTCAATGACTGCATCAATAATTTTACCTTTATTTAATTGAAAATCTCTATGATATCCACTTGGAAGATTGGTTGATGATAATGATACAGAATTTGATAAGTTCTGTATATTATTACACTTTCCTCTAATAATTTCAAAAACATCAGGATTTTTTTTGTGTGGCATAATACTTGAACCTGTTGTTATATCATCAGGAAATGAAATAAATTGAAACTCATCTCCTGAATACAAGCATATATCCATTGAAATTTTGGATAAAGTAAATGCAATGTTTCCAAGAGTATCAAATGTATTTTTTTCAATTTTATTTCTACTAATTTGACATGCTAAGGAATTATATTTTAATGTTAAAAAATTTAAGTCTTTTGTTGTAAAGTTTCTATCAATATTAAATGATGTTCCATATCCTGCTGCACTTCCAAGTGTGTTTTGATTA
>SGZF01000013.1 GCA_004213645.1 Flavobacteriales bacterium | reverse complement strand
CCCTGCATATAATATATTTTTATTGGATTTATCTGATCTTAAAACTCTTGTAAAGTGTTCATCTTCAATACCATTTGTTATAAGTTTCCAATTTGCACCAAAGTCTTCTGTCACATATAAATATGGTGTAAAGTCACCTGACTTATATCTGGTCCCAGCAACATAAGCTGTGCCTGCTTCAAATGACGAAGCATCAATGCTATTAATCATAAGCCAATCTGGTATTTTCTTAGGAGTAACATTTTCCCATGTTTCACCACCATCTTTAGTTAGATGAATCATTCCATCATCACTTCCTATCCACATAAGTCCCTCTTGGATTGGGGATTCGTCAACAGCAAAAATTGTAGCATAATATTCAACACCAGTATTATCTTGTGTAATAGGTCCACCAGAAGAGACAAGCTTAGACTTATCATTTCGAGTTAAATCAGGACTTATTGTTTCCCAACTTTGTCCCTCATTAGTTGAGAGATGAACCTGATTTGAAAATGCATAAAGCTTTGAGGAATCATGTTTACTAAAAGCAATAGGGAAATTCCAATTAAATCTGTATTTCATCGCTTCTGCTCCTTCTCCAAGTGTGGTTATCGGCCAAATATTTATTATTCTTGATGTTTTATTTTCATGATTTTTCCTTTCAAGAAAACCTAGGTAGCTTCCTCCATAAACTATTTCATTATTGTTTGGATCAATAGCAATATGTCCAGACTCTCCCCCTGCAGTGCTTTCCCAATCATCTTCACTTATATTGTATCCAAGACTTCTATGTCTCACCCTCTGAGTTGAGTTATCTTGTTGAGCAACATAGATTCTATATGGAAAAGAATTATCAGTTGTAACTCTATAATATTGTGCAGTAGGCTGATTATAATATGTGCTCCAAGTTTTACCTTTATCATATGAAACCTGAGCACCTCCATCATCTCCAATTATTAATCTATTATTATCATCTGGCGCTATCCATAGATCATGGTGATCTCCATGAGGGGCATTAGATGATTTAAATGTCTTTCCCCCATCGTCAGAATAGTGATATGCTACATTCATTACATATACACCATCAATATCTTGGGTGTCAGCATATATTTTAGAGTAATACCAGGCTCTTTGTCTTAATGATCTACTACTGTTAGTATAAATCCAATTTTCACCACCATCATCTGATCTGTAAACTCCTCCTTTTTCTTGATTTTCAACAATAGCCCAGACTCTTTCTGAATTTAAGGGTGATACAGTAACCCCAATCACACCAATTGTTCCTGTAGGAAATCCAGAATTTGTACTAATTTTTGTCCAGCTCTCACCGTTGTCAATACTTTTCCAAAGATCAGATCCATCACCACCACTACTTAGGCTGTATGGCGTCCTTTGAACTCTCCATGTAGATGCATATAGAACTCTAGAGTTGTTAGGATCTAAAACAATTTCAAAAGCACCTGAAAGATTATTTACATAAAGAACTTTTTTCCAATTAACCCCTCCGTCTGTAGATTTGTATACACCTCTATCCTGAGTAGGTTTGTATAAATTACCTAGTACTGCAGCATAAACAATATCATTATTTGTTGGATCTATAACAATCCTAGGAATATGTCTAGAATTTGGTAGACCAGAAAAAGACCATGTTTTACCAGCATCTACACTTTTAAATACCCCATATCCTGAAGATACATTTCCTCTAATAGTAACTTCTCCACCACCAACGTAAATTACATTAGGATCATCTTTTGCTATAGCAATAGCTCCTACGCTTCCACCAAAGAATCCATCAGAAATATTTTCATAGGTTTCTCCACCATTCTCAGTTTTCCATACCCCACCACCTGTTGCTCCAAAGTAATAAAGATCAGGATTTCCCGCAACACCAACAACTGCAGCTGACCTTCCACCCCTAAATGGACCAATCTCTCTATATTCAACAGATTCATGCAGAACATTATCGAATGTCACAGAATTCTTTTTAGATTTTTTCTGTGAATACAGACTTGTGTTCATCATCCAAACACTAAGTCCAATTATTATAAGAAGATTAGATAGTTTTTTTATGTTCATAATTGATATATTTATAAAACCAAAGTAAAATAAAATATTTAAATATCATATATAGATAATACAATTATAGACCTAAATTCCCTTCATGGATACCTACGCTAATATATTATTAATCACTATACCTATTTTCCTTGTCTTAATTATTATTGAAATTTCATATGGTGTATGGAAAAATGATCAAAAGCACTCTTACATGGATACTATATCTAGTTTAAGCTCAGGTTTTACTAATTTAATGGTAGATATTTTAGGGTTAGGAATAATTATTTTGTCTTATCCATTTTTTTACGAAAGATTAAAAATTATTGAGCTAGAGGAAAGTATACTTTTATATTTTATAGCTTTTGTTTGTGTAGATTTTGCCAGCTATTGCCACCATAGACTTAAACATTCAATTAATATTTTTTGGAATATGCATGTTATTCATCACAGTAGTGAAGAATTTAATCTCGCATGTGCCTTAAGACAAAGTATAACAAATAATCTTGGTATTGGAATTTTATTTTTGGTTCCTGCTGCTATATTAGGTATACCTCCTCAAATGATAAGTATATTGGGGCCTCTGCATTTATTTGGACAGTTTTGGTATCACACTAGACATATTGGGAAATTAGGTTGGATTGAATATATTTTGGTTACACCATCACAACACAGAGTTCACCACGCAATAAATGAAGAATATATCGATAAAAACTTGGCAGCAATTTTCTGTGTTTGGGATAGAGCTTTTGGAACATTTCAAGAAGAACTTGATGATGTCCCTTGTGTGTATGGAACTTTAAAACCTGTACAGACATGGAACCCAATTCTAATTAATTTCCAACATATATATTACTTAATTCAAGACGCATGGCATACAAGTAACCTGGTAGATAAATTTAAAATATGGTTCATGCCAACAGGATGGAGGCCAAATGATGTAATAGTTAAAATCCCAAGGAGTAAAGTTGAGGATGTATTTAGTCAAAAAAAATATAAACCGAAATATAATCTAATTCATAAGATTTTTGTTGGCTTTCATTTTCTAATATTAAATATTGTTTTGTATATATTTTTAAGTTCATTTGGAAGTCTTTCTCTAGCTGATAAAACATTATATTTAACTTTAATCTTTTCTACAATCTTTAGTTTTTCCTCTGTAATGGATGGATTTAAATGGTCAACTACATTTGAATTTTTAAGAATTATAATTGGAATGCTTGTTATATATTTTCAGGAAGAATTACTATTAACTGATAATCCAACAATTACATTATTTCTTTTAACCTACTTAGTATTATCTGTAATCCTAAATTTTTTAATACTTAAATCTGTTCCATCTCGAATTTCTTAATAAAATTCATAAATATATTTTTTAGAAAAAAAATTAATTTAAATTTGCAGCTAATTGGCCTATGGTGTAACTGGCAACACGTCTGGTTTTGGTCCAGAAGAGTCTAGGTTCGATCCCTAGTAGGCCAACAATTTTATTATATCAATAATTTATAATAAATTTGCCGAGCATTTTGATATCTCAGAGGCGACATTGTGTCCCTCTTTTTTTTTAAATAAAGTTAAGTATATGGAAAATATATCATTATTAGAATCCTTTTCTGAATTCAAAGATGAAAAGCTAATTGACAGAGTAACATTGATGGTTATTCTTGAAGAAGTATTTAGAAATACTTTAACAAGGAAGTTTGGGACTGATGAAAACTTTGATATTATAATTAATCCCGACAAAGGTGACCTTGAAATCTGGAGGAATAGAATAGTTGTAAAAGATGGTGAAGTTGAAGATCCAAATGCAGAGATTGAACTTAAGGAGGCAATTAAAATTGAACCTGACTTTGAGGTTGGTGAGGAAGTTTCTCAAGAGTTTAAACTAATTGATTTAGGTAGAAGATCTATTCAATCTCTTAGACAAAACCTTGTCTCAAAAGTTTTTGAACATGACAGTAATAATACTTTCAACCAGTTTAAGGATAGAGTAGGAGATATATTTACAGCTGAAGTTCATCATGTTAGAGCAAGGGAGGTAATCCTCCTAGATGATGATGGAAACGAATTGATAATGCCAAAGGATAAACAAATTCCAAAAGATTTCTTTAGAAAAGGTGATAATGTTAGGGGTGTAATTGAAAACGTTGAACTTAGAGGAAATAAGCCTAGAATTATTTTCTCCAGAACTTCACCTCTATTTTTAGAAAAATTATTTGAACAAGAAATTCCTGAAGTTTTTGACGGTTTGATTAGTATTAAAAAAGCGGTTAGGATTCCTGGTGAAAAGGCAAAAGTTGCAGTTGATTCTTATGATGATAGAATAGATCCAGTTGGTGCATGTGTTGGAATGAAAGGCTCAAGAATTCATGGGATAGTCAGAGAATTAGGTAATGAAAATATTGATGTAATAAATTATACAAATAATACTCAACTTTTTATAACAAGAGCATTAAGTCCTGCAAAAGTAAATTCTTTGAATATAAATGAGGAGAAAAAAACTGTTCAAGTTTATCTTAACCCTGATGAAGTTTCTAGAGCAATTGGAAAAGGAGGACATAACATAAGGTTGGCAGGTAGGTTAACAGGCTACGAAATCGACGTGTATAGAGAAGGCGCTGAGGAAGATGTTGAATTAACTGAGTTTAAAGATGAAATTGATGCATGGGTAATTGAAGAGTTTAGAAAGGTTGGTCTTGATACAGCAAAGAGTGTGTTAGAGTTAAATGCTGAAGATTTGATCAAGAGGACCGACCTTGAAGAGGAAACCGTTTTAGATGTATTAAAAATCTTAAAAGAAGAATTTGAAGATTAAAAAACAAATATGCCATCACCAATAAGGTTAAATAAAGTACTTAAAGAACTTAATATATCTCTTGATAGGGCAGTTGAATTCCTTGGCTCAAAAAAAATTGAAATTGAACCTAGACCAACCTCCAAAATAGATCAAAATACATACGAATTGTTGCTTGACGAGTTTCAGACTGACAAATCCGACAAGGATAAGCTAGAAGAAATTAACACTAAAAAGAGAAAAGAGTTAGAACAAAAACAGGCTGAAGAACTTAAGGCTGAAGAACTGAAGGCAAAAGAGCTTGAAGCCGAAGAACTCAAAGCTAAAGAGTTAAAGACTGAAGTATTGAAATCAGATATTCCTCCAGAAAAAGTTAAAGAACCTAATGTAAAAGCGGAGATAAAAACAAAAGAAATCTCAGACTCTTCTAAAAAAGTTAAAAGTGATCTACAAGAATTAAAACAAGATTCATCTGATCCTTCAAAAATTGAAACAAATTTTCAAAAACTCAGTGGATTAAAAAAGACTGGAGAGGTAATTGATTTAGAGTCAATTAAAAAGAAAGAGGAAAAAGTTGAGGAGTCAAAAAAGCGAAGAAGAAAAAGAATAAGTAAGGATGTTGTTCAATCAAAAGAACTCCCTAATAAATTAAATAAAAATAAAAAACAAAATACTGTTAGTCAGAAGGCTGAGCCTACAGATGATGAAATTCAAAAACAAATAAGGGAAACACTTGAAAAACTGCAAGGGAAGTCTTCTAAATCCAAGGGAGCTAAATATAGAAAAGATAAAAGAGATCAAAGAAAAATTGAGAGTGAAGAAGAAGAAGCTTTATTGGAAAAGGAAAGTAAAATAATTAAGATTACTGAATTCATTACAGTTGGAGAAATTGCAACTCTTATGGATGTTACCTCTAATGATATTATTTCTACATGTATGACTCTTGGTATTATGGTTACAATGAACCAAAGATTAGATGCTGAAACACTTTCAGTTGTTGCTGATGAGTTTGGATATGAGTTAGATTTCATTAAAACGGACATTGAGGAAGATCAAGAGGAATTCGAGGAGGAAGATGATCCTGAAACTTTAGAGGAAAGGCCTCCAATAGTTACTGTAATGGGACATGTTGATCATGGAAAAACATCTTTATTAGATTATATTAGAAATTCATCAGTTACAGATGGGGAGTCCGGAGGAATTACTCAGCATATAGGAGCTTACTCTGTACTAGTTAATAATTCCAAAAAGATTACTTTTTTAGATACCCCCGGTCATGAAGCTTTTACAGCAATGAGAGCAAGAGGAGCTCAAATTACAGATATTGTTATTATTGTAATTGCAGCGGATGATAACATAATGCCTCAAACAAAAGAAGCAATAAGTCATGCTCAAGCTGGCGGTGTACCAATAATTTTTGCAATTAATAAAATTGACAAGGAAGGAGCTAATCCAGATAAGGTTAAGGAATCTCTTGCATCCATGAACCTATCAGTTGAAGATTGGGGTGGTAAAATCCAGTCTCAAGATATCTCTGCATTAAATGGTAAAGGTGTTGACTCTCTTCTTGAAAAAGTTTTACTTGAGGCAGAAATAATGGATTTAAAAGCCAACCCAAATAAGAATTCATCAGGGTCAGTTGTAGAGGCATATTTAGATAAAGGACGAGGCTATGTGTCAACAATATTGGTCCAAAATGGAACTCTAAAAATAGGAGATTTTCTATTGGCAGGGAAAACAAGTGGAAAAGTTAAGGCAATGTTTGATGAAGCAGGAAAAC
This sequence comes from Flavobacteriales bacterium, assembly GCA_004213645.1. Classification (GTDB taxonomy): domain Bacteria; phylum Bacteroidota; class Bacteroidia; order Flavobacteriales; family Flavobacteriaceae; genus Marisimplicoccus. The sequence continues at coordinate 23,189 of SGZF01000013.1, read as the reverse complement.
CTGTTAAATCTGCTCCCCCATCCACTCCTATATCTGTTCTAGGATTAGACGGTGCTCCACAAGCAGGAGATCCATTTAAAGTTCTTAAAGATGAAAAAGAAGCTAAAATGATTGCTTCAAAAAGAACACAACTTGGAAGAGAACAGGATGTTAGAACTCAAAAGCAACTAACACTAGATGAAATTGGAAGAAGAATAGCTGTAGGTGATTTTAAGGAGCTAAATTTAATAATTAAAGGTGATGTAGATGGATCCGTTGAGGCTTTAACTGATTCTTTTCAGAATTTGACAACCGAAGAAATACAGGTAAATATTATATTTAAAGCAGTAGGTGCAATAACAGAATCTGATGTATTATTAGCTTCAGCTTCTCAAGCAGTTATAATAGGATTTAATGTTAAGCCCACACTTAATGCTCGAAAATTATCTGAGAAAGAACAGGTTGATATAAAATTTTACTCAATCATTTATGATGCAATCAATGACTTGAAGGATGCTATGGAGGGAATGCTTTCTGTTGAAATGAAAGAAGAAAGTATCGGAGAAGCTGAAGTTAGAGAAACATTTAAAATTTCAAGAATTGGAACAATTGCAGGTTGTATGGTAACTTCAGGAAAAATTATTAGAAATTCAAATGTCAGAGTTGTTAGGTCTGATGAGGTGTTGTTTGATGGTAACCTTCTTTCTTTAAAAAGATTTAAAGATGATGTCAAAGAAGTTGCAAAAGGATATGACTGTGGTATACAGGTAAATGAATTTAATGACCTGATAGAAGGAGACATAATTCAATGTTATCAACAAGTTGAGGTAAAAAGAAAATTATAATTCAGATAATTTTATAATAAAAGACCCTGGATATAAACGTCTAATTCCTTCTAGTTTTTGTGAAGCAACGTTGATATCTTTATATTCTCCAATTCTAACTTTATAATTAGGGGTTTCAAAAATTAAATCTGATTTAATTTCTTTAAAATTTTCTCTAAAATCATTTAAAATAGAATCTGCAGCCTCGAGGCTTCCATAATATATCTGAATTGTATAATAAGTTGATTCAAATTCCCTCTTGCTGTAATCTTTTTTAATTTGAAAAAGCTTTTTTGTTAAGGTGTCATTATATAGGACATTTTGATCCTGAGCATTCAAGGAAATACAAAAAATAATTAGTAGTAATAATGAAAAAGTTCTATCTATTAACATGATATATATCACCAAATTTACTAAAATGATATAACTTGTTATTTAGAATCATTATAAATTAAATATTTGTTCAATATAGAGTTTTTAAAATGACGTTTATGACTTAAATTTGTAGTGAATTAAATGCGTTAAAATTCACCTACTAAAAATGAACAAAAACTTTACTGCCCCCAATTAATGTTACAGATAAAAAGATTACTTCTAGTAGCACTGCTTTTACCTTCAATAAGCATATCACAAGAGGCAGACATACAGGCTGGAAAAAACTTATTTAATACAAATTGTGCTGCATGTCATCAATTGAATAGAAAGGCAGTTGGTCCCGCTTTAAGTGGTGTGAGTGAAAAATATGACAAGGAATGGTTGTATAGTTGGATAAAGAACGGTACTCAAATGATAAAGGATGGTGATCCTCAGGCTGTTGCAATTTGGGAGGAGTACAATCGTGCTGTAATGACAAATTATCCTCAATTTAGTAATGAACAAATTGATAATATTCTAGCCTATACTGATTATACTCCACCTCCACCTGTAACCACTGTTTTAGATACAGCCCAAGTATCAAGTCAAGGTTCAGATTTATCTATTAATATAATTTTAGTAGTTAGTATTGTAATATTCACAATTTTAATTGTGATGCTGTTTTTGGTTCAGAGAACACTTTTAAAAATTGCAAATGCCAGTGGTGTAAAAATTGAACCAGAACCTAAGAAAAGATTAAAACCCTTGTGGAAATTGGTAATAGAAAATCAATTCTTAATGTTTATAGTTGTAGTTGCCTTTTTATTATCAAGTGCATACTTTAGTTACGGATATTTAATGCAAATAGGAATTGATCAAGGGTATGCCCCTATCCAGCCAATCCATTACTCTCATAAAATTCATGCTGGTGCAAATCAAATTGAATGTAAATATTGTCACTCATCAGCCAGGGTGTCAAAACACTCAGGTATTCCAGCACTTAATGTTTGTATGAATTGTCATGAGTATATTGCTGACTATAATGGTGAGGAAGATCTAGAAAATGGATATACTAAAGATTTTTATACTAAAGAAATAAAAAAGTTATATACTGCTGTTGGATGGGACGAAGAAAATCAAGTTTACACTGGAAACACTCAGCCTGTAAAATGGGTAAGAATTCATAATTTACCTGACTTTGTTTATTTTAACCATGCACAACATGCTCAGGTTGCAAAAGTTGAATGTCAAACTTGTCACGGACCTGTTGAGGAAATGGAAATCATGTATCAATACTCACCTTTAACTATGGGCTGGTGTATAGATTGTCATAGAGAAAGCAATGTTGATAAAAACAATGAATATTATCAGAAAGTTCATGATGAACTATCAAAAAAATATGGAGTTGAGGAATTAACTGTAGCTCAATTAGGTGGAATTGAATGTGCAAAATGTCATTACTAGTTTAATATGGAAAAAAAGAATATTTACTGGAAAGGCTTCGAAGAACTAAATAAAGAAAGTGAAATTGTAAAAAGTCTTGAGCAAAATGAATTTGTTGAGAAACTCCCTGTAGGTAATGAAGGTGAAAACAAAAATCATAATAGAAGAGATTTTTTAAAATATGCTGGATTTAGTACTGCTGCTGCTGCTGTGGTTGGATGTGAAGGCCCAGTAATTAAGTCAGTTCCTTATGTTGTCCAGCCAGAACAAATAATTCCTGGTATTGCAAATTATTACGCTACAACAATTGCTGATGGTTATGACTTTAGCAGTATACTTGTTAAAACTAAGGCTGGTCGTCCAATCTTTATTAAAGGAAATAAAGATGCTAAATCGATGAATTGTACAAATGCTCGAATTAATGCATCTGTGCTTTCTATGTATGATGTCTTCAGACTTCAAGGGCCTAAATTATCAGGAGAAAATATTAGTTGGAAAAATTTTAATTCATCTGTAAAAGCGGATTTAAGTCGTCTTTTGAGTGAAAATAAAAAAGTAGTCTTGTTAACACAATCTTTTGCTAGTCCAACTACGGAAAAGATTATTAATAATTTTATTCAAAAATATTCTAATATCCAGCATGTAGTTTATGACGCAGTATCAAATAGTTCTGCTTTAGATGCATTTGAAAATTCATATGGAAAAAGAGCATTAGCTGATTATGACTTTTCATTATCAAATACAATTATTTCTATTGATGCTGACTTCATGAATGACTGGCAGGGGGGTAATTATTCTTCAGGGTGGTCTAAAAACCGAGTTCCAAACGAAGATAATAATTTTACAATGTCATACCATCTTCAGTTTGAATCAAACATGACACTATCTGGAGCTAATGCAGATAATAGGGTAATGGCAAGGCCTCACCAATTAAAACAGGTTCTTCAAAGTATTTATTTTAGTTTACGAAATCAAAAGTATAATGGACCATCGTTAGGTTCATATCTTGACAGATATGTTAAACTAGCAGTTGAATCAATAAAAAAGTCAGGGAACAAAGCTGTTGTTATTTCTGGCCTTGATGATGTTGATTCTCAAGAAATAGTTTTAATGATAAACGAGCTTATAAATAGTGATGCATTTAATATTAAATCACCAAAATTAATTTTTCAAGGAAGTGACAAAGACATTTTAAATACAATTAAAGAATTAAAATCAGGAAAAATTAGTGGTTTAATTACTGCAGGAATTAACCCAAGTTATACACTACCAAATTCTGATGAGTTTTCTCAGCTCTTGAATAAACTAGAATTTTCTTTATGCTTCAGCATGAAAGAAGATGAGACAGCTCAGAATTCTAAATACATAGCTGCTACCCCTCATTATCTTGAATCCTGGGGAGATTATGAATTTAAATCAGGTAACTATTACTTAAGTCAACCCACTATAAAACCACTTTTTGATACCAATCAATTTCAAGATGTTCTTTTAGATCTAATTGATTCTCAGAATTCTTTTTATGATGAAATTAAAAATAACTGGAGGACTAATATTTTAAAAGGTAAAACTTGGGGAAAATCTCTTCAAGATGGTTATTACTATTCTTATGATAATATCTCACTTAATAGAATAAAATCAAATTTAACTTTTAGCAATTCTCCTTCATCAAATGATGATACTTTAGATCTTATCTTATATACAAAAACTGGATTAGGAGATGGTCAACAATCCTCAAATCCTTGGCTTCAAGAGTTTCCCGATCCTATTACAAGAGTAACATGGGATAATTATCTTACTATATCATATGAAGATGCTGAAAGACTTGATCTCAAAAATTATAATGTATCAAATGGTGCTTTAAACGGAAGCTATGTTAATTTAAGTAATGAAAATCATTCATTAAAAGTTCCAGTTATCATTCAACCAGGTCAAACTCCTGGAACTGTTGGACTTTCATTAGGTTATGGAAAAACACAAGCAATGAGCGAGGAAATGAATGTTGGGGTTAATGCTTACAGATTCTATGATGATTTTAAAAGAGTTCATAAGGTTAAATTAACTAAAGCCGAAGGTGATCACGAGTTTGCATGTATTCAACTTCATAACACAATGATGGGAAGAGATGAGATTATAAAGGAAACTTCTCTCAAGGAATTTGTTGAAGAAGATAAATCCGTGTGGAATCCTACAGTTATGGTTTCTAAAAATCATATTGAGACTATGGTAACATCGAAAGAGGTAGATATATGGAGAGAATTTGATAGGTCTACCGGTCATCATTTTAATTTATCAATTGATCTAAACAAATGTAACGGTTGTGGTGCATGTGTAATTGCATGTCATGCAGAGAATAATGTACCTGTTGTTGGAAAGGAAGAAGTAAGAAAGTCAAGAGATATGCATTGGATAAGGATTGATAGGTATTATTCTTCGCAAGACACTATTAGAGGTGATGTAAAGGCTAAAGATGAAACATCAGGCTACAGAGAATACAGATCAACTCAAACTAATCTTGAAAAGGCGTCTGCTAACCCGCAAGTTGTATTTCAGCCAGTTTCATGTATGCATTGTAATCATGCTCCTTGTGAAACCGTATGTCCCGTGGCAGCAACATCTCATGGTAGAGAAGGTCAAAATCAAATGGCCTACAACAGGTGTGTAGGAACCAGATATTGTGCTAATAATTGTCCATATAAAGTAAGAAGATTTAATTGGTTTCAATATTCAGAAAATGATGAGTTTGATTATAACATGAACAACCCTCTTGGTAAAATGGCAATAAATCCTGATGTAAATGTTAGATCAAGAGGTGTAATGGAAAAATGTTCTTTATGTATTCAAATGACCCAAAAAGTTAAGCTTGATGCAAAAAAGGAAGGAAGAAGAGTAAGAGATGGGGAATTCAAAACTGCATGTTCAGAGTCTTGTGATGATAATGCAATGGTATTTGGTGATATCAACGACAAAGAAAGTGAAATACTTAGGGTTAAAGATGGCGATAGAACATATCGTGTTCTTGAAAGTATTGGAACAAAGCCAAACGTTATTTATCAAGTTAAGATTAGAAACAGTAAAAAAATATAAATATGTCATCTCATTACGAAGCTCCTATTAGAAAACCTCTTGTTCTTGGAGATAAATCCTACGGTGATATTTCAAACGACATAGCAAGACCCGTTGAAACTCCACCAAATATAGATTGGTGGATTGCCTTTTCAATTGCAATGGCAGCTTTTTTATGGGGATTAGGTTGTATGGCATATACACTTGGTACAGGTATTGGAACATGGGGTCTAAATAAGACTGTAGGTTGGGCCTGGGATATTACAAACTTTGTATGGTGGGTAGGAATAGGTCATGCAGGTACACTTATTTCTGCTGTATTATTATTATTTAGACAGAAATGGAGAATGGGAATTAACAGATCAGCAGAAGCAATGACAATTTTTTCAGTAATTCAGGCAGGATTATTCCCAATAATTCACATGGGCAGACCATGGCTTGCATATTGGATGTTTCCTATACCTAATCAGTTTGGTTCATTATGGGTTAATTTTAATTCACCTTTACTTTGGGACGTTTTTGCAATATCAACATATTTAACTGTTTCTCTTGTTTTTTGGTGGACAGGTTTACTTCCAGATTTTGCAATGATAAGAGATCGAGCTGTCAAACCATTTCAAAAGAAAATATATAGTTTAATTAGCTTTGGTTGGTCAGGTAGAGCAAAAGATTGGCAAAGATTTGAAGAGGTATCTTTGGTGCTAGCTGGTTTAGCAACACCTCTAGTATTATCTGTTCATACTATTGTCTCATTTGATTTTGCTACATCAGTAATTCCAGGTTGGCATACAACTATATTCCCCCCATATTTTGTTGCGGGTGCAATATTCTCTGGATTTGCAATGGTTCAAACACTTCTTATTATAATGAGAAAGGTTTCAAGATTAGAAAGTTACATAACTCTTCAGCATATTGAGATGATGAATATTGTAATAATGATTACGGGTTCTATAGTTGGGTGTGCATATATTACTGAGTTATTTATAGCATGGTATTCAGGGGTTGAATATGAACAGTATGCTTTCTTGAATAGAGCTACAGGTCCATATTGGTGGGCATATTTTTTAATGATGTCATGTAATGTTGTTTCACCTCAAATAATGTGGATTAAAAAAATTAGGACTAATATAATATGGTCTTTTGTAATTTCAATTGTTGTAAATGTTGGAATGTGGTTTGAAAGATTTGTTATAATAGTTACTTCCCTTCATAGAGATTATCTTCCATCATCATGGACAATGTTCTCTCCTACCTTTATTGATATTGGTATATTTATAGGAACGATTGGATTTTTCTTTGTGTTATTTTTATTGTATGCAAGAAGTTTCCCAGTTGTAGCTCAAGCAGAGATTAAAACTATTTTAAAATCTTCAGGTGAAAATTATAAAAAAATAAGAGATAAATAATGAGTTTAAAAAGACTACATGTTTTATTTGATGATGATGACATTTTACTAGATGCTGTAAAAGAAATAGTAAAGAGTAAAATTTATATTCATGAAGTATATACTCCATTTCCTGTTCATGGATTAGATAAAGCTATGAAACTTAAACCTACTAATATATCCATTGCAACGTTTATTTATGGATGTATTGGTTTTACTTTCTCTATTTTAATGATGAATTATATAATGATTGTTGACTGGCCACAAGATATAGGCGGTAAACCTAGTTTTTCTTACATAGAAAATATGCCATCATTTGTGCCAATTATGTTTGAATTAACAGTTTTTTTTGCAGCTCATTTAATGGTAATTACTTTTTATTTAAGAAGTAAATTATGGCCATTTAAAGAGGCTGAAAATCCTGACCCTTCAACAACTGATGACAAGTTTTTAATAGATATGGATTCCGGTTCAAATCTATCCAAAACAAAATCTATGTTAAAAAAAATGGGAGCAATATCAATTAAAGAAGTAAATGCATAAAGTGAGAAAAAATATATTTATAATATTATCCCTGAGTTTTTTGTTAATATCATGTTTTGATCCGTCAAAGCCTAATTTCCAATATTTTCCTGATATGTACGAATCATTAGCTTATGAAACTTATGCTGAGTCTGACGGATTTTCAAATGGAATTGTTGCACAAATCCCTCCAGATGGAACTATTGCAAGAGGTTGGGAACCTTATGATTATCCAGACTCAAATGATGGTTACGAAATGGCGAAAAAAGATCTTTTATCACCAATTGAAAGTAATGATTATAACTTAAGTCAAGGCAAGGAACTTTACGAAATATATTGTTCAGTTTGTCACGGAGACAAAGGGGATGGAATGGGAATTCTTGCTCAAAGAGAAAAATTCTTAGGTATTCCAGCTTATATTGACAGAGATATTACTCCAGGAAGTATTTACCATATATTAATGTATGGAATAAATGCAATGGGATCGCATGCCGGACAAGTTAATGAAGAAGAAAGATGGCAGATTGCTCAATATGTTATGAAATTAAGAGAAGAATCTAAAAAGTAATAAATGACAGATTATAAATTTTCTGAACAGATCAAAAGACTCTCAATAGCATTAATTATTATAGGTGCTATTGGAATTGCTTTTGGTTTTTATTCTGCTCCAAGTAATGTAGATGAAGCCAAGGCAATTGTAGCTAGTATGAGTCACGGAGATAGTCATGGAGGAGATAGTCATGGAGGAGATAGTCATGGAGGAGATAGTCATGGAGGAGATAGTCATGGAGGAGATAGTCATGGAGGAGATAGTCATGGAGTAAAAGATCATGCAGATAAATCAGAAGTTGGTCATGAATATGATCACGATAAACACGTCTTCAATCAACTTCATAACAAGCCTTGGGCAGCGATATATGTACCAGCATTATTTTTTATGATGATTTCACTTGGGGTTTTGGCATTTTATGCTATACAGAGAGCTTCACAGGCAGGCTGGTCAATTGTGTTATATAGGATTATGGAAGGCATAACTAGTTATTTGCTTCCTGGTTGTATTTTTGTTATTATAATTCTTGTTTTTTCTGCTCTTAAGTTTAACCATCTTTTTATTTGGATGGATCCAGAAGTTGTTGCTCATGATGAAATTATCAGAAATAAAGTTGGATATTTAAACACTCCCTTTTTCTTTGCAAGAGCAATAGTATATATTACAGGTTGGGTTTTATACAGAAATATATCGAGAAGACTTTCTTTAGAACAAGACAATAATAATGATATAAGTATTCACAAGAAATTATTTAGATTCTCTGCTGGTTTTTTAGTATTTTTTTTAATATCTGAATCAATGATGTCATGGGATTGGATTATGTCAATTGACCCTCACTGGTTTAGTACTTTGTTTGGGTGGTATGTATTTGCAGGAATGTTTGTTTCTGGAATTACAACAATAGCTTTAATAACTATATACCTTAAATCTTTGAATTATTTAAGTTTTGTAAATGACAGTCATATTCATGACTTAGCAAAATTTATGTTTGGTGTAAGTGTTTTCTGGGCATATTTATGGTTCTCACAATTTATGCTAATATGGTATTCGAATATCCCTGAAGAGGTAACTTATTTTATTACAAGAATTGAAGACTACAATTTCTTATTTTTTGGTATGGTAGTGTTAAATCTTATATTCCCATTAATTGTTCTTATGAATAGTGATTTTAAGAAAACTAACTTTATTGTAATTTTAACAGGTATTGTAATAATAATAGGTCATTATCTTGATGTTTATAATATGATAATGCCCTCGGCAGTAGGAGATATGTGGTCATTTGGTCCTGGTGAAATAGGCGGATTCTTATTCTTTTTAGGAATATTTATCTATGTTGTATTTAAGGAAATTTCAAAGGCACCTATTCTTGTAAAAGGAGATCCATTTTTAGAAGAAAGTAAAACGTTTCAATATTATAATTTAGACTAAAATGACATTATTACTTGTTTTAACATCTTTAATATTAATTTCTATTGCTGTATGGCAATTGACAAAAATTTTAGAGCTTTCTAAGCCTGTAGATTTTGATAATCAAGAAATAGCTACTGATAAAGACAATGATTTTCAAGGAAAACTTATGTTTCTTTTCTTGATATTTATTTACGGACTAACTATTTTTTCTTTTTTTGCTTATGGAGATGTAATTCTCCCTGAGTCTGCATCTGTTCATGGAGAAAATTATGACAGTTTACTTTGGTTTTCATTTTCTGTAATATTTTTTGTTCAGACTATTACACAGGCACTACTTCATTATTTTGCATTTAAGTATAGAGGTAACAAAAAGAGAAAAGCATTGTTCTTTGCGGACAGTAACTTCTTAGAGGGTGTATGGACTATTATTCCAACTATAGCTCTTGCAGGAATGATCCTTTATGGATTATTTACTTGGGTAGATATTATGACAATAGAAGAGAACGAAGAAGCATTAGTTGTTGAGTTGTACGCTCAACAATTTAATTGGAAAGTTAGGTACGCTGGAGAAGATGGTGTTTTAGGTGATGCAAATGTTAGATTTCTTCAAGATTTTGGTGGAAAAAATTTAGTTGGAATTGATCCAACTGATCGAAATGGAGATGATGATATTGTAGTTCAAGAATTACATTTGCCAGTTGATCGGGAAGTTGTTTTTCGAATTAGGTCTCAAGATGTTCTTCACTCTGCTTTTATGCCTCACTTTAGAGCCCAAATGAATGCAGTACCTGGAATGATAACACAGTTTGCATTTGTTCCCAATGCAACAACCGATGAGATGAGGCTAAGACCAGAAATCGTTGAAAAGGTTAGAAAAATCAATAAAATTAGATTTGATAAAAGTGAAGATTTACTTGCCCAAGGGGAGTTTCCTCTTGATCCATATGAATTTGATTTTTTACTTTTATGTAATAAAATTTGTGGAGCATCACATTACAATATGCAAATAAAAATTATTGTTGAGACAGAAGAAGAATTTAAAAACTGGATGGGAGATCAATTGACATTTAAAGAGTTTGTTCAATAGATAATATAAAACTATGGCAGAAAAATATAATAGAAGAGCAAAAATAATTGGGACTGACATTGAAATTGATGTTACTGAAAAAAAAGATACTATAATAGAGTCTCGTGATGATGATCATGGTCACGATCATCATCACAAGGAAACCTTTATTACTAAATATATTTTTAGCATTGATCATAAAATGATTTCGAAACAGTATCTTATTACTGGACTGATAATGGGAATTGTAGGGATTGCAATGTCATTACTTTTTAGACTTCAACTTGCTTGGCCAGAAGAGTCTTTTGGCATATTTGATGTTCTACTTGGAAAATGGGCAACAGATGGTGTAATGGACCCTAATGTATATTTAGCTTTAGTTACTATTCACGGAACAATTATGGTATTCTTTGTTCTTACAGCTGGCTTAAGCGGAACCTTTAGTAATTTATTAATACCACTTCAAATAGGTGCAAGAGATATGGCCTCAGGGTTTTTGAATATGATATCATATTGGTTGTTTTTTATTTCTTCTGCAATAATGATTGCATCCCTTTTTGTTGAAGCAGGACCTGCAGCTGCCGGTTGGACTATCTATCCTCCACTCAGCGCACTTCCTCAAGCTCAACCAGGATCTGCAGCTGGAATGACACTTTGGTTAGTATCTATGGCGTTTTTCATTGCATCGTCTCTTTTAGCTGCTTTAAATTATATAGTTACTGTACTTAACCTAAGAACAGAAGGAATGACAATGACTAGGTTACCTTTAACAGTATGGGCTTTTTTAGTTACTGCAATAATAGGAGTTGTATCATTTCCAGTTCTTTTATCTGCGGCACTATTATTAATCATGGATAGAAGTTTTGGAACATCATTTTTCTTATCTGACATCTTTATTCAAGGAGAAGTTCTTCATTACCAAGGTGGATCCCCTGTTCTATTTGAGCATTTATTTTGGTTCCTAGGTCACCCTGAGGTATATATTGTTCTTTTACCAGCTTTAGGTATAGCTTCAGAAGTAATAGCAACTAATGCTCGAAAACCAATATTTGGATATAGAGCAATGGTAGGATCAATTTTAGCTATTGCTTTTCTTTCTACTATTGTATGGGGACACCATATGTTTGTGACAGGAATGAACCCTTTCTTAGGTTCAGTATTTACATTTACAACATTATTAATTGCAATTCCATCTGCTGTCAAAGCTTTCAATTATATTACTACTATTTGGAAAGGTAATATTCAGTTTAATCCAGCAATGCTATTTGCTATTGGGCTTGTTTCAACATTTATAACAGGAGGTCTAACAGGAATAATTCTAGGGGATAGCGCATTAGATATTAATTTACACGATACATACTTTGTTGTAGCTCACTTTCATTTAGTTATGGGAATATCAGCTCTTTATGGACTTTTTGCTGGAGTGTATCACTGGTATCCGAGAATGTTTGGTAGAATGATGAATAAGAATTTAGGGTATATACACTTTTGGATAACAGCTATTAGCGCATATGGTGTATTTTTCCCAATGCATTTTATAGGTATGGCAGGTTTGCCTAGAAGGTACTATACAAATACAAATTTTCCCTATTTTGATGATGTTGCCAATATAAATGTAGTAATCACTTTATTCGCTTTATTAGCTGGTGCAGCTCAATTAGTTTTCTTATATAATTTTATTAGCAGTATGTTTTATGGTAAAAAAGCAGAGAAGAATCCTTGGAAGTCAAACACACTTGAATGGACAGCACCAATAAAACATATTCACGGTAATTGGCCTGGAAAAATTCCTCATGTTTTTAGATGGCCATATGATTATTCAAAACCTGGTTCAAAGGATGATTTTATACCTCAGAGTGTTCCTTTAAAAAAAGGAGAAAGGGAGCTCCAACATTAAGTAACAGCAAGGGCTCAAATTTCTCAATTAGTGTATATTTGAATTAATGGATATTAACCAAGAAAAAGATAATGACTTTGACAAGGCATTAAGGCCACTTCAGTTTACCGATTTTATTGGTCAGGAATCTATATTAAGTAATTTAAAAATTTTTGTTGAGGCATCTAATCAAAGACAAGATGCACTTGATCATACCTTATTTCATGGACCGCCAGGTCTTGGAAAAACTACTCTTGCCCATATTCTAGCAAATGAATTAAAAGTTGGATTGAAAGTTACTTCTGGGCCAGTAATTGATAAACCTGGTGATCTTGCAGGACTTCTTACAAATCTTGAAGAAAGAGACATACTCTTTATAGATGAAATCCACAGATTAAGCCCAGTTATTGAAGAGTATCTTTATTCAGCAATGGAGGATTATAAAATTGATATAATGATAGAATCTGGACCAAATGCTAGAACAGTTCAATTAAACTTAAATCCTTTTACTTTGGTTGGAGCAACAACTAGATCTGGCTTTTTGACAAATCCAATGCGAGAAAGATTTGCTATATCTAACAGACTTGAACATTATGATGATAAACTATTATCTAAAATTGTTGAGAGGAGCTCTGATATATTAAAATTAAAAATTGATAAGAAATCTTGTTTTGAAATAGCTAGAAGAAGTAGAGGAACTCCAAGAATTTCAAATTCTCTTTTAAGAAGAGTTAGAGACTTTGCTCAAATAAAAAGCGATGGTAGAATTGATTTAGAGATTACAAAATTTGCACTAAGCTCTCTTAATGTAGATAAAAATGGATTAGATGAAATGGATAATAAAATATTAGAGACAATTATTGATAAATATAGTGGTGGACCAGTAGGTATTTCAACACTTGCTACATCATTATCTGAAAACACAGAGACAATAGAAGAGGTTTATGAGCCATTTCTTATACAACAAGGTTTTATAATCAGAACTCCTAGGGGTAGGCAGGTTACTCAAAAAGGATACAAACATCTTGGAAGAAATAAAAATAATCAGAATAATTTATTTAATTAATAATCTATATTTGAATGTATGGGAAAGAATAGAGAGAGAAGAGAATCATTAGTTTATCATGCTAAACCAAAACCTGGTAAAATTGAGGTTGTACCAACTAAAAAATATAATTCTCAACGGGATCTAGCAATTGCATATTCACCTGGTGTTGCAATCCCATGTCAAGAAATTGAAAAAGATCCATCCTCAGTTTACAAGTACACTAACAAGTCAAATTTAGTTGCTGTAATTTCAAACGGAACAGCAGTTTTAGGACTCGGAGATATTGGACCAAATGCTTCAAAACCTGTTATGGAAGGTAAGGCACTTTTATTTAAAATTTTTGCTGATATAGACGTTTTTGACATTGAAATAAATGAAAAAGATCCAGATAAATTTATAGATGTTGTTAAATCAATTTCATCAACTTTTGGAGGAATAAATCTTGAAGATATTAAAGCTCCTGAGGCTTTTAAAATTGAGAAAGAATTAATTCAACAGCTTGATATACCTGTAATGCACGATGACCAACACGGTACAGCTATAATATCTTCAGCGGCACTTTTAAATGCTCTTGAATTGGTAGATAAAAAAATTGAAGATATTAAAATTGTTGTTTCAGGCGCTGGGGCTGCTGCAATTGCATGTACTAAATTATATATATCATTTGGAGCAAAACTTAAAAATATCGTAATGACAGATAGCAAAGGTGTTATTAAAAGTACAAGAGATAATCTTACACCTGAAAAAAAGTTTTTTGCTACAAAAAGAGACATTAATTCTCTTGAGGACGCCATGATAGACTGTGATGTTTTTATTGGTTTATCTATGGCAAATATTGTATCTGAAAAAATGTTAGCTTCTATGTCTGCTAATCCAATAGTGTTCGCTATGGCTAATCCAGATCCTGAAATTAGTTTTGAGAAAGCTATGTCTGTCAGAGATGATATAATTTTTGCTACAGGAAGATCTGATTTACCTAATCAGGTTAATAATGTTTTAGGATTTCCATTTATTTTCAGAGGAGCTCTTGATGTCAGGGCATCAAAAATTAATGAGGAAATGAAAAAAGCAGCTGTAATTGCATTAGCAGAACTTGCAAAAAAACCTGTCCCAGAACAAGTTAATATTGCATATGAAGAAACTAAATTAAATTTTGGAAAAGAGTATATCATACCAAAACCCTTTGACCCAAGATTAATATCTGAAATACCCCCAGCAGTTGCAAAAGCTGCAATGGATTCAGGTGTAGCTCAAGAACCAATATTAGATTGGGATAAATATGTTCAGATTTTAGATGAAAGACTAGGGAGTAATCAAAAATTAATTAGGATTATTCATCGAAGGGCAAGAAAGGCAAAAGAGAAAAAAATAGTATTTACAGAGGCTGATCATCTTGATGTATTAAAAGCTGCTCAAATTTGTTTTGAAGAAAAAATTGCTGAGCCAATCTTGTTAGGTGGAAAGAAAATAATTCAAGAGTTAATGGAGTCATTAGATTTTGACGAAGACTTGCAAATTATTGACCCAACAGATAAGTCAAACAAGGACTTAATTGATAAATACTCCAAAACTCTATTTAAAAAATTAAAAAGAAAAGGAAAGACTTTAGAGGATGTAAAAAGACTTCTTAGAGGAAGAGATTATTTTGGATCTATGATGGTTGAGAATGGAGATGCAGATTGTATGCTTTCTGGATATTCAAAGAGTTATCCTTCTGTTTTTTTGCCATTGATAAATTCAATAGGAAAAGCTTCAGGTGTAGAAAAAGTAGCTGCAACAAATTTAATGATAACAAAACAAGGTCCATTATTTTGCTCTGATACATCTTTAAATATAAATCCAACGTATAATGAGATAGCTAAAATTGCTGTTAATACTGCAAAGATTGTCAATATGTTTGGAATAGAACCTGTGATAGGAATACTTTCATATTCAAATTTTGGTTCTTCCAATTTTGATGAAGCAAAAAAAATATCTAAAGCTGTAGAAATTCTTCATGCTAATAATCCAGAGTTAATAGTAGATGGTCCTATTCAATCTGATTTTGCACTTAATAGAGAAATGTTAAAAAATAGATTCCCTTTTTCAATATTAAATGGAAGAAAAGTAAATACATTAATTTTTCCAAATCTTGATTCGGCAAATATCACCTATAAAATCATAAAAGAATTGGATAACGCAGTTTCTGTTGGTCCTATACTTATAGGACTAAATAAACCAATTCATATTCTTCAACTTGGTGCTTCAGTTGATGAAATTGTCAATATGTCTGCAATTGCTATTATAGATGCTAATCAAAGAAAAATAAAGAAAAAATGATCACTTATATTAAGGGTAGGTTAATAGAGAAAACTCCAACTAAAATAATTGTTGAGTCATATGGAATCGGATATGAAATAAACATTTCATTAAACACTTATGAAAAGATTCCAGATGAAGAGAACATAAAAATATACACTTATCTTCAAAGAAAAGAAGACTCTGATATTTTATTTGGCTTTAGTTCGGAAAATGAAAGATCTATTTTTCAGCAGTTAATTTCAATCTCGGGAATTGGACCAAGTACTGCAAGGACAATTCTCTCCTCTATTTCTCCGGCTGAGATCCAAGAAGCAGTATTTTCTGAGGATGTAAATAGGATAAAATCTATTAAGGGTATAGGATTAAAAACAGCACAAAGATTAATAATAGAATTAAAAGATAAAGTAGAATTATTTGATAAAAAAGATATAGATTTATCAGGTAAAAATTTAAACATTAAAAATGAAGCTTTACTTGCTCTCTCAGCCTTAGGTTTTAATAAGTCTAAATCTGAGAATATCGTAAGTAAGTTATACTTTGAAAATAAAGATATTGAGTTGCAAGAGCTTATTAAAAAATCCTTAAATAAATTATAATCATGAATATTCCAGAAGAATTAAAATATACAGAGGAACATGAATGGGTTAAAATTGAAGACAATATAGCAACAGTCGGAATCACAGACTTTGCTCAAGGTGAGCTGGGAGATATTGTATATATTGAAATTGACACTTTAGATAATGATATTGACTCAAATCAAGTTTTTGGTACAGTTGAGGCAGTAAAAACTGTTTCAGATTTGTTCATGCCCATGGCTGGTAAAGTAATAGAATTAAACACTAATTTAGAAGATAAACCAGAATTGGTAAATGAAGATCCATATGGAGATGGTTGGATTATCAAGATTGATATTTCCAAAGCTACTGAAATGGATAGTTTGTTAAGCGCTGAGGATTATAAAAAACTAATTGATAGTTAAAATCATATAAAGAACTGTTTATCTATATGAAATAATTATATTTTTTTATAGATTAGCATATTAAATTCTGATTTATGCAACTTAAGAAAAATCCGCAAGCTGATTTAAATAGAAATAGGAATCTTTACTTTGTTATAGGTTTAACTTCTGTATTAGGTATTGTTTGGGGTGCAGTCGAATATAAATCATATGAAAAAACATTTGATCTTTCAAGTGTTAATATGCTTGAAGATGATGAAGAAGATGTTCCGATAACTGAACAGTTAAAAACACCTCCACCTCCACCTCCACCTCCACCTCCTGCTCCAGAAGTGATTGAGATAGTTGAGGATGAGGAAGAAGTTGAGGAAACTGTAATTGAGTCAACTGAATCTGATGAAGAAATGATAATTGAAGATATTGTTGTTGAGGATGACTTTGAAGACATTGATGTTCCTTTTGCTGTAATTGAGGATGTGCCAATTTTTCCTGGATGTGAATCTGTTTCAAAATCTCAGAGAAGAGCATGTTTTCAAGAACAAATGAATAAACACATTCGAAAAAATTTCAGATATCCAGATATTGCCCAAGAGATGGGAATTCAGGGTCGTGTATATGTTAACTTTATTATTGCAAAGGATGGTTCCATAACTAATATTAGAATGAGAGGTCCAGATAAAAACCTTGAAAATGAAGCAGCAAGAATTATTGGAAGACTTCCTCAAATGACTCCTGGTAAGCAAAGGGGGAGAGCAGTTAGAGTACCATTTAGTATACCAATTACTTTCAGACTGCAATAAGGAATCCCTTAACAGATAACATTAATGTCGCAAACTTTAAATATAAAGCACAGATCTTTATTTGCTGAAATACTTGTCCTAATAAAATATAGATTGTCTTTGAGTGTAGTATTTTCATCGGTTGCCTCTTATTTAATTGCATTTGAAATTTTTTCACTTTACACATTTTTTCTTTTAATTTTGGGAGGGTTCCTTGTAGTGGGTTCTTCCAACGGTTTTAACCAGATTATCGAAAGAAAAAGAGATTTGTTAATGGAAAGAACTATAAATAGACCCTTGCCTTCAGGAAGAATGAGTGTTAATGAAGCTATTATTATTTCCTCTATTCTAGCTTTTACAGGCTTATTTATCTTGTATAATATAAATTTTAGAACTGCATTTTTTGGTTTAGTTTCAATGATCATATACCTAGCTTTATACACTCCTTTAAAACCTATTACCCCATTATCAGTTTTTTTTGGTGCAATTCCTGGTGCAATTCCCTTTATGCTTGGATGGGTAGCAGTTACAAATAAATTTTCAATTGAAACAGGAATTTTATTTATGATACAGTTTTTTTGGCAGTTTCCCCACTTTTGGGCTATTGGATGGGTATCACATGATGATTACAAAAATGCAGGTTTCAAGATGTTACCTTCAGGTAAAAAAGATAATGCAACTGCTTTTCAAATTGTTTTTTATACTCTGTGGATGATTTTGGTATCAATTCTTCCTTATTTCAGTTTTACAGGATCACTATCAATTGGAATATATTCATTGATTCTGATTTTATTGTCCGGATTATTTATGCTATTACAGGCAATCCGATTAATGAATTATAAGGATAAACAAAATGCCATAAGACTAATGTATACAAGTATTTTTTATATAAGTTTTATTCAAATTATATTTGTAATCGATAAATTATTAGCACAATGAGTAATCTTGAATCTATTCAAGTAAAAAATAATAAAGCCAAGAAAATGATGCTTTGGTTTGGAATGATCAGTATAACTATGACTTTTGCTGGATTAACAAGTGCATTTATAGTTAGTAGCTCCAGACCAGATTGGTTAGAATCATTTGTTCTCCCAGGTTGGTTTACTTTGAGTACGATATCAATTCTCTTAAGTAGTTTGTTCTTCCAATTAGCTAAGTTTAAATTAGATCAATACATTCGTGTCTCGCTTCCTGAAAATATAAATATATATCTTGAAAAGAATAACGTGAATATTTTTTTGGGACTCACTATCTTAAGTGCCATTATATTTATTGTATCACAATTTTTAGGCTTTGATGAAATTATTTCTCAGGGCTATTATTTCACTGGACCTGAGAGTTCAGTTACTACTTCATATATATATGTTTTGGTATTCGTTCACTTAGCTCATTTATTTGCTGGAATAATTGTTTTAACTGTTGTTACAACAAGGTTCAACAGGAAGAAATATGAAAAAAATAAATTAGGTTTTGAGATGGCATTAATATTTTGGCATTTTCTTGGAGCATTATGGATATATTTATTCTTTTTTATTAAATACTTCAGTTAAAAATTAATAAATTTGTACTCTAAATTGCCCTAGATGCAAGCATCTTCATTAAGTAAAACAAAAGAAAATACCTGGGGAGGAGGTGGCTCAAAACCTCTTGATGCAGCCTATGGAAAACTAATGATGTGGTTTTTTATTGTATCAGATGCTCTTACTTTTTCAGGTTTTCTAGTCGCTTACGGATTTTCAAGATTTAAAAATATAGACTCTTGGCCAATAGCAGATGAAGTATTTACTCACTTTCCCTTTTTACATGGAATCGACGCTCCCATGTATTATGTTGCATTGATGACATTTATTTTGATTTTTTCTTCGGTAACAATGGTTTTAGCCGTTGATGCAGGTCATAATAATAATAAGAATCGAGTTGCATTTTACATGTTATTAACTATAATTGGTGGAGCAGTTTTTGTAGGCTCTCAAGCTTGGGAATGGAAAAATTTTATTAAAGGAGAATATGGTGCTGTCGAAATTCAAAATGGTGATATTCTGCAATTTTATAATTTAGAAGAGGAAAAAAGAATACCAATAGATGAGTTTTATATATCTTCAACACAAGAAAGAATTACTCATGATGAT
The DNA here is from genome assembly GCA_004213645.1 of Flavobacteriales bacterium. Taxonomy (GTDB): domain Bacteria; phylum Bacteroidota; class Bacteroidia; order Flavobacteriales; family Flavobacteriaceae; genus Marisimplicoccus. The sequence goes on along the minus strand of SGZF01000013.1, from coordinate 3,503 downwards.
AATGTTGGAATTTGGTATCTGAGTGAGGCAAAGTTGCCTGAAATAACTCTTCAGGAAGTTATGGCAGGGTTTAACAATGATCAAAATCTTACTGTTAGATTAGAAAAATTGGATGATACAGGTCATAAAATAATATTAAGTAGAGATGAAGCAGAAATAAAACTTGCTTCTGCAACCAGAGTAGTCAAAGGAGCTAATCTAATACGAAATGAATATGGGAATCCGTTATTTGCTGATTTCTTTTTCTTTATTACAGGGTTCCATGGATTTCATGTATTTTCTGGAGTAATACTTAATATAATAATTTTTATAAATGTACTTCTAGGAACATATGAGAAAAGAGGTCAATATGATATGGTCGAAAAGGTTGGACTTTATTGGCATTTTGTTGATCTTGTTTGGGTTTTTGTATTTACATTTTTTTATTTAGTATAGGTTATGGCAGAACATAAACATAAACTTGCAATATTTAGAGGACGTTTAAAGTTTAAATCAAACGTTCAAAAGATCTGGGGTGTTTTAGTATTTTTATCAATAGTTACTGCAATTGAAGTTGCTTTAGGTATAATTAAACCTCCAATTTTATTAAATTACTTTTTAGGTATTAAGATCCTAAATTGGATATTTATTATAATGACTATAATTAAGGCTTATTATATAACATGGGATTTTATGCATGTTAGAGATGAAAAACCTTTTTTAAAAAACACTATAGTTGTCCCATTGCTTATTTTAATCCCTTTTTTATTATTTATACTTCTGTGGGAAGGATCATACATATTTGAGGTTATGTTTGATGGTTTAAAAGCATGGAACTTTGATATATATTAATGAGTAAGAATTTAAAAAAGTATCTGATACTTGGATTTCTGTTTTTCTTTCCAATTTTTGTGTATGTTTTTCTATCTACTGGTATAAATAATTTTGCAAAGCTTCCAGTCCTAACAGAAAACGTAATGGATATTGAAAATATTGAAGGTAATAGTGCTAATGTTTCTTTTAAAAATAAAATTTCTATTGTGGCTTTCTGGGGAGGAGATGTAAATAATAAAAAATCTGAAGCACTCAACTTAAATCAAAAAATCTATAAAAGATTTAACGAGTTTCAAGATTTCCAATTTGTTTTACTCCACAATAAAAATGATAATGAAGCAATAGAGAATTTAAAAAGTGATTTAGTTAGTGGGGTAGGAACTGATTTGAGGAACTGGAATTTTATTCCAACAACGCAGTCAAATATAAAAATGATTTTTGATAGTTTCAAAACCAATATTGAACTGGACCAAAGTTTTAGTACCCCATATGTTTTTATTGTTGACAGAGACCTGAGCTTAAGAGGAAGAGATGACGATGAAGACATTGGAATGTTATATGGCTTCGATTCTCAATCAGTTGCAGAAATAAATAAGAAGATGGTAGATGATGTCAAGATAATTCTTGCTGAATATAGATTAGCTTTAAAGAAAAACGATTCACTTTTCAATGAATAGAAATTTAAAATATATTGGACTTTTATTTATTATTATACTCTTTGGGATTTTTTCAATTCCTAAAATATATGAGAGAGTTGTAAACTCAGATATTAGAGATTCAAATAGGCTTAATAATAATGAGAGATTATCATATCTAACAATATCTGATGAAAAACGAAAAGCGCCAGATTTTATTTTAACAAATCAGGACTCTATTTTAATATCAAACGAAGATTTAATTGGTAAAGTATATGTATTAGAGTTTTTCTTTACAAGATGTCCAGATATTTGCATTGAGATGAATAGGAACATGAAGTTATTAGATGAAAAATTTGGAGAATCAAATGAATTTGGAATTGTTTCAATAACTATTGATCCACAAAATGATAATCCATCAACTTTAAAAAAATATTCTGAGGTACTAGATATTCAGTCTCAAAACTGGCATTTTTTAACTGGAGAAAAAGATTACATATATAATCTAGCGAATAATGGCTTTAACATTTATGCAAATCAAAATGTAAATTTTGCAGGTGGATTTGAGCATCAAGGATATTTTGCACTTATTGATAAAGATGGGTATATTCGGTCTAGAAAAGATAACTACGGAAACCCAATTATGTACTATCTAGGTATTAATGATGTAAACGCAAACCTTCAGGGAGTAGAGATGTTGAGCTATGATATAAAAAAATTAATCAATGAGTAAAATTGAAAATTCAAGTCAAGGGATTAGGTACAAAACATTGATAATTATTGTCTCAATAGTTATTCCAGTTGTTGTTTTAATTTTATTTAACATAAGAATAACATCTCTACCTTCACTTACATTTTTACCGCCAATTTATGCTTCAATAAATGGTATTACAGCTTTTCTTTTAATTGCAGCTTTATATAGTATAAAAAATAAAAAGATTAAACAGCATGAGCTATTAATGAAGACTTCAATCTTCCTCTCTCTTGTCTTTCTTGTTATGTATATACTTTATCATATGACTACTGATCCAACTCCTTATGGAGGTGAAGGCTTTATAAGATACTTATACTTTTTTATACTTATTACTCATATCACTTTATCTGTTTTTATAGTACCAATGGTTCTTGTAACATATGTGAGGGCTATTTCAAAAATGTTTGATAAGCATAAAAAAATTGCAAGAATTACATTCCCAATATGGCTTTATATAGCTGTTACCGGAGTAATAGTTTATCTAATGATCTCACCTTATTATACTTACTAATGAAAAAGCTTTTGTTTGTACTTATAGTTTTAATCTTGTCTACATCCGATATGTATTCTCAATGTTCTATGCTTAGTGCTATAATGGAGAGTGATCAAGAATACGAAGCTGCTAAGGGTTTAAATAGAGGTATAGTTTATTTAATGTCTATTCCATATATATTAGTCGGGTTAATAATTTGGAAAATTTATAGAACTAATAAAGCTCAATAATTTTTTTACTAATTTGGTTTACATTATAAACTAGTTTATATTTGTAGAAAAAAGATGAATAAATTAGATCAAATCAAAGTTATTAATGACATGATTAATGAAACTAGGACTAAACTAAAGCCTTTAAGTTTTAACTTAATTTTCTGGGGAATATTTATAAATATGATGAGTTTAATTCATTATGTTTTCCCATCCTTTATTCAACAAACATATTATTCTGCAGGAATATACTGGATATTTTTACCCATTTTAGGTATGATTTATATGACACGATGGAACATAAAAAAATATAAAGAGATAGGATATTCAACAATATTAGGTAGAGCTATCAAGATTGTATGGGCAGTTTTTGGTCTTGGATGGTTAATGATATCAGGGTTAGCCTTTTATCAGGGTCTTAATCCAGTTCCTGATATTCTCTTTCTCTTGGGTCTTGTAACAGTTTTGACTGGAGCGATTATTAAATTTAAACCCATATTATTAGGAGGTATATTTCTACTAATTTTTGTTCTCTCGTTGTATATATATCCTGGTCAAGATGCTTTAATTGTAAATATTATTGGAATAACTCTAGGATT
>SGZF01000012.1 GCA_004213645.1 Flavobacteriales bacterium | reverse complement strand
ATATTTATTATTATTTGGCAAATATTAAATTACATTAGAAGAAGAAAAAAAAATTAATCCTTATTTGAATTTTTAAAAAGAAGTTCCTTTTCGTTTTTAGTTAAACTTTCATACCCAGATTTACTTATTTTATCTAGTATACGATCAATATCTGTTTGATCATAGTTCTTTTGCTTAGATTTTATTTTTAAGTTCTTATATAAATTAATTATAAAGTCAAATGGTGAATTTGATAAATTAAAATTTTTAGCATAATAAAAGCCAAATAAAGCTCCACCAATATGAGCAATATTTCCACCAGCATTATTAAAAGGAATTTGAACTAGACTTAGAATAACATAAAACAATCCCAAATTTTTGAGTTTTACGTTAAAAAAGAAAAGATTAATACTAGTATTAGGAAAATATGTACAAACAAATATAAGAAGAGAGTATACTGCAGCAGATGATCCAATTAATGGTGAAAAAGAATTATTAAAAACAGGAAATATATTATATGAAAATATGAATAATAATCCACCAAAAATCGCTCCATAAAAATAAATTTCAATGAACTTAGCAGTATTAATGAAAGATAAAAAATAATCAGATATAATATATAAAATCAACATATTCCAAAAAATATGAAAGAAATCAACATGAAAAAAAGAATATGTAATTATAGTCCACGGACTCTGAATAATCTGACTAATATTAGGATGTAAATCAAAATACTTTATGAGATTTATTTGATCTAAATTGAATAAAAAAAGAAATGTGTTAGAAACTAGTGGAAGTAAAAAAACAATAATATTAATTATTATAATTTTTTTAAAAATAGGTTGATTTCTAAAATAACTATAACCTAATTCCATCTTCTGTCATTAAATTGATTTTTTTTCCAATACCACATCATAATAAAACCAGTAACAGCACCACCAATATGAGCAAAATGAGCTATTGGACCAACAGAATATGAGGTAAACCCAAAGAATAAATCAAATAAAATTAGAAGGGGAACAAGTACTTTAGCTTTAATTGGAATTGGAGGAAATAGTAACATTAACTGAACATTTGGAAATAGCATTGCAAAACCAACTAATATTCCATATAAAGCTCCAGATGCACCCACCATAACTGCCTTATATGATTGGAAACCTGAGTATAATCTTTCTTCACCAACTAATTGAATTATTGATGTATTTAATCTACCTGTATCAAAAAAACTATTTATATCTGCATTACTCAAACCATTTTCACTTAGTAATTTTGTAACTAAATTAACATCATAATGATAAACAATAGTTTGTATCAATACTGCACCAAAACCAGCTGATAAATAATAGAATATAAATTTTTTCTTACCCCACATTTGTTCTAGCGGAGTTCCAAACATCCAAAGTCCGAACATATTAAATAGAATGTGTGAAATATCACCGTGCATAAACATGTGTGTAATAGGTTGCCAAATTATAAAATCTGAATTTTTAGGATAATGCATTGCAAACAAGTCATACATTAATTCACCAAAAACAATTGATGCTACAAAAAAAATAATATTAATTATAATAAGATGTTTTACTATTTCGCTAACTCTACCCATTAAAATTTATTTTCAATATCGTTTTTATTTAAAGTAATAAATATTTGTTGATTGTCTGGTGATAAAAGAGGTTCTTTACAAGAAAAAAGTTGATTTACAAGAAATTCTTGCTCATTTAAATCTAACTTTTTTCCAGTTTTAATAGAAGAACTTTTTGAAAGATTTTTTGCAAAGAAATCTGAATAACTAAAATTTTTAGTTTTATCAAAATCGTTTTCGTGATCAAGGATATCATCAATTATTTGTTCTATAGAATTATTTTCTAATTCAATTGGAACAGACGTAATATTCAGACCAGAATCTGACATTTTATAATTAAATCCTAAAGAACTAAATTCAGATTCAATTTTTTTAAATAAGTTAAGTTGATTCTTTGTTAGTTTTATTTCTATTGGAAAAACTAATTTTTGAGATTCAGATGAACTATCAAAAATTGATTTTAAAAAACTTTCATAAAGAATTCTCTGATGAGCAAGACTTTGATTAATTATAATTAATGATGAAGTACTTTTGGTTACAATATATTTATTAAATATTTGAAAGGTTTTAGTAAATTTCTTGTTTTCGTCTACAAAAGTAGAATCAATATTATTTATTGGTAACTGTGATGTATGTTTCTCAAATATTTCATCATTAAAGAATTTAAAAGGATTAAATTCTGAATCTACCTCAATGTTTGGTATATTTGGATCAGATTTTGTTTGAGTATAAGATATATCCATTGATGAATCTTTTTCAAAATCAAGAACTGGAGTAACCTGATATATTCCAAGACAATGTTTAACAGCTGAATTAATGATTGAATAAAGATTTTGATCATCTTCAAATTTAATTTCTGTTTTATTTGGATGAACATTTACATCAATCATACCTGGATCAATATTAACAAACAAAAAATAACCAGGATAAAATCCGTCTTTTAAAATCCCATCAAAAGAGGAAGATATAGAATGGTTTATAAATTGACTTTTAATTGATCTATTATTAACAAAAATATATTGATTTGATCTAGACTTTTTTGCATATTCAGGTTTAAGAATAAAACCATATAAATCAGCTATTTGAGTGGATTCATTTAAAGGTATTAAATGTTCTCGAATTTTTTCTCCAAAGATTGAAATTATTCTTTTTTTTAGGGATTCTTTTTTTAAATATAAAATTTCTTCAGTATTGTTTATGAAAGAAAACTCAATTTCATTATGAGAAATAGCAATATTATTAAATACACTCATAATATGTCTTAATTCAACAAAATCTGATTTTAAGAAATTTCTTCTAGCAGGAACATTGAAAAAAATATTTTTAACTTTAATTGAGGTTCCTTTGTCAAAGTTTGATTCATTTTCACTAATAATTTTTCCACCATCAATTTTAATTGCATAACCATTGTCTTCGATTACTTTTGATGATTTCATTTCAATCATTGATATCGAAGAAATAGCAGCCAGAGCTTCACCTCTAAAACCCATGGATCTAACGGAAAAAATATCATCAATCTTATTAATTTTCGAAGTTGCATGCTTTAAAAAAGATAAATGCATATCTTTTTTAGACATACCATCTCCATTATCAATAACTTGAATTAAATTTTTACCTGCATTTTTTACTATAACTTTGATTCTGGTAGAATTTGCATCTATTGAGTTTTCTAATAACTCTTTAAGAACAGAGGAAGGCCTTTGAACAACTTCTCCAGCAGCAATTTTATTGGAAACCTCAATTGGTAAAATTTTAATTATATCAGGCATTAATTGGTGTAGAAAATTGTTAAATCAAAATCTATGATATATAAAAATACCAAAATTAAAAAAACAATAACTAGTATAAGTGTAAGATTAACACCCCTATTTCTTCTATTTCGCATTCTATCTCTCTGATCACTCCAATTCATACCCATATCAATTGAATTATATTGATCTCTATATTTTGAGATCCTTGATTCAAAATTCATTGATATATCCTCTTTTCCTTTATAAAATCGTGGAGTATAATTAAATCTTCTATTTTTATTTAATTTTAACAACTGGTTTACTTAGAATTAATTAAAATCATTTTTAAAGCAGCTTCAGCAGAATCTGCTCCTTTATTTCCAACTTTACCTCCACTCCTATCTATTGATTGTTCAATGTTATTATCAGTTGAGATACATAAAATTATCGGTACTTCAGATATTATATTTAAGTCTTTAATTCCATTTATAACAGCAGCTGAAATAAAATCAAAATGCTTCGTCTCACCTTTAATTATGCATCCCATAGTAATTATTGCATCATAATTCTTTTTAATTAAATTTTTTGTCGCAAAAATTAATTCAAAACTACCAGGAACATATATCTTATCTATATTTTTCTCTAAAACACCATAGTTAGTAAATTTAGATAAAGCACCTTCAAAAAAAGATTCTGTGATTTCATTATGCCATTCTGAAATCACACAAGCAATTTTCAACTCTTTTGAGTTATTAATATTAATCGATTTTGTCTTAGTTTTACCTGTCCGTTTTGCAGACATATTAATTATTTAAATTTTCTATTCTTCCAAGTTGGACTTCAACAAGAGTTGATTCATATGAGTTAGGAAAGTCATTCTTAATTCTATTTAAAAAATCAATTGCTAATTTATATTTACCAATTTCAGATCCGATTAAAGCAGCTTTAAATAAATACTTGGGAGTAGTGTATATATTGTCATTATGCTTAAAAGCTTTTTGATAATATTCAAAGGCTTCATTTGGCTGATTCAATTCAGAAAAACAATCACCAATAGTACCTAATGAAATTGATTTAAGAAGAATATCATTTGACTTAAATTTTTCTAAATAAATTATAGCATTTCTATATTCTTTTAAATTTAAATAAGACATTCCTATTGAATAATTGGCAAGATTTGAAGCTCTTGTACCAGAGTATTCATCAACTATATCTAAAAATCCAAATTTCCCTTCTCCACCATTCAAAGCAAGATTAAATAATGAATCAGATTGATTTGATAATAATGCTAGCTCAAAGAAATATTGAGCTTTATTAAGTTCACTTATTGCCTCTTTCTCATTTGGTTCAGATACAAACCTCTCATAACCAAGGTAGGAAACTACGGAAATAGATATTACAGCAATAATTATAAAAATTACATTTTGATTTTTTAAAATCCACTGTTCTGATTTATTTGCGGTTGAGTCTAGTGTGTCAAATACCTCAGCTGTCTGACTTTTATTTACTGTTTGAGTAGAGTTGTTTTTATCTTTTTTATAACCTCTTCTATTAAATGTTGCCATAATAATTTTTTGAATCCCAAAATTAATGTTTTATTTTGAATACTTATTATGTTTTTACATTCACTAAAAATTGATAATTATAAAAACCTTGAGAAATTCAAGTTAAATTTTAATAAAAAGATCAATTGTTTTATTGGAAAAAATGGAATTGGAAAGACAAATATTATTGATTCTATATATCATTTAGCCTTCACTAAAAGCTACTTTAATCCTTCAACTTCTCAAAATGTAAAGACTGGATCAGACTTTTTTTCAATAATTGGAGAATTTGAGATTGAAAAAAGAAATGAAAATGTTCACTGTTATTATAAAGTTGGTGAAAAAAAAATTATTAAAAAAAATAGTAAAATATATAAGCGTATATCAGATCATATTGGATTAATTAATCTAATAATTATTTCTCCACATGATAGAAATCTAATAGTAGAAGGCAGTGATATGAGAAGAAAGTTTATTGACTCTGTAATTGGTCAAGTTGATAAATTATATCTTCAAAGAGTTATTGATTACAATAAAGTAATAAATCAGAGAAATTCTCTTTTAAAATACTTTTTTATAAATAGAAAATTTGATTCAGACACAATTGAGTCATACAATCAGCAGTTAATCTCAATTGGTACACCGATTTACAAAGAAAGGTTTAGATTTATGAACTCTTTTATTCCGATATTTAAGAAATATTATTCTGATATAAGTTCAGGAAATGAATTAGTAAACATAAACTATAAAAGCGATTTAAATTCAGGGAGCTTCTCAGAGATTCTAAATGAAAGTTTATCTAAAGACAAATTCTTACAATACACTTCAAAAGGTGTACATAGAGATGATCTTATTTTTACAATAGATAACAATAAAATTAAAAATTTTGGAAGTCAAGGTCAGCAAAAATCTTTTCTTATAGCTTTAAAACTTGCTCAATTTGATTATTATAAAACTAAATTTGGACATTCTCCTATTGTTCTTCTTGATGATATTTTTGATAAATTAGATCAGGAAAGAGTAAGAATGATTGTTCAAATTTTAGAAAAAAAAGAATTTAGTCAAATTTTTATTACAGATACACATATTGATAGAGTTAAGGATGCCTTATCAATGTCAAAAAATAAAGAAGAAATTTTTGATCTTGAAAAATTAAATAAAGATGAATAAAAGAGGAGAGTTAAAGAAGATTTCAACAATAATTGATGATGTTTTCTCTCAAAAACATTTTAGAATTGGTATAGATAATCTAAAAGTTCAAGAAGCATGGATTAAAACTATGGGAGAAAATATTCAGAAATATACATATAAAGTAATATATAAAAAGGGCATACTATATGTAAAACTAAAATCTTCGGTTTTGAAGGAAGAGTTGACTTTTGAAAAAACAAAAGTTATTAAACTAATTAACGAAGAACTTGGCAAGGAGTATCTAAAAGACCTTGTAATTAGCTAAAAATTTCATTTTTATCAAAATGAAAATTTATTTCTACATAAGCATTTTCATCACTATCTGATCCATGAACAGCATTTTCACCTTTAGATTTTGCAAATTTTTTTCTAATTGTCCCCTCTTTAGCATCAAGAGGATCAGTAGAACCGATAAGACTTCTAAAATCATCAACTGCGTTTTCTTTTTCTAAAGCTGCAGCTATTATTGGTCCTCGAGTCATAAAACTAACCAAATCATTATAAAAAGGTTTATCAGAATGTATTGAGTAGAATTTTTTAGCCTCATCCCTATTCATCCTTTTATACTTTAACGCAATAATTTTAAACCCTGAATTTTCAATCATGTTAAGAATTGGCAACATATTACCTTGTTCAATTGAATCAGGTTTTAACATTGTAAAAGTTCTATTTGTATTCATGCGGCAAATTTAACAATATCTATCATTAAACAAAGTTTTAAGAATTACTTTATTTTAATTTTCAATATAATATTATATTAGCCCACGCATGGATAAAAAATTACTTGATAACATTAATAAATTATTTTCAATTAGAAGGAAAATTATTTTGATCCCTCATAGCAGTCCTGATGCAGATGCACTTGGAAGTTGTTTAGCACTTTACCATTTTTTTAAAGATCAAAATGATGTAAGTATTATTTCTCCTAACGATTATACAGAAATATTAAATTTTTTACCAGGATCAGAAAATATAATTATTCATGAAAGTAAATTATCTGAAGAACTTTTTAAAAATGCTGATATTATTTTTACACTAGATTTTAATAGTCTTAGCAGAGCAAGAAATTTATCAAGTTTCATAACAAATTCATCTGCCTCAATAATAATGATTGATCATCATGAAAACCCTGACAAATATGCAAATATTACAATTTCAAACCCAAAGATGAGTTCAACATGTGAAATGGTATATAATTTTATAATTACATTAGATAAAAGTAAAATGAACTACGAAATAGCAACATGTATTTATACAGGAATTGTTGCAGATACAGGTTCATTTCGATTCCCGTCAACAACATCTAAAACACTAAAAGTTGGATCAGAACTAATTAATTATGGAGTTAACGTTACAGAGATATTTGAAAAACTTCACAATAATTTTCAGTTTAAAAGATTAAAACTTCTTGGATCAACCATAAACAATTTTAAAAAAATAGATCGATTACCCATCTTATATACCTCTATAAGTGATGAAGATCAAAGATTAAATAATTTTAAAAAAGGTGATAGTGAAGGTTTTGTCAATTTTGGACTAACTGTAATCGGAATTCTTTGCTCAGTTCTTTTTATAGAGAAAAAAGATGAAGGAGTAATTAAAATTTCATTTAGATCTAAAGGTGATTTTAAAGTTAATATATTTGCATCAAAATATTTTAATGGAGGAGGTCATGAGCATGCTTCTGGAGGAATATCTAAATTAAGTCTTATAGAAACTGAGAAAAAATTTATCACTGATATTAGACAATATATAAAAGAAAATTATGAATAAGTATCTAATACTACTAATTACAATACTAACTTTAAACTCATGCAATATGAATAATTACTCTGATCTAAATGATGGATTATATGCCGATATTGAAACATCTAAAGGAAATATAATACTTCAATTATATTATGAACAAGTACCAACTACTGTATCAAACTTTGTAGCTTTGGCTGAGGGTAATCATCCAGTAGTTGATGAAGAATATTCTGGAAAACCATATTACAACGGATTAAAGTTTCACAGAGTGATTGAAAACTTTATGATTCAAGGTGGAGACCCAACTGGAACTGGTTCTGGTGGACCAGGCTATCAATTTGATGATGAATTTAGTGATCAGTTTACACATGATGGTCCAGGATTATTGTCAATGGCTAATGCAGGTCCAGGAACTAATGGAAGTCAATTCTTTATCACTCATGTTGAAACACCTTGGTTAGATGGTAAGCATTCAATTTTTGGTAAGGTCAGCTCAGGACAAGATGTTGTTGATAATGTTGAACAAGATGATATAATCAAAAAAGTTAAAATTGTAAGAATTGGTCAAAATGCAAATAATTTTGATGCACCAAAGGTATTTGAGAGCTACATTACACAGAAAAGTGAAGACGATATTAAAAAATTAAAAGCCAAAGAAGATTACATTAAAGAATTAACAGAAGGGATGACCTCGACTGAAAGTGGAATCAAATATAAAATATCAAAAAAAGGAACTGGACCAAATGCTAAGCCAAATAATTTATTATCAGTTCACTACTCATTAAAATTGACAGATGGATCCGAGATCGACTCTTCTTTTAATAGAGGTGAACCTATTGAGTTTACCTGCGGTGTTGGTCAAGTAATAAAGGGATGGGATGAGGCAATGCAACTATTAAATAAAGGATCTAAAGCAACATTAGTTATTCCAAGTGAACTAGGTTATGGTTCTACAGGAGCTGGAAATGGAGTAATACCTCCTAATGCTATGTTGATATTTGATGTAGAATTAGTTGATATTAAGTAATTTTTAAATGAAATACAGGATAATTATTGCACTAGCTCTAATTCCTCAGGTTATTCTAGTTAATTTTTTAAAGGATAATCCGTCATTAATTGACAAATATTATGTTGGCTTCTTCTATAATTCAGTTTTTAATGTAAATACTTTTATTTTCTCAAAAATAAATTTTCCGATTGGAGAAATTTTGTATATCATTATTATATTATTATTTATTTATTTGGTTTATAGCCTCTTATCATTTAAATTCAAAGACTTTATAAATTTACTTGCATTTATATCTGTAATATACTTTTGCTTTTATTCCTTTTGGGGATTAAATTATTTTAGAACTTCATTATCTGAAAAATTTAATATAGAATCCAATTATGAATTTATTGAATTAGACTCTACCATAAAAAAAATAATTATAGAAATTGAAAAGGAAATTAAATTAATTGATGATGAAAATCAAACTATAAATATTGATAAATTTATTAAAGATGAAAATTCTAATATAAAAAAGTCGATAATACCTGAAATTTTTCTTTATCAAAGAGTTTCTGGTCATTTTATACCCTTTACATCTGAAGCAGTTTTTATTGATGATATTCCTGTAGTTGATATTCCTGTAGTAATTTTTCATGAACAGGCTCATCAAATGGGATATGCAGATGAAGCTGAAGCGAGTTTTATTGCATTTACTAAGGCTATTAAAAGTAATTACGCTAATATTAGATATTCTGGTTATTTTAATGCACTAATCAATCTACTTAACGATGTTGTTAAAAGTCATCCTGAAGAGATAGACACTTATACTTCAGAACTCGATGAAAAAGTATTAAATGATATAAACTATTTACAAAATTTTTGGAGTAAATACTCTGATAATATTTTTGATAAAATCACCAATTTTATTTACGACTTTTACTTAAAGTCAAATAATCAGAAATCAGGAATTTTATCTTATAACCAAGTATCAACATATATTATAGACTTTTTTCAAAGAGATCAATTAGGTAAAATAATCAATTAAATTACTATAATTATTATTTGTAAATTTAGTTAAGTAAAATTGCTAAGTGATAGTTGAAAATAAAATATTACCCAAAAATATATTAAATCTATATAAAGATTTATTAGATAATAGTTATCAAAAGGTATCCTCAAAGGAAAAAAAAATTATTTTAAAATCTCTTGTAATTGCATTCAATGGTCATGATGGTCAATTACGAAAATCTGGAGAACCTTATATTTTCCATCCAATTGAAGTTGCAAAAATAGTTGCGAAAGATATAGGTTTAGACTATGTTTCTATAGCTGCTTCCATTCTTCATGATACAGTTGAAGATACTGATATCACATTACAAGATTTAGAGATTAGTCTAGGTTTAGAAATTTCAAAAATAGTAGATGGGTTGACAAAAATATCTACATTAAAAAAAAATGAAGATTATTCAATTCAAGCTGAGAACTACAGAAAAATGCTTTTAACTCTTCATAGTGATATTAGAGTTATTTTGATTAAAATAGCTGATAGACTTCATAATATGCGAACAATTGATTTTCTCTCAAAGGCTAAACAAGATCAAATGGCATCAGAGTCTCTCTATATATATGGCCCTTTAGCACATAGAGTAGGACTTTACAATATAAAAAATGAGCTTGAAGATTTAAGTTTAAAAATCTTAGAACCCCAAAAGTATAATCTTATTAAAAATAAGATTGATAAAGAACTTGTTAATCAAGAGAAATATGTTGAGTCTTTTAAAAGTTTGATAAGCAATAACCTAGAAGACCAAAAAATAAAATATTCAATATTAGGAAGAAGTAAGTCAATATATTCAATTCATAATAAGATTCAAAAAAAGAATGTTTCATTTGATGAAATATATGATCGTTTTGCAATAAGGATTATCTATAAATCAACTCCTAAAAATGAAAAGTTTATTGCTTGGAAAATATATTCTATAATAACTGATCATTTTACATCAAATCCAACTAGACTTAGAGATTGGATAACACTTCCTAAAACAAATGGATATGAAGCCCTTCATCTAACTGTTGTTGGACCTAAAAATAAATGGGTAGAAATACAGATTAGATCTGAAAGAATGAATGAAATAGCTGAAAAAGGATATGCAGCTCATTTTGGATATAAACACAAAGAATCCAAGAGAAGTGAAGTTGACGTATGGTTAAATAAACTTCAAGAAGTTTTGACTCATGATAATGAACATGCTGTTGATTTTGTTGAAGACTTTAAACTTAACTTTTATTCGAAAGAAATATATGTATTTACTCCAAATGGAGATTTAAAATCTCTAAAAAGTGGTTCTAGTGCCTTAGATTTTGCTTTTCATGTTCATACTCATTTAGGAATTAAAACTAGAGGTGCAAGGGTTAATGGTAAATTAGTTCCATTAAGTCATACTCTAAAGAGTGGAGATCAAGTTGAAATTATTACATCGGAAAATGTTAAGCCTAACGTGAACTGGTTAAATTTTGTAGAAACATCAAAAGCAAAATCTAAAATAAAATCATCTCTAAATGAGGAAAAGAAAAGAATTTCATTAGATGGTAAAGAAATACTTGAAAGAAAATTAAGACAACTAAAAATAAAACTTGATGATAAAGTTTCTGGTCAAATGATGAAATTTTTTAAAATTAATGCCAGTAATGATTTATTTTATAATATTGGCATTGGATCAATTGATAATAAACAAATTAAAAGTTTTGCTAATGACTATAATAGTTATCTCAGTTTCTTTAAGAGAAGAATTGGAACCAATTCTAATAAAAATATTAACGTTAAAGAATCTGAAGATTTTATAAATTTTGACAAACTAGTGTTTGGAAAAGATAAAGAGATGTTAAAATATTCAATTGCAAGTTGTTGCAGTCCTATTCCTGGAGATAAAGTTTTTGGATTCATATCGGTTAAAGATGGAATTAAAGTTCATAAAAAGGATTGTCCAAACTCTATTTCTCTGATTTCAAATTACGCTTACAGAATTATTTCTGCTAATTGGATTGATTCTCAAAATCATACTTTTAATTCAAAAATAGAGCTAAGTGGGATTGACGATATTGGTTTAATTAATAATATAACATCTCTTATATCCAATTCCATGAATGTTAATATGAATAAAATCTCATTTGAAACAAATGATGGAACATTCTCTGGATTTGTAAGTATAGAAGTAAAAAATAAAGTAATTTTAAATAAATTATTAAAAAAACTCAGCTCAATTGATGGAATTGAAAAAGTTTCCAGGAAATAATCAGTTATGACAAAAAATAAAAATAATGATCAAGTAAAAGATGTTTTTACTAATTATCTTACCCATAAAAATCATAGAAAAACACCTGAGAGATTTAGTATTTTAAACGAGATATACTCACTTGAAGAACATTTCGACGTAGATTCTTTATATGAGAAAATGAATAAAAAAAATTATCGAGTTAGTAGAGCAACAATCTATAATACAATAGAGCTTCTTCTTGAATCAGGTCTTGTTCGTAAACATCAATTTGGAGATTCTTTTTCACAATATGAAAAAAGTTACTTTAATAATCAACATGACCACGTAATAATTAAAGATACAGGAGAAGTAAAAGAATTTTGTGATCCAAGGATTGAATTAATTAAAAAAGACATTGAAAATGTATTTGATATTAAAATTGATGATCATTCACTATATTTATACGCTACAAGTAATAAGAAAAAATAGATAATTTATGTCTCTAGATCTTTTGTTAGGCCTTCAATGGGGAGATGAAGGTAAAGGTAAGGTTGTTGATGCAATAACTTCAAACTATGATATTATAGCTAGATTTCAAGGAGGTCCTAATGCTGGGCATACTATTGAGTTTGATGGTCATAAACATGTATTACATACAATCCCCTCAGGAATTTTTAATGAAAACTCATTAAATGTAATTGGTAATGGAGTTGTTATAGACCCTGCAGTTTTTCTTGAAGAAATAAATGGTTTAAAAAAGTTTAATATAGATTTAACTAAAAAACTTTTTATATCAAAAAGAGCACATTTAATTCTTCCTACTCACAAAATTATTGATGCAACTTCGGAAGCATCAAAAGGTAAGAAAAAGATAGGATCAACTCTAAAAGGTATTGGTCCAACTTATATGGATAAAACAGGAAGAAATGGAATTAGAGTTGGAGATATTATAAATAATGATTGGGAAAAAAAATATTTTAAACTAAAGAAAAAACATCTTAATATTATTTCAAATTTTCAAGATAAAGTTAAAATTAGTATTAATGAATTAGAGTCAGACTTTTTTAAAGGAGTTGAATGTCTAAAAACATTTGACTTAATTGAAAGTGAAAACTTCTTAAATCAATCAATAGATGATGGAAAAAAAGTTTTAGCTGAAGGTGCTCAAGGATCACTTTTAGATATTGATTTTGGAACATATCCTTTTGTAACATCTTCTAATACAACTTCAGCTGGAGCATGTTCTGGTCTTGGTGTTCCTCCAAATAAAATAAAGAATATTAGAGGAATATTTAAAGCTTACACTACAAGAGTTGGATCTGGCCCGTTTCCTACAGAATTATTTGATTCAATTGGAAAAAAAATTAGAGAAATTGGTAATGAATATGGCGCTACCACCGGAAGAGATAGAAGGTGTGGCTGGCTAGATCTAGTTGCCCTCAAATATTCAATACAGATCAATGGTGTTACAGAATTGAATATAATGAAATCAGATGTTTTAAGCATATTTGACAAAATACTAGTTTGCACATCTTATGTAATCAATGGAGAGGAAATTAACTTTTTTCCATATGATATAAATTCAAAAGAAATAACTCCAAAGTATCAAGAATTTAGGGGGTGGAATACTGATATAACTGAAATAAAAAATGAAGATTCATTGCCTAACGAATTAATTGATTATATAAATTTTATTGAGTCTTTTGTTAATGTTCCCATTAAATTAATATCTGTAGGGCCAGATCGAACTCAGACAATCATTAGAAAGTAGATGAATAACTTTAAGTATTTATTGATTTACTTACTTATAATTAATTATGTAAATAGTCAAGAACAAAGAACTATTGATATTATTCAAGCTGGCAAATCAATAAGAAATTCTTTAGAATATCCTGGTGCAAATATCCTGCAAAAAGATAATAATTTAAGGGTTATTCTATTTCATGATGGAGCAAGAATTGAATCAGATCTTTCATACTATTATGCGAGTGAAAATTCGTTTAAAGCAAATGGAAAAGTAAATTTTAATCAAGGAGATTCATTAATTCTTACATCTGACTTTCTGGAATACGATGGAACTACTAAAAAAGCCTTTGCTTATGGAAATGTTATTCTTAAAAGACCAGATATGGAACTTGAAACCGACACACTGTATCTAGATAGAATAAAGGATATTGCTTTTTATAATTCTAAAGGAAAAATTGTTGATAATGATAATATTTTAAACAGCAACTCAGGCACTTATTATATGAATTCAAAAAAATATATTTTTAAATCAAATGTAACTATCGATAATCCTGAATATAATGTAAATTCCGAAGAGCTAGAATATTTTACTGAAACTAACAATACATATTTTAATGATAAAACAAAAATTACAGGTATTGATTACACAATTTTAAGTAATAATGGTTTTTATGACACAAATAAACAGAAAGGTTTCTTTAAAGAAAACGCCGTTATCTATTATGATGGCAAGATAATAAATGGTGATAGTATTTTCTTTGAAAATGATAAATCTTATGCCTCAGCTTCTAGAAATGTAAGAATTAATGATACGATAAATAAATCAATTATTACAGGTCATTATGGTGAAATTTTTAGAGATAGGGATTCAGCTATAGTCACAAAAAATGCCCTAGCTGTTAATATTATTAAAAATGATTCTTTATTTATCCATTCTGATACAATTACAATTACGGGTCAAAACGAAAAAAAAATTTTAAAGGGATACTATGATGTTAGAATACTCAAATCAGATATTAGAGGTATATCTGATTCTATTCACTTTAATCAACAAACTGGATTAATAAAGTTATTGAGTAAACCAAAAAATTCAAGATTCTTGAAGGGCCTAAGTGATGAACAAAAAAATAAACTTAACCCAATTATTTGGTTTGGAAAAAATCAAATGACAGGAGACAAAATATTTTTAAAATCTAACATGGCAACTGAACAACTTGATTCACTAATAATTAGAGGAAATGTATTCATGATTCAAAAAGATTCCTTAATTGATGATAGATTCAATCAAATTAAAGGAGAGAAACTTGATGGATACTTTAATGAAGGGAAACTAGAAAACGTTTATGTTGTTAAAAATAGTATTCTTCTGTATTATATGTATTCAGATGTAAGAGAATTTATTGGAATGAACAAAACTTTGGCAAGTTCAATTTTGATTAAATTCTTTAATAATGAAATTTCTGAAGTTTCCTTTTATAATACTCCAGACGGGGAAGTACTGTCTCAAAATAATATTATTTCAAACGAAATGAAACTTCCTGGATTCATTTGGAGAGAAGAAGAGAAGCCCAATAATGTCAGAGATTTATTTAGTGAATCAGACAAAAAGCTTGAAATTGTTGAAATTGATTAAGAAAATATGTTAATTATTTTGTTGAAAATAATTTTAAAGGAGGTTAAATATAGGTAAACTAGATTCCTACCTTAGATTAAAATTATTGGTTGAGCAGTTTGAATAATTCAATATCAAAATTTGAGGAGATGTTAAAGACTAATTCTGTCTTTTATTTTGATTCATCTGACTTTATTAATATATCTCATCACTACATAGATAAAGCGAACTTTTCACTTGCTGAAAAATCAATTAAATTAGGGTTGGAACAACATCCGAAGAATATTGATCTGATGTTATTAAAATCAGAATTATTAATTTTTAATTCTAATTATCAGGTTGCCTATGAAATATTAAACTTTGTTCAAGAAATAGATCCAGAAAACAGAGAAGTTTATCTTCAAAAAGCTACTATTTATTCAAAAAATAATCTAAGTGATGAGGCTATTGAAATTTTAAAAAAAGCTTTATTATTTATTGATGATAAACTTGAAATATGGAATATGATTGGTATGGAGTTTTTATTAAATGAAAACTATGAATCAGCAGTTCCTTTTTTTAAAAAATGTATCGACTACGACAACGAAGACTATCAATCTTTGTATAATCTTATTTTTTGCTATGAAAATCTTGATATGATTGATGAGTCGATTAGTGAATTAAGTTCAGTTTTAGAAAAAAGACCATATTCAAAAATAGCCTGGCACCAACTAGGTAAAATATATAACAAACAACAAAAGTATAAAGAAAGTATTTCAGCTTTCGATTTTGCAATTATATCTGATGATCAGTTTGTTTCTGCATATATTGAAAAAGCTAAAATTTTAGAGAAAGTTGACAAAATAAGTGAAGCAATTATGAATTATAGACTCGCAATTGAATTAAGTGAGGGTAATTCGTTTGTATACTACAGAATTGCAAAATGTTATAGAAAGTTAGATAATAAGAAATTTTTCCTAAACTATATAAAAAAAGCTCTTAGAGAAGAGCCAGGTAATGAAAAAGCATGGGTTTTTTTAATAAAAGACTATTTAAAAAAAAATAATTACAGACAAGCAAAGTATCTTGCTTCGAAAGCATTGAATAATAATATTAACAGCATTAAATTACTTAAACTAAATGCTGAAATATATAGAGATCTTGGAAATTATAAGGAGGCAATTAAATTTTACAATCAAATTGTAGATTTTAAACAGACTTTATCATGGAAAATATGGAAAGGATTAATTGGGTGTTTATTGAATAGTAAAGAATGGTCAGAACTTCTAAGAATTTCCTTAAGGGCAAAGAAACAATTTCCAAATAAAGCAATACTTGATTTTACAATAAGTGGATGTTTATTGAAAAATGGTAAAATAAATGAAGCAATTTATTTTTATCAAAGTGGAAAAAAGATTTCTCAAGTTCCTGATAAACTTATCAAGTCTTTTCCTGAATTTACTCAAAATAAGACATTACTTGTCTGATTTTTTTAGTTATAATATGTTAAAAAATAATCTTTTTCTTTTTCTTAAGGGTTTAGCAATGGGTGCTGTTAACAAAATACCTGGAGTTTCTGGGGGAACAGTTGCTTTTGTTACTGGAATTTACGAGGATCTTCTAAATTCTATTAAAATGATTAATTTAAAATCTTTAAAACTTTTATTTACCCATGGTTTTAAAGCATTTTATAAAGAAATTAATGGTAAGTTTTTAACTACAGTTTTTGCTGGAGTAATAACAAGTTTCTTCAGTGTATCACTTGTTTTAGACAGGTTAATTCAAAACTATGAAATTTATGTGTTTGGGCTATTTTTTGGTATGATAGTGGGATCATTCTACGTAATATACTATCAACTAGAAAGGATAACACTAAAAAGTTTTGTAGGAATATCAATTGGTATTACTATTGGATTAATAATCAGTTTTGCAGATAATTTTGAAGTTGCAGATTCTAACTTAATAATTTTCTTTTCGGGAATGATAGCTATTTCGGGGATGATTCTTCCAGGTTTATCTGGATCTTATCTACTTCTTTTGATGGGTAACTATACATTAATAATGGTTGATTCAGTAAACGCATTATACTTTACATTGATTGAATTATTTTCTTTTGACTCTAGTTTTATATATGATACTGAGAGATTATATCTTTTAAAAGTATTGATACTATTTACCATTGGATCTGTTTCTGGTTTAATCTTTTTATCAAATATTTTAAGTTCCTTACTCAAAAATTTTAAAACAATTACAATTTCAATTATAGTTGGATTTATAGGTGGATCTCTTTTTGGTCTTTGGCCATGGAAAAAAGAAAACACTTATGGTGAAGTTTCTTTATTTTTACCTGATTTTTCCTCAACTGAAACCTGGATCACTGTATTTTATATTTTTATTGGTATTTTGGCTGTAGTTTTATTAGAAAGATTTGCAAATAAACATTGAAAAAAAATAAACAGTTTGGATTAATCGGAAAGGATATTGAATATTCATTTTCAAGAAAATACTTTTCAAATAAATTTAGTTCCAGTAATAAATTTTCAGGTTATGATTATAAAAACTATGATATTCAATCTTTAGATCAAATTAAAACTCTTTTTAAGAACAACTTTGATGGACTAAATGTTACGATACCATATAAAGAAAAAATTATCAAGTATTTAGACGGTTTAACAATTGAAGCAAAAGAAATTGGAGCAGTTAATACTATTTGTTTTGAGAATGGAAAAAAGATAGGCTACAATACTGATTTATTCGGATTTTCAGAATCACTGAAAATAAATAATATTAATAATATAGATAATGTATTGATTCTAGGAACTGGTGGCGCTGCAAAAATGATTAAATTTTTCTGTAAGAAAAATAAAATTTCATTCAATATAGTTTCAAGACAAAAATCCCATAATTATTTGTCTTATGCTGATATCAACTGTAATTCTTTTTCTAATAATTCATTAATAGTTAATTGCTCACCAGTTGGTACATATCCAAATATTAATCAATGTCCAAAAATACCCTATGAATGTCTCAATAAAGAAAATATTTTATTTGATTTAGTCTATAACCCTTCGGAAACACTTTTTATGAAAAAAGGGAATGAAATTGGATGCAAAACATTAAATGGTCTAGATATGTTAAGATTTCAAGCTGAAATGTCTTGGAAATTATGGACAAATTCAACTAAATAGGATTGCAATTTTTTTTTGTTAATTTTAGTGAATAAATAATATCAAATAAACTTAATGAAAGACTCGAATAAAAAATCGATTAAGTCTTCATCGGATTCTGAAAATCCAGTTAAAAAAATAATTCCTAAAATGCCTAAGGACAAAAGAACTAAGGCATACAAAGAATGGTTATTAAAATATGGTGATCAAAAATCAGAATCAAATGATATCCCTGAAATGCCTTCAGACAAGAGAACTAAGGCATATAAGGAGTGGATGAAGCAATACGGTGATCAAACATTAAATGAGAAGAAAGAATCTAAGAAATCAATAAGTAAAGTAAAGAGAAGCGGGAAGATTAATCTGTCTGATCTTATTGATTCTTTTATCGATTATACCAATTTAAATGATTGGTTTCAGAAAAGAAAAGAAATTGAAGATTTAAGATCGAAAATAAATTTATTATTAAAAACATCTGATCCAGATTCTGTTGAAAATAGAAAACTAAAGTCTAGTTTTTTTCAGACATTAAAGAACTTTTCAAATAAAAAGAGAAAATACTTCAATGATTTAAGTTCTAATCAAAAAGAAAATCTTCTTAAAAGACAAGAGTTAATTGAAAAAATTAAAAGCTTAATTTCAGTTGATGAAAATCCAAATAACCTATATTCAAAATTTAAAGTTTTAAAAGAGAAATGGCATAACACTGGTCAAGTTCCTATTTCAGATAGAAACAATATCTGGGAAACATATAGACATCATGTTAGCAAATTTTATGACTTTCTTCATCTTAATAGAGACCTAAGAGAACTTGATTTTAAACATAACTTCGAAGAAAAGTCAAAAATTATTGAGAGAGCTGAGAAGCTAGATGAGATTGATGATATTATGAAAGCATCAAGAGATCTAAATGATCTTCATAGATTATGGAAAAACGAGCTAGGTCCGGTTTCTAGAGAACATAGCGATGATTTATGGGCTAGGTTTCAATCAGCATCTCACAAAATTCATCAGAAAAGACAAAATTTTCAAAAAGAAATATCCACAATTCAAGAAACAAATTTTGAAAAAAAACAGAATGTTTTAATTAATATGAGAGGTTTATTATCTAAACTTCCAATAACACATTCTGAGTGGCAGAATAAAATAAGAGATTTTGAAAGATTAAAAACTGAATTTCAAAGTATAAAAAATCTTCAAAGAAATAAAAATAAAAAAACATGGAATGATTTTAGAATTACTACAAAAGAATTTAATCTAGCTAAAAATAACTTCTACAAGAATCAAAAAAAGGAATTAAAAATAAGTATAGACTCCAAAAAGAAATTAATTGAAGAGGTTTCAAATATAATTGAAAGTAACAAAATTTCAGAAAACTCTAAAAGGTTAAAGATAATTCAAGAAGAATGGAAAAAGATTGGATATCTTCCAAGAAAAATTTCTAATTCATTATGGAATGAGTTCAAACCACTAGTTAATAAATATTATAATATTCTTAAGTCAGGTGATATGAATCTCGCAGATGAAGAGCAAGAAATATTTGATAAAAAGTCTAAGTTTATTGATAAAATTAAATTTTCAAAAAAGAAATTTACTTTAGATGAATTAAATAAGACTTTTAGATCTATAATTACAGAATTCACTGATATAGGAGAAGTTAATCTAAATACTTCAAATGTTTTAAATAAAAATATAATTAAGAAAATATCATCAATTATTAGTTCATTAGATTTTGATAAAGATGAAAAAGATAAATTAATTTTTGAACTAGAAATTGAGCTATCCAAAAATGATACTGAAGAAATTAATAAAAAAATTATGTTTATTAAAAGAAAGATATCTGATCTAGAAGATGAATCTAATCAATATCAAAATAACTTAGAATTTTTCTCTAATTCAAGTACTGAAAATCCTTTATTTAAAAACGTTTCAATTAAATTGGAATCCATTAAAAATAAAATTGAATTCTGGAAAGTTAAATTAAGAACAATTCAAAAGGTTTAATTTTCTTACTTACAAAATTTCATATCATAATTCAAATCAATATCACCATTTGAAATAAGATTTAATTCCTTTTTAATTAATTTTCTTGTTTTATATGAAAGTTTATCAGTGAAAAGAAGTCCATTTAGATGATCATGCTCATGCTGAATAACCCTCGCTATTATTCCTGAACAATGCATTTCATGAGAAACAAAAAATTGATCTATAAATTTAATTTTAATGATACTTTTTCTTACAACATTTTCTGAAATATTTGGAATACTAAGACATCCTTCTGGATAAATAAAATCTTCACCTGCTTCACTTATAATCTCTGGATTAATAAAAACTTGTTGCATGTTAATTAACTCCTCTGATTTAAAGTTTTCTTCTTCTTCAAAAAAAGAAAAATCTGCTACAAAAATTGATTTAGAGACTCCGATTTGAGGAGCGGCTATTCCTACTCCTTTTGCGTTATACATTGTTTCCCACATATCATCTATCAATGAGGTTAAGTCATTTGATTCATTTATATTAATTATGGCTGCCTTTTTCTTTAGAATCGGATCACCATATGCAATAATAGGGCGTATCATGTATTTTTCTTTATCAAATAAGATTCTAGAATCAAAGATGCACTAATTTTATCTATAATTGATTTATTCCTTCTTTTTTTTTGATTAACTCCAGATTGATTTATTATCACGCTTGACATCTTTGAAGTATATCTTTCATCAATTCTCTCAATTTTAATTTGTGGAAATAGTGATTTAATTAATTTACTAAATTCTATTATATCAATTTCTAATTCATGAAGTTGATTGTATAGGTTTAATGGTTTACCAATAATTATTTTCTCTATTTTTTCTTTTTTTATTAAATCTTCCAAAAAACTAATTATTTTATTTGTTTCAATTGTTTCTAATGGAAAAGCAATAACTTTATTGTTATCAGAAATAGAAACACCTATTCTCTTCTTTCCATAGTCAATACCAAGATATTTTGTATGTTGTTTATTTAACAAGATTCTAACTTTTTGAATATTTTAATTAAAGGTCTTTAGAATTAAATTCAATACTTTTACATGTAAAATTATTAAAAATTGAACAACGAACTTAAAAATGCTTTAAATGCCTTGAAATCAGGAGGAATTGTTCTATACCAAACTGATACAATTTGGGGAATTGGATGTGATGCCTTATCTGATGTTGCGGCTCAAAAGATTTTTAAAATTAAAAAAAGAGACAAATCAAAAGCACTTATTTGTTTAGCTTCAAGTTTTGAAATGATAAAAAAATATGCTTTAGTAAAGGAAGTCGATAATTTTATTGAAGTCTCTAAACAAACTCCCACAACATTTATTTTTGATAATCCTAAGAAAATTTCAAATTATGTTACAGCAAATAAAGACACCGTTGCATTTAGAGTACCTCATAATAGTTTTTGTATAGATTTAATAAAATTATTTGGTAGACCTATCGTATCAACATCAGCAAACGTTTCAGGACAAAAAGTGCCTTTAAATTTTTCTGAGATAGATTCTCATATTAAAGATAATGTTGATTATATAGTTAAAAATGAAAAAAATAAAAATTCTTTTTCGTCATCTAGAATCTTAAGGTTAAATGATGATGGCAGCTTTTATAAAATTAGATGAAATCTTACAATAAAAAAATATTAGAATCAATCAAACTTGATGTTTTTGAGATTATCTCTAATGAAGCTGATAAACTAAAGCTAGAAACATATGTCGTTGGAGGATACGTAAGAGATTTAATACTAAATAAAAAACTTAAAAAGGATATTGATATTATGTGTGTTGGATCAGGAATTGACCTTGCAATTCAAGTTCAAAAAAGAATTAATCCAAATATGAAAGTAAATATTTTTAAGAGGTATGGAACAGCAATGATAAATTATGAAAATTATCAGATTGAGTTTGTAGGATCAAGAAGAGAATCATATTCAAAAGACAGTAGGAATCCAAATGTAGAATATGGTAGTTTTATTGATGATATGTTAAGAAGAGATTTTACTATTAATACACTTGCAGTAAGTTTAAATAAGGAAAATTATGGAGAACTAGTTGATACATTTAATGGTATTAATGATATAGATAGAAAAGTTATTGTAACTCCAAAAAACCCTGATAAAACATTTTCAGACGATCCATTAAGAATGCTTAGAGCTGTAAGGTTTTCATCTCAACTAGGATTCAATATTGATGATAATACCAGAAAATCCATAAAAGAATATTCTCAAAGATTAGAAATACTTTCTCCAGAGAGAATAGCAGATGAAGTTAACAAAATACTCATGTCAAATAATCCATCTGTAGGTTTTATTGAACTTGAGAAATTAAACTTACTTAAATATATAATACCAGAGTTAATTGATTTAAAAGGCATTGAGGAGATTGAAGGGCAAACACATAAAGACAATTTTTATCATACGCTTGAAGTTGTTGATAACATTTCGTTTACTACTGATAATCTTTGGCTTCGTTGGGCTGCACTTCTTCATGATATTGGAAAAGCTCCTACAAAAAAGTTTCATAAAAAAATTGGATGGACTTTTCATGGTCATGAGTTTATAGGCTCAAAAATGGTAAGAAAAATATTTGAAAGACTAAGTCTCCCTTTAAATGATATATTAAAATATGTTCAAAAAATAGTTATGATGAGTTCAAGGCCAATTATTATATCAGACGATATAGTTACAGATTCTGCAGTTAGAAGATTAATTTATGATGCAGGTGACTCTATTGAAGATTTATTAACACTTTGTGAAGCTGATATTACAACTAAAAATGAAGAAAAATCTAAAAAATATCAAAATAACTTTAAAGTTGTAAGAAAAAAAATTTTAGATGTAGAGAAAAAAGATAATATAAGAAACTTTCAACCACCTGTATCAGGGGAAATAATAATGAATCATTATAAAATAAAACCATGTAAAGAGATTGGTTTAATTAAAGAAAAAATTAAAAATGCAATTTTAGATGGAGAAATTAATAATGACTACGATCAGGCATTTAAACTAATGTTACGGATCGGTGACGAAATGGGTTTAAAAGATGATTAAACTTCACAACATTACTATCATTACAATTATTATAGTTTACCTAGTAATATTAGCTGGCGGTATAGTTAGAATGACAGGTAGCGGAATGGGTTGTCCTGACTGGCCCAAATGTTTTGGATATTTAGTCCCACCAACTGAGAGATCACAGCTAGATTGGAAATCACAATATAGGTATAACAAAAATCAAATTATTATAATTGAAGATGATTTGTTTTATGCACTTCAAAATTTTACTTCATCAGATAAATTCAATATGTCTAATTGGAATAAATACACTAAACATGATTATTCAAAATTCAATGTTTATCATACATGGATAGAATATATTAATAGACTTATTGGTGCAGTTGCTGGATTATCAGTTTTAATTCTATTACTTAACTCATTTAAATTTATAAAAAAAAGAAAAATGATTTTTGGTTTATCACTAATTTCATTACTAGCAATATTATTTCAAGCATGGTTAGGTAAAACTGTAGTTGACAGTAATTTAACTGCAAATACAATTACATTACATATGTTAATGGCAATAATACTATTATTTATATTATTCTCAATTCTAGCTTTAGTTAAACCAACTAAACCTAGAATTAATATTCCAAGGAGTACTTCTATATTTGTAATTATTTCAATAATTCTATTGCTTATTCAAGTTTTAATTGGTACTGAAGTTAGAAAGTTTATTGATATCCAAATGGAATTATTTAACTACACTGATAAAAATAAATGGATTCAAAATATTCCAGTTACTTTTAGTATTCACAGAAGTTTCTCATGGATAATAATTATAATTAATTCTATAATTTTTTATAGAATTAAAAAATTTGGTATAAATTCAAAAGTGGCTAATTCTATATTTATATTAATTTTTCTTCAAATACTATCAGGAATAATTATGTATTATTTTGATTTTCCATTCTCATCTCAACCACTGCACTTATTAATTTCAACAATTATTATTGGGCTTCAATTTTATTTCTTAATACTATATAATCAAAAAAAAAATGCTATTAAAGTTTAGAATAATATTAAATGTAAAAGAAGATGTATTAAGAGATATTATAATAGACTCAAACATTAAACTTATTCAGTTTAGCAGAGTTATCTCGAATGCATTTGGATTTGATTCCTCTGAAATATCAACATTTCATTATTCAAATCAAGATTGGGAGCAACTGGATGAGATAAAAATCTTTAAAATTGATGATGACGATGAAATTATGGATAATGTACCGATTTCCAACTTTTTTATTTCAGAAGGTGATAAACTGATTTTCATCTATGATTTTTTAAATTACTGGACGTTTTTTGTAGAATTATATGATTTAGATGATATTAAAAAAATAGATAAAGATTTTAATATTTTAAATTCAATTGGGGAGGTTCCCGACAAACCACCCTCTAATATTTTTGATTCAACTAAAGATTCAAACGATATAGAATTTGATGATAATTATACAGATTAATGAGTTTTGAATTAACATCAGAATTTAAGCCTACTGGTGATCAACCAGATGCAATAAAAAGTATTATTGATTCTTTCAATAACAATCAGAGACATGTAACTCTTCAAGGGGTTACTGGATCAGGAAAAACATTTACAGTTGCAAATGTTATTGAAGAAATAAAAAGACCAACTCTGGTATTAGCTCATAATAAGACTCTTGCTGCACAACTTTATTCTGAATTTCAAAGCTTTTTTCCTAATAATGCGGTTGAGTATTTTGTTTCTTACTATGATTATTATCAACCTGAAGCTTATATTCCTTCATCTGGACTATACATAGAAAAGGATTTATCCATTAATGAACAAATTGAGAAATATAGATTAAGCGCAACCTCATCACTGTTATCTGGGAGAGATGATATTATTGTTGTTGCATCAGTATCATGTATTTATGGAATTGGAAATCCTTTAGAGTTTAAAAAACATGTAATTAAGATATCTGTAAATGATGAAGTTAAAATTTCTAAACTACTTACACAATTCGTCAAAAGTCAATATTCTAGATCAATAAATGAACTTAATCGTGGAAGTTTTTCAGTGAGAGGTGATGTAATAGATATCTATCCCAGTTATTCAGATATTTATTACAGAATTAACTTCTTTGGTGATGTAATAGAAAGTATTGAATCAGTTGATCCATTGTCAGGCAATAAAATTGAAAATTTTGAAAATTTAAGAATTTTTCCTGCTATGATATTTGTTACATCTGAGACAAGTATAAAATCTGCGATAAACAGTATTGAATTTGATCTAGAAGAGCAGGTTAATCATTTTGATAATTTTGAAAAAAAAATTGAAGCAAAAAGGATTCGAGAAAGAACAGAATTTGATCTCGAAATGATTAAAGAACTTGGATATTGTTCGGGTATTGAAAATTATTCAAGATACTTGGATGGAAGAAACCCTGGAACTAGACCATTTTGTCTTCTAGACTATTTTCCAGAGGATTATCTAATGGTAATAGATGAAAGCCATGTTACAATTCCTCAAGTTCATGCTATGTATGGAGGAGATAGAAGTAGAAAAGAAAATCTAGTTGAATATGGTTTTAGGCTCCCAGCTGCACTCGACAATAGACCATTAAAATTTGAGGAATTTGAAGATCTTCAAAATAATGTTCTTTATGTTAGTGCAACTCCCGCAGATTATGAGTTAAATAAATCTGAAGGACTTTTTGTTGAACAAATAATAAGGCCAACAGGTGTTCTAGATCCAATTATAGAAATTAGAAAATCAGAAAATCAAATTGATGATCTAATTGAGGAAATTCTACAAAGAGTTGAAAAAAATGAAAGAGTTCTTGTTACTACTTTGACAAAACGAATGGCTGAGGAACTTACAAAGTTTCTTCATAAATCAAAAATAAGAGCAAATTATATTCATAGTGATATTGACACTCTTGAAAGAGTAGAAATAATGCAAAACCTTAGAAAAGGAATATTTGATGTTTTAGTTGGCGTTAATTTATTAAGAGAAGGGCTTGATTTACCTGAAGTCTCATTAGTAGCAATTTTAGATGCTGATAAAGAAGGGTTTCTAAGAAGTCACAGATCTTTAATTCAAACTGTTGGAAGAGCTGCTAGAAATATTAACGGAAAATCCATAATGTATGCTGACGTAATTACTACTAGTATGGATAAAACTATTGAAGAGACTAAATATAGGAGACAAAAGCAAGAAGATTACAATAAAAAAAATAATCAAGTTCCTAAACAAATGGAAAAATCATTCAGTAATACTTTTGAAAAGATTCCTGAAATTGTTAGTACAAATTATGAAGATTTTGAAGAAGAAATTAAAAGCTATCATAATAAAAATCAAATAGAAAATAAAATAAAGGAACTTAGAAAAGAGATGGAGAGCGTTGCAAAAAAACTTGATTTTATTAAAGCTGCTGATTTAAGAGATAAGATTGAGTTTTTGAAAAAAAAATTAAAATAAAAAAGGTGCATCAATAGATGCACCTAATTTAGGATTATTAAACAGATTCTTATGTAATATCAATTAATCTGTTTGGTTTAGTAATACTATCTTTTTTCTTAGTCAATTTTATTTTTAAGATTCCATTTTTATAAGTAGCCTTTATTTTGTCTAAATCAACTGAATCAGGAACTCTAAATGATCTTTGAAATGATGAATAATCAAATTCATTTAATCTCATATTTTCATTATTAATACTTGATTTTTCTGAAGAAATCACTAAAACTTTATCATTTAATTCAATTATAAAATCATCTTTTTTCATTCCTGGCACTGCAAGATCAATTTCAAAAGAATCATTATTCTCTATTGAATTAACTGATGGTAAAGAATTACTTCTATTAAATAGGTTCATTCCAAAGTCATCATTAAGAAATTCATTCATTAACGATGGAAAAACATTTTTATTATTATATTTTACTATTCTCATAATTTTATTTTTAGTTAAACATTTTGAATTATAAATTCAGTAAGTAATAGTCAAATAGAATACCATTTAATTATTTATGACAAAATGTCTTAAAAAATGAAATAATAATGACTTTATGTCATCTAATGGCAGATTGCACCTTGTTTGCTACCTCATCAAAAGTAATAGCAGAAACAACATTGAGACCGGAATTATCAATTATTTCCTTCGCCATATCTGCATTTGTCCCCTGAAGTCTAACAATTATCGGAACATTAATATCATCTAAATTTTTATATGCTGAAACTATTCCCTCAGCTACACGGTCACATCTAACAATCCCACCAAATATATTTACTAAAATAGCTTTGACATTGGAATCTCTGAGAATTAACCTAAAGGCTTTCTCAACTCTTTCTTTATCAGCTGTACCACCCACATCAAGAAAGTTAGCTGGCTCAGCACCTGCTAATTTAATAAGATCCATTGTTGCCATAGCTAAGCCTGCTCCATTCACCATACAACCTACATTGCCATCTAAATCAACATAATTTAAACCATTTTCTCTAGCTTCTACCTCAGTAGAATTTTCTTCATGTAAATCTCTCATTGAATCATACTCTTTATGACGGAAAAGGGAATTTTCATCAATGGTTACCTTTGAATCCACAGCTATTATTTTATCATCAGAGGCTTTAAGTACTGGGTTTATCTCAAATAATGATGCATCAGAGCTTATATAAGCTTGATAAAGATTTGTAATAAATATTATCATATTTTTAAATGCCAATCCTGTTAAACCGAGATTAAAAGCAATTTTTCTTGATTGAAATGGCAATATTCCAGTTCCAGGATCAATTTCTTCATTAAAGATTAAATCTGGTGTATTTTCAGCAACAGCTTCAATATCTACCCCTCCCTCAGTAGAATAGACAATCATGTTTTTTGATGAAGATCTATTTAGTAAAACTGAAATATAGAATTCCTTTCTATCAGAATTACCATTGTAATAAACATCTTCAGCGATAAGAACCTTTCTTACTAATTTACCTTCTTTGGATGTTTGAGGAGTAATAAGTTTCATTCCAATAATTTCAGATGAAATTTTTTCAACTTCATCTAAGCTTTTTGCAATTCTAACTCCACCTCCTTTTCCCCTTCCACCTGCATGGATTTGCGCCTTTATCACAAAGATACTTGTCCCCGTTTCATCTGAAAGTTTTTTTGCACATTCAACAGCTTCTTTTGGAGAATCAGCAACATAACCTCTTTGAATTGAAACATTGAAGTCGTTTAGTAAATTTTTACCTTGATATTCATGTAAATTCATGTTGACAAATATAGACACAAAACTTAAGAAACTTGATCAATTTTTAAATCTGATTTATATTTTTGATATAAAATGAAATATGAATAATGAAAAATTAAAAGAGGCTGAAATAAAATTTGGAAATCCGTTGTATGTATATGATTTATCTGTAATTGAGGATCAATTCAAAGAACTTAACAATGGATTTAGAAAAATTTCAAATTTTAAAATAAACTACGCCGTTAAATCTCTATCTAACATTTCAATTTTAAAATTTATGAAAAGACTTGGGACTGGTCTTGATACAGTTTCAATAGAAGAAGTAAGAATTGGTCTTACTTGTGGTTTTAAAGAAGATGATATAACATTTACACCAAATGGCGTAAGCTTTAAAGAAATAGAAGAAGCATACAATTTAAAAGTTAAAATTAATCTAGATAGCTTAGAGAGCATCAAAGATTTTTCAAAAAAATACAACTCGTATCCAATTTCAATAAGAATTAATCCAAATATTTTAGCTGGAGGAAATAAAAATGTTAGTGTAGGTCATAATGAATCAAAGTTTGGTATTCCTTTAGATTATATAGATGAGATAATTGAAATGGAAAATAAAAACAAAATAATCATCGAAGGAATTCATATTCATACTGGAAGCGACATTGTGAAACTAGATAAGTTTGAAAAAGCATTTAAAAAAATTTTTTTAATTGCCAAGAAATTTAAAAATATAAAGATCTTAAATTTTGGTGGAGGTTTAAAAGTCCCTTATTTTCCTAAAGATTCAAAAACAAATATTTTAAACTTATCAAATTCAGTTCAAGCTTTAATAAAAGACAATCCATTTGTTGAGAAAAATAATGTTAAAATTATATTTGAACCCGGTAAGTTTCTTGTTGGAGAAAGTGGTTATTTTTTGACTAAAGTTAATTATATTAAGAAAACTCCTAATAAAGTTTTTATTCAACTAAATTCTGGATTTAATCATTTTATAAGACCTATTTTTTATAACTCATTCCATGAAATAA
>SGZF01000011.1 GCA_004213645.1 Flavobacteriales bacterium | reverse complement strand
AAAGGAACAAATGAAATATTAAATTATTATCGAAAACATGGAATTAATATTTACAGTGGTGGAGGAGAAACAGCGGATGTTGGAGATCTAGTTAAAACTATAATTGTTGATTCATGCATAACAGTTAGAATAAAAAAAGATCAAATTATTGATAACTCAAACATCAAACCTGGAAATGTTATAATAGGTCTATCTTCTTCTGGAATATCTTCCTATAACAAAGATTATAATTCAGGTATTGGGAGTAACGGACTTACATCTGCTAGACATGATGTTTTGTCTAAATATTTAAAAATTCTTTATCCAGAATCATATGATAATGATTTACCAGATGAATTGACTTATTGTGGATCAAAAAAATTAACTGATAAATTAGATAACTTAAAACTAGATGTAGGTAGGCTTTTACTATCTCCTACCAGATCTTATGCACCTCTATTAAAAAAGATTTTTGATCAGGTTGGACGAGATAAAATTAATGGAATTATCCACTGCACTGGTGGGGGTCAGACAAAGATTCTCCATTTTATTGATAATCTCCATATATTAAAAAATAATTTATTCGAGGTTCCACCAATTTTTAAACTTATCCAGGAAGAATCAAAAACAGATTCAAAGGAAATGTTTAAAGTTTTTAATATGGGGCACAGAATGGAAATCTTTACAAATGCTGAAAATGCCTCAGAAATAATAAAAATATCAGAATCCGTAGGGATTAAAGCCAAGATTATCGGTGAAGTTTTTAAATCTGATAAAAAGAAGTTAACTATTCAATCAGAAATAGGTAATTTTGAGTATTAATTAGTCAATATGCTTCTAGAAAAAATTGATATAATAGATAAAAGGTATAATGAAATATATCAAACTATTGGTAATCCTGATATTATTGCTGATCAAAAAAAATATATTCAATTAAATAAAGAATTAAAAGAGCTAAGTAAGCTTGTTGAAAAAGGTAAGCTTTACAAAGATGCTATTGAACAAAAAAAAGAGGCTGAAAAATACCTGAATACATCTGATGATCAGGACATGATCGATATGGCCAAAGAACAGTTAGATGCATCAAAAGATTCTATCAATATATTGGGCGAAGAAATAAAAATAATGTTAATACCAAAGGATCCTGATGACTCTAAAAATGTTGTTATTGAGATTAGAGCTGGAACGGGTGGTGATGAGGCAAGCATTTTTGCAGGAGATCTCTACAGAATGTATACAAAATTTGCACAGGATAGAAAATGGAAAATAATTGTCGTTGATACGAGTGAAGGAACAGCAGGAGGCTTTAAAGAAGTTATATTTGAAATAATAGGAGATGACGTATACGGTGTTCTTAAATATGAGTCTGGTGTTCATAGGGTTCAAAGAGTTCCTCAGACAGAAACTCAAGGACGTGTTCATACTTCTGCTGCAACAGTTATGGTTCTTCCTGAGGCTGAAGAGTTTGACGTTGAAGTAAACATGAGTGAGGTTAGAGTTGACTATTTTTGTTCTTCAGGTCCTGGTGGGCAGTCTGTTAATACTACTTATTCTGCAGTAAGATTAACCCATGAACCTACTGGTGTAGTTGCTCAATGTCAAGATCAAAAATCACAACATAAAAACAAGGAAAAAGCTATGAGAGTTTTGAGATCCAGACTTTATGAAATTGAATTAAATAAAAGGATGGAATCAGATTCTCAGAAAAGGAATGAGTTAGTTAAATCGGGTGATAGATCAGCTAAAATAAGGACATATAATTATCCTCAAGGAAGAGTAACTGACCATAGAATTGGACTAACTTTATATGATTTGCCAAAGATATTGGATGGAGATGTTTCTAAATTAATTGATGAAATTCAACTCTTTATAAATACTGAAAGATTAAAAGAAGCTGGAGAGGTATAATGCTAGATAAAAAAATTCATAATCAAATAATCAAAAAAAAGTCTTTTCTGTGCGTAGGACTTGACGTTGATATAAATAAAATTCCAAAATCATTGCTTAATTATGAAGATCCTATCTTCGAGTTTTCAAAACAAATTATAGATTCTACTCATCAATATTCAATTGCATATAAACCTAATATTGCTTTTTTTGAGGCCCATGGATCAAAAGGTTATAAATCACTTGAAAAAATTTCAAAATATTTAAAAACTAATTATCCTGATATTTTTACTATAGCAGATGCTAAGAGAGGAGATATAGGTAATACATCCAAAATGTATGCAAATGCTTTTTTAAAAGATTTAGACTTTGATTCAATTACAGTATCTCCATATATGGGTTCTGATTCAGTTGAACCATTTCTGAGCTTTGATAACAAATATGTATTTTTATTAGCATTAACTTCTAATATTGGATCTCAAGACTTTCAGGAATTAATTCTAGCTGATAATTCAGAAAAACTTTACGAAAAAGTAATTAGTAAATCAAAAAATTGGAAAAATAATGAAAGGATAATGTATGTAGTAGGTGCTAAAAACACTCAAGAAATTGCGAAGATTAGAAGTTTGGTTCCAGATTCTTACCTTTTGATTCCAGGTGTTGGTGCTCAAGGTGGAAATTTAAAAGAAATCTGTAACTATGGTCTTGATAAAAATTTTAAAATTATAGTCAACTCATCAAGATCGATAATATATGCATCTTCAGATGATGACTTTGCATCAATGGCTAGAAATGAAGCAAAAAAAATACAATGTGAAATGGAAATATATATTGACAAATTATAGATGATACACTACACTAAATTTCTTTCAAAAAATAATAACGCTGATTGGATAACATTTGTTCATGGTGCAGGAGGAAGTTCTTCAATATGGTATAAACAAATAAAATACTTTTCAAAAAATTATAATCTTTTATTACTTGATCTAAGAGGTCATGGTAAATCTAAATCAATCCCTATTAATCCTTTCAAAAAGAAATATACATTTAACTCAATAACTAACGATATACTTGAGGTAATTGATGCTGAAAAAATACAAAAATCTCATTTTGTGGGAATTTCCCTTGGAACAATTTTAATTAGAAATTTTGCTGAAAAAAATCCAAAAAGAGTTAAGAGTCTAATTATGGGAGGAGCAATAATGAAATTAAATTTGAGGTCAAAAATATTAATGTTTTTAGGTAACTCTACAAAATCAATTCTTCCATACATGTGGATATATAATTTGCTTGCCTTTATAATAATGCCAAATAAAAACCATAAAGAATCAAGATTGTTATTTGTAAATGAAGCAAAAAAACTTTATCAAAAGGAATTTAAAAAATGGTTTCAATTAACTACCGAACTAGTCCCTCTACTAAAATTTTTTAGACAAATTGAGATAAAAATTCCAATATATTACATAATGGGTGATCAAGACTATATGTTTCTTCCCTCAGTTAAGGAGTTAGTTAAAGTTCACAAGAAATCTAAGTTATATGTTATTCCTAGCTGTGGCCACGTGGTAAATATAGATAAACCAGAAATTTTTAATTCAATGATGTTAGATTTTATAGATCAGTCAGGTTAGTCAATATTTTTATTACCTTTTTTAACCAAATCTTTTTTTTCTCCTGGTTGATAAATCTCGTAATTTAACTCGTCTTTGCTTTTTTGGACCATTTTTTTAACATCTTCTAATAAAAGCTTTGAGTCATAAACTATACCATCTTTAATAGTATATTTTACCCCACCTACTCGCACGACTTCATTATTAGTATTTAATTTTATTGCTCCTGTACCATATAGAACCTTTAGGTTTTCTAATGGATTTTCCTCAACAATTAACATGTCAGCTTTTTTTCCAATCTCAATTGAACCAATTTCATTTTCCATACCTAACGCTTCTGCACCATTTAGTGTTGCTGCCATTATCACTTCAATAGGGTGAAAACCAGCTTCTCTTAGTAGTTCTAATTCTCTAATGAATGCAAACCCATATAGTTGAAAAATAAAACCAGAATCAGAACCTGCCGTTACCCTACCACCTCTATTCTTATATTCATTGACAAAATTCATCCAAAGATTAAAATTTTCCTTCCAAGCAACTTCTTGCTCTGTCCCCCAGTAATGCCAATATGAGCCATGAGATATTCTACTTGGCTGGTAAAACTCCCATAAGCTAGGAAGTGTATATTCTTCGTGCCATTCAGCTCTTCTTGCTCTTTGCAAATCTCGACTTGCTTCATAAATGTTAAATGTGGGATCTAGTGTAAAGTCTAAGCTAATCAATTCATTCATTACATTATTCCAATGATCAGAATTTGGCTTAGCAGCCTGTTGCCATAATTTACCAGCTTCCTCAAACCTGTGCTGTTCATTGGAATAGTTATAATCATATGGATAATTCTGCACAGTTTTATCTTCAAAAAGTGCTTCAGGAAGACCATACCAATGTTCCATGGACTTTAAACCTGCTCTTGCTGAATTTAAAACATTCCATTTTGCAACACTAAGCTGCGCGTGATGCATGGCTGATCCTAAACCAAGTAAATTATTTTCATCTAATGCGGCAATCATAATATCTGGTTCTGATCCAAAGAATTTAATCCCATCTGCACCTTTCTTTGCATTGAACCTGACCCATTCTCTTGCTAGTTCAGGAGTGCTAATTTCTTTTTTAAAATCAGATCCAAAACCACTATATATTATAAGTCTTGGAGCGATAATTTCATTTTTTAAACTTTTGTTTTTTAAATCAAGACTATAATCTATTCCTCTTCCACTAGGCTCTCTTACAGTTGTTATGCCATGTGCCAACCATAACTTAAATACATAATCAGGTTCTGCCCCTTGAGATGTTCCTCCTATGTGACCATGCATATCAATAAAACCTGGTAGAATATACATTCCTTCAGCATTAATTTCTCTACCATTTTCTTTTAGTTTAGGCCTGCTATTTTCAAGTATTGCTATACCTGGATAACCTACACTACTAATTAATTTAATAATATTGTTTTCAATAACTATATCAACTGGTCCAATTGGAGGGCTTCCATTTCCATTTATAAGGGTAGCTCCTCTTATTATTAATTGATTAAATGGTCCATCTGAAAGTTTATTTTCTTGAGAGCTAAGACTAAGTATAAATAAAAAATTTATAAAAAAATATTGAAGGTTCTTCATTTTAATTTAAGATTTTATTCATTAAGGTATATCCAATATATGTCAAAAGTATACAGAAAGATACACTAATAATTATATATACTAAGGAGTATATTAAATCATTGGATTTCAATAAGTTAACATTGTCGATAGAAAAAGTAGAAAATGTTGTTAAACCACCACAGATCCCCACTACAAGAAGATAATAATAATCTGATTTTAATAAATTATGATGTATTAGGTAACTTATTATGAAACCAATTAAAAAACTACCAACTAAATTAACAGTAAGTGTTGAGTACGGAAAGGTATCGTTTGGAATTATTTTATTTAATAGAAGTCTTAATGCTGAACCAACCCCACCTCCTATAAATACTAGTAAAAAATCTTTCATTTATCTGAATAAATTACTGTATGTAGCTATTATAGATATAAAAACTATGAAAATTATTAAAATAACATAAGAATTCTTGTAATAAACCTTATGAATTCTCGAATCTTTTAAATAAGAATAACCAATAATAGCTGAAAAAAATATAACAAATATTATAGCAAAAATAAGCTGTCCTTTAGTAAACATTAATTAATTTTATTAAACTTTTCTAATGTAAATTTAATAATTATGATAACTAATGCTATTGACGCAGTAAAGGAATTTAATAAAGCTTTTAAAATTAAATACTCAGAGACACAAAATGGAAATCTTGATCAATCAATTGTTGAACTAAGGTATAGGTTAATGCAAGAGGAGAATGATGAGTATCTTGAAGCTGCTAAAAATAAAGATTTAGTTGAAATAGCAGATGCCTTAGGGGATAAGTTATATATACTCTGTGGTACAATTTTAGCTCATGGTTTGCAAGATAAAATCGTAGATGTATTTAATGAAATTCAGAGAAGTAATATGAGTAAGCTTAGTCAGGATGGTAAACCTGTTATAAGAGAAGATGGAAAAATACTAAAGGGGCCTGGGTACTTTAAGCCCAAAATTAAAGATATTTTAGATAAATAAATTATTGTTTTATTTTATATTTCCAACTATTTAAGTCTTTTGATAAATTTTGTTGAATATTTACAATAGAATTTTTAATCTGATCTGCATAACTTTCTTCAAGTTTATTTAACTCAAATCTCTCTTTTTTGTAGCCAAAGGAGGATATTGGAGCAATTACAGCTGCTGTTCCACATCCAAAAATTTCTTTAAGATTTCCTGATTTAAACTCAGAAATTAACTCAGAAATAAAAATGTCCCTTTCTTCAACAGCAATTCCAAGATCTTTTGCCACTTGAATAACACTTTTTCTAGTAACACTATCTAAAATTGTATCACTTGTCATTGGTGTAACTATTTTATCACCAATTCTAAAGGCAATACTCATTGTTCCAACTTCTTCAATTTTTTGATGTGAGTTTGAATCTGTCCAAACAATTTGATCAAAACCCTTTGAAATAGCTAGAGATGTTGGGTAAAATGCTGAACCATAATTTCCAGCAGCTTTAGCATAACCAGCCCCACCAGGTGCTGCTCTACTATACTCATCTTCTATATAAACACTTAATGGTTTTGAGTAATAAGCAGCTCCAGGAGAACAAATAATTAGAAATTTATAATCTATTGACGGACTTGCTGCTAACATTGGAGATGACGAAAAAACAAAAGGTCTTATATACAAAGATGATCCAGGCTTATTTGAAATCCAATCTTTTTCTAATTTTATTAATTCATTGAGACCATTAAAAAAATATTCTTCAGGAAATACTGGAATGTGCATTCTTTCAGATGACTTTTTTAATCTTTCGTAATTATCTTTTGGTCTAAATAACCATAAATCATTATTGTTATCTTTATATGCTTTCATTCCTTCAAAAATAGATTGACCATAATGAAAAACATGAGTAGATGGATCTAAAACAAGAGAGCTATAAGGTCTTATTATTGGATCTTCCCATGATCCATTAGAGAAGTTACACTCAAACATATGATCAGTAAATATTTCTCCAAATTTGATTGAATTGAAGTTAACATCATTTATTTTTGTGTTGGTAGATTTAGTTATTTTCATAAAAAACGAAAGATAGATAAAAAAACAATATGAAGCTATTAATAACAGGTGGTTCAGGAACGATAGGTAAAAAAATCACTAAGCTTGCATTATCTAAAAACTATAAAGTAAATATTCTAAGTAGAAATAAGAATTTGATATCCAATAATATAAACTTAAAATATTTTTATTGGGACCCTAATTTAAAATTAATTAATAGTGAATGTTTTGTTGGTGTAGATTCTGTAATCAATCTTGCAGGATTTAGTATTTTTATTAATTGGTCAAAAAAAAATAAGTCTAAAATTCTTAACAGTAGATTAAATTCTACTTCTTTTATTTTAAATCATATATATAATAAAAAAATTAAAATAAGATCATTTATTTCAGCATCTGGGATTTCAGCATATGAAAATTCTTTAATAAATATTTCAAATGAAAAACATTCAATAAATGATACTAACTCGTTCATTAACCAAGTAGTTATAAAATGGGAAGATAAGGCTAGTGAATTTCAATTTAAACTTCCTGATATATCATTCTCAACAATGAGAATAGGTCTTGTTCTATCTAAATCAGGTGGATTATTTAAAATATGTAGCTTACTATCTAGATTTTATATTTTGTCTCCTCTTGGTAAAGGAAACCAGTGGCAATCTTGGATTCATGAGGAAGATGTAGCTAATATATTTATATCTAGCTCAGAGAAGTCAAGGAAAGGAATATTTAATCTTGTATCACCAAATCCTGTGAGACAAATTGAATTAATAAATAAAATTGCATCTATTAATAAATCAAAAGTAATTTTTCCTAACATTCCATCTTTTTTTGTTAAAAAAATATTTGGTGAGATGTCTGAAATTATTCTATCTAGTCAAAATGTTGAGTCAATTTACCTCAATGACTATAAGTTTATTTATGATGAACTAGATGATGCATTATTAGATTTATCACTTTAGGTATGACAATCTGGCATATAATCAATATGGCAATAAAATTGCAGTTAATTAAAAAAAGCAGCTAATGACTAAAAAGAAAACTGTTAAC
This sequence comes from Flavobacteriales bacterium, assembly GCA_004213645.1. Classification (GTDB taxonomy): domain Bacteria; phylum Bacteroidota; class Bacteroidia; order Flavobacteriales; family Flavobacteriaceae; genus Marisimplicoccus. Next base: position 25,305 of record SGZF01000011.1, on the reverse strand, counting down.
AAAAAGCCTACTAAATCAAAACCAAGACAGAAATCACAGTCTTTAAAAGAATTAAATGAAGATTTGAAAACTGAGAAAGACAAGTATGTAAGATTATTTGCTGAATTTGAAAATTACAAAAGAAGAACATCAAAAGAGAGAGTTGAATTATTTAAAACTGCTGGTAAAGAGGTACTGTCTAGTTTAGTTCCAGTGCTTGAAGATTTTAAGAGAGCAATAGAACAAGATAACTCTAATGGGGATAATGAAGGTGTAAAATTAATATATAATAAATTTAATGAAACTTTAAAAAGTCAAGGTTTAATTGAAGTTGAAGTTAATGTTGGTGACGTTTTTGATCCTGAATTACATGAGGCAGTTAGTCAAATTCCCTCTACAGAAAATGATCAAAAAGGGAAAATAATTGATATTATTCAAGGTGGATATAAATTAGGTAATAATATTTTAACCTTTCCAAAAGTGGTAGTAGCACAATAATATAATGAAAGAAGATTATTATGACATATTAGGAATAAGTAAATCCGCTTCAGCATCTGAAATAAAAAAAGCATACAGAAAAAAAGCAATTCAATATCATCCTGATAAAAATCCCGGAGATAAGACAGCGGAATCAAACTTTAAGAAAGCTGCTGAAGCTTATGAGGTATTGAGTGATCCAAATAAAAAATCTAAATATGATCAATTTGGTCATAGTGCTTTTGATGGTGCAGGAGGATTTGGAGGTGGCGGAATGAATATGGATGATATTTTTAGTCAATTTGGTGACATATTTGGAAGTGCATTTGGCTCATCATTTGGAGGGTTTGGAGGCGCAGGGCAAAGAGTTTCTAAGGGTTCTAATCTTAGAATAAGAGTTAAATTAACTTTAGATGAAATAATTAATGGAGTTGAGAAAAAAATTAAAGTAAGACGAAAAGTATTATCTCCGGACTCTAAATTTTCAACATGTACTACATGTAATGGAACTGGTCAAGTAACAAGAGTTACAAACACAATTCTAGGAAGAATGCAGTCATCATCTGTATGTCCTTCATGTGGTGGTTCGGGTCAATCAATAATTTCAAGAGGTCAAGGTACAGACTCTAATGGTATGTTGAATTCCGAAGAAACAGTTTCAATAAAAATTCCTGCAGGTGTTGAAGAAGGTATGCAGTTAAAAGTTTCAAATAAGGGTAATGATTCCAATAATCCAAGTGGAATTTCTGGAGATCTTATTGTATTAATTGAGGAATCTGAAGACGATTCATTTACAAGAGATGGCAAGCACCTTCACTATGATTTATATATAAGCATGTCTGAGGCTGCTCTTGGAATATCAAAGGATATTCATCTTATTGATGGTAAAGTAAGAATTAAACTAGAGTCAGGAATTCAATCAGGTAAGACTTTAAGACTTAAAAATAAAGGTATTCCTGATTTGAATGGTTACTCAAAGGGTGACCTGCTGGTACATGTCAACATATGGACACCTAAAACTCTTAATAGAAAACAAAAAGATTTTTTTAAAGAAATGTTAGATGATGACAATTTTAAACCCAATCCAAAGAAATCTGATAAATCCTTTTTTGAAAAAGTTAGAGATATGTTTGCATAATTAATTTTATCTTAGAGCATCTAATTCAATGAGAAATGAGTAAAATCCTTATAATTGAAGATGAGGAACCAATAAGAAGAGTTCTTGTAAGAATCTTATTAGAAGAAGATTCTAGCTTTGAAATTCAAGAGGCTTCTGATGGAAAAAAGGGCCTAGACCTTATTAAAAAAGAATCATTTGATTTAGTTCTTTGTGACATAAAAATGCCAATAATTGATGGTATTGATTTACTTCAAAGAACTAGAAAAATTAATACTTTACTTCCATTTATAATGTTGACAGGTCATGGTAATATTGAAACTGCAGTTGAATCTATGAAACTTGGAGCTTATGATTTTATATCAAAACCGCCAGATCTAAATAGACTAATTAATTCAGTTCGAAATGCTCTTGAGAAAAAGGAGTTAGTAACTGAAAATAAAATTCTGAGGCAAAAGGTTGCAAAGAAGTATGACATGATAGGTAATTCTGAATCTATTATGGAGATACATTCAATTATTGATAAAGTTGCTCAAACAGAGGCAAGAGTTCTAATAACCGGTGAAAGTGGAACTGGTAAAGAGCTTGTTGCCCATAATATTCATCAGAAGAGTTCTAGAAGTAAATCTCCTTTTATTGAAGTAAATTGTGCCGCTATTCCCTCAGAGCTAATTGAAAGTGAACTTTTTGGACATTTAAAAGGTTCATTTACATCTGCAGTAAAGGATAGACAAGGAAAATTTGAGGCTGCTAATAATGGAACTTTATTTTTAGATGAAATTGGAGATATGAGTCTTGCAGCTCAAGCAAAAGTACTAAGAGCTCTTGAAGAAAACAAGATTCAAAGAGTAGGAAGTCAAAAAGATATTAGTGTTGATGTAAGAGTGATAGCAGCAACAAATAAGGATTTAAAAAAAGAAATTGATATTGGGAATTTCAGGGAAGATCTTTACCATAGACTTGCTGTTATTATGGTTGAGGTTCCAGAATTAAGTAAAAGAAAAAATGATATACCACCTCTTATTGAACATTTTTCTAAATTAATATCGAATGAACAAGGAATAGAAAAAAAACAGTTTGACAAAGATTCCATAAAACTTCTTGAGGAATACAATTGGTCAGGGAATATTAGAGAACTTAGAAATGTTATTGAAAGATTAATTATTCTCGGAGGAAATCCCATTACTAAGGATGATGTTAGTCTGTTTGCAGCAAAAAAATAATTATATGAGACTCTTCAACTATCTATTTATAATAGTTTGCATTTCTTCATCATTTTCTCAAAATTCTACTAATAATGATCTAATATTTATTGATAATATATATGATGAAGCTCTATCTAATGGAAAATCATATCAATGGCTTGATTATCTTTCAAATCAAATAGGAGGGAGGTTATCAGGCTCAATTAATTATGATAGATCAGTAAAGTGGGGAAAAGAAGAATTAGATTCAATAGGTCTTGATTCTGTTTGGCTTCAGCCAGTAATGGTTCCAAAATGGGTGAGAGGTGCGCCTGAATATGCTCATATTGAAACTACACCGGGTAATACTATTTCTGTTCCAATAGCCGCTTTAGGTGGTTCAATTTCTACTCCATCAATTGGTATTTCTGCAAGAGTAATTGAGGTAAAAAGTTTTAATGAGTTAAGAGAATTAGGAAAGGATTCAGTCAGTGGTAAAATTATTTTTTATAATCGTCCAATGGATGATACAATAATTAATACATTCCAAGCATATAGTGGAAGTGTAAATCAAAGGACTAATGGTGCAACTGAAGCTGCAAAACTTGGAGCTGTTGGTGTTATAGTTAGATCTATGACAACAACTCTTGATGATTATCCTCATACAGGATCTATGTATTACGATGGATTAAAACTTAATCAAAGAATACCAGCTGCTGCAATAAGCACAAATGGCGCAGAACTTTTAAGTTCAATGCTATCATTAAATTCTAACATAAAGTTTTTCTTTAGACAAAACTCTAAAAATTATCCTGATGTATTAACTCATAGTGTAATTGGAGAAATTAAAGGCTCAAAAAAACCTGAGGAAATAATTGTTGTTGGAGGGCATCTTGATTCATGGGATTTAGGTGACGGAAGTCATGATGATGGTGCTGGAATAGTTCAGTCAATGGAGGTTTTAAGAATTTTTAAAAATTTAAATTATGTGCCAAAAAGAACTATTAGAATAGTATTATTCGCAAATGAAGAGAATGGACTAAGAGGTGGAAATAAGTATGCTCAAGAAGCTAGAAAAAATAATGAAAAGCATTTTTTTGCATTAGAATCTGATGCTGGTGGTTTTACTCCTAGAGGTTTCAGTTTTGATACATCAGAGAAAGAATTTAAATCACTAAAAAAATTTGAAGAATTATTTAAGAACTACGGAGTAAATAATTTTTTTCTAGGTGGAAGTGGTGCAGATATTGGGCCACTTAAAGATGGAATAGTTATACTTGCTGGTTTGAGACCTGATCCTCAAAGATATTTTGATTTTCATCATGCTGCTTCTGACACTTTTGATAAAATTAATAAACGTGAACTAGAGTTAGGTGCTGCTGCTATGGCCTCATTAGTTTTTCTTATAGATAATTATAAACTGTAAATATGAACTATATACTTAATAAATTCTCTATTTATACAAGAGAATTTAAGTATAATCTTAAGTTAGCTTACCCTGTTATGATAGGAATGCTAGGTCACACATTTGTTCAATTTATTGATAATGTAATGGTTGGACAGCTTGGTACAGCTGAATTGGCTGCAATTTCTCTTGGAAATAGTTTTGTTTTCATTGCAATGTCAATAGGTATTGGTTTTTCACAAGCAATAACACCTTTAATTGCTGAAGCTGACGGAGCAAAGAAAGATATAGATATTTCTAGAATATTTGAGCACAGCTTTATGATATGTCTTACACTTGGAGTTATTCTTTTCTTATCAGTATTTTTGAATAGAAACCTTTTATATTCTATGAATCAACCAATTGAAGTGGTGAGATTAGCATCTCCTTATCTATTTTGGGTTTCAATTTCTTTGATAACAATAGTTACCTTTCAATCATTTAGACAATTTGCTGATGGCCTATCATTTACAAGAGCAGCAATGTATTCTACACTAGTAGGTAATGCAATCAATATAATTTTAAATTATTATTTAATTTTTGGATTTTGGATATTTCCTGAACTTGGAGTTGAAGGAGCGGCTATTGGAACACTAATATCAAGAATTTGCATGTTGATATTTATAATTTTTTATCTAAAAATTCATAAAAAGCTTAAAAACTATATCAAAAGATTCTTGCCTTCAAAAATTGAAATTAAAAGAGTTAAAAAAATACTTTATTTAGGTTTGCCATCAGCTTTGCATAGTTTTTTTGAAGTTGCTTTTTTTATCTCTGCTGTATGGATGTCAGGATTCATTGGTAAAAATTCACAAGCAGCAAATCAAATAGCTTTAAACTTGTCCTCAATGACATATATGATTGCACTTGGTGTTGGAGTTGCTGCAATGATTAGAGTAGGTAATCAAAGAGGTATGATGAATTATAAAAAACTAAGGGAAGTTGCGTTATCTACACTTATATTAATTATAATAATTGATTTATTTTTTTGTGTAGTCTTTCTTCTATTTAATAACTATTTACCATTACTTTATCTAGACCCTTCAGACCCTTCAAATTTAAATGATGTAAATGAAGTTCTAGGTATTGCATCAAAATTATTAATTGTGGCTGGATTTTTTCAAATATTTGACGGAATTCAAGCTGTTGTTTTAGGTTCTTTAAGAGGAATGCAAGATGTATATAAACCCGCTATAATAATATTTTGCTCATATGGTTTATTAGGTTTTCCAACCTCTTATTATCTAGGTTTCTACACTAATCTATCTATGATAGGTATTTGGATTGGCCTTCTAGTAGGTCTTATCTCATCTTCACTATTTCTCTTTATAAGATTTAATTATCTTTCAAAAAAAATTATATTAATAAATGATTGAGGAAATATTACAGTTTGATACTGAGCTATTCGTATACTTAAATAGCCTTGGATCCACTAATTTTGACTTTTTTTGGCTTTCTCTTTCTAGACCTGAAGCTAATATTATTTTATACTTATTAGTATTGATGTTATATATATCAATTGAACCTAATAAAAAATCATTTGTAATTAATCTTTTATTATCAATAATTATTTTAGTGACTATTTCTGATCAGTTTTCTAATATTTCTAAAGATTTTTTTCAGAGGTTAAGACCTTGCTTTAATGAATCACTTATAGATTCAATTAGATTGGTAAAAGACTCATGTGGAGGTAAATATGGTTTTTTTTCAGCCCATGCTTCAAATTCTTTTTCGTTGGCAATATTTTTTGGCTTATTATTATTTAAAAAAAATAAATTATTAATATTTTTGTTTGCTCTTTATGCTTTCTTCATATCATACAGCAGAATATATTTAGGTGTGCATTACCCTATTGATATTCTAATTGGAGTATTCGTTGGGATAGTAAATGGGACTTTTATTTATGGAGCTTATCTAAATACTTTGAATTTTTTTAATAAATGATAACCAACTGTACTTGCCTCTGCTTTTCTTAATATTTGACTTATAGTTTTCATTTCTTTTTTTTTCAAGACCTTTAAGTATAGCTTTAGATAGATTTTTTGGAGTTTTATCAAAAATCTCTCCACTTTTATCTTTTTGAATTATTTCTTTTAATCCATTTATATTTGATACTACCATAGGGGTATTATAATGATAACAAATCGGAGTAATTCCACTTTGACTTGCTTTAGTATATGGTTGAATAATTAAATCACTTGCACATATATAATTTCTTAACATCTTAGAGTCTAAAAATCTATTATCAATTATGATTTTCTCATTTAAATTAAGCTCATTTATAATTTTTAAATATTTATAAATAGGGTCATAAAATTCCCCTGCAATGATTAATTTAATATTTTCATTTTTTAAAAACTTAATACTTTTAATGAGTGTCTTCAGTCCTTTATACTCTCTAATAATTCCAACAAATGATATATAATATGATTGATCAAGACCTAGGATATTTTTTGCAGTTTTTTGATCTATAAGTTCTGGTAAATTTGTGTTAATTGGATGGAATAGTGAAATAACTTTTTTATTAGTAGACTGTTTAATTTTATTTCCAATATTTTTTGAAAATGAAATAAAATAGTTACATGTACTTATAAATAGATATCTAAAGAATCTTTCAAATGGGAGTTTTTCGTGATTATCCCAATTATCAACAAGACCAACAACCTTTATTTTTTTTTTTAAAAACAAACCAATAAAAAAATATGGTAAATAAAGTATTGGAGACCAATATCTAAGAATTAAAACCTCCGGGTTAATTTTATTTACTTTTTTAGAAACTTTAATCCAGTTAAATAGACTGATAGTGTTTATAATTCGTTTAACCTTAAAGTTTTGTTCATAAACTTCATTGCTAAATTGTGTCTTCCCTGGAAATAAAAAATTAGGATATAAAAGAGAAAAAGTCCAAACTTCTGTTTCAATATTATTTTTAGTCAACTCATTGCATAAAGAATGAGTAGAATCAGAAATTCCACCTCTATATGGATAAGAAGCAGAAAAAACCAGGAATTTAATCCTTTTTGAGTCCATACTATTTTTATGTCAAGTGATTTTTTAAAGATCTCCTAGGGAGTTCTTTCTCGGAAGATTAGAAGATCCCATCAAGTATTTATCTACATGATATGATGCTTCTCTTCCTTCAGAAATAGCCCAAACAATTAGAGATTGGCCTCTTCTACAATCACCTGCTGTAAAAATATTATTTTTTTTGGTTTGATACTCAGAATTTGCTGATATATTACCTCTTTCATTCAGTTCTATATCTAGTTTTGATGGAAGTTCTTTTTCTGGACCAGTAAATCCAAGGGCCAGTATTACCAGGTCACAGTCCCATCTTTTTGTAGTATTTTCAATTTCAATAAACTTTTTCTTTTCTTTATCAAATTCAACCTTAACAGTTTCTAATCCGATAATATTATCTTCTTTATCTCCGATAAATCTCTTCGTTAACACACTCCATTCCCTCTCTACTCCTTCTTCATGAGATGATGATGTTTTTAAAGTGAAAGGCCAATATGGCCAAGGATTTTCAGAGGTTCTCTCATCAGCAGGTTTACCTGCGAGTTCAAAATTAATTACGTCCTTAGCCCCATGTCTATTAGAAGTTCCTATACAATCTGAACCTGTGTCACCCCCACCAATAACTATAACCTTTTTTCCTTTTGCATTAAATTTTTCAGAATGCTTTTTTAATTGACCATCAACATATTGATTATTATGAGTTAAAAAATCCATAGCCTGAATAACTCCTGATAATTTATTACCAGGAATTTCCAGATTTCTTTTAATAGTCGAACCAGTAGCTAAAAGTATAGCATCAAACTCATCTTCTAAATCTTGAATCTTAAGTTCTTTACCAATTTCAATATTACATTTGAATTTTATTCCTTCTTCAGTTAATATATTTACTCTTCTATCAATTATATTTTTACCAAGTTTAAAATCCGGAATACCATATCTGAGTAATCCACCTATTTTATTATCTCTTTCAAATACAGTAATAGTATGACCAGAGGAATTTAATTGTTGAGCTGCTGCAAGTCCAGCTGGACCTGATCCAATGATAGCAACCTTTTTACCAGTTCTTTCAAGTGGTGGTTTAGGAACAATCCATTTTTCTTTAAATCCTCTTTCGACTATGTGTTTTTCAATTAATTCAATTGATACAGGAGGATCAATTATACCAAGTACACATGCAGACTCACATGGAGCAGGACATAGCCTTCCAGTAAATTCAGGAAAGTTATTTGTAGAGTGTAATACATCAAGAGCTTCTTTCCATTTATTATTATATACTAAATCATTAAAATCGGGTATTAAATTTCCAAGCGGACAACCACTGTGACAAAATGGAACACCACAGTCCATACATCTGGCTGCTTGAGAATTTAATTCTGATTCTTTTGGTTTCAGTGTAAACTCTTTATATGACTTTAGTCTTTTTCTTACAGGAAGATATTCTTCATCAATTCTTTTAAATTCCTTAAATCCTTTAACTTTTCCCATTTAATTGATGAGTTGATTAATTTTCTCTTGTGCAATTTTCTCTAAGGCTATTTTATATTCTTTAGGCATCACTTTTACAAAATTATTCTTTTCACTATGCCATTTTGATAAAATAATTTTTCCAATTTTACTATTTGTCTGAGTATAATGATTTTCTAGCATTTTACAAATTATATCTTCATCTTGATTATTTATTTCTTCCAGATCAATCATTTCCATATTAAATTTTGAATCATCAAACTTTTCATCTCTGTAAATGTATGCGATACCGCCACTCATACCAGCACCAAAGTTTCTTCCTATTTTACCAAGGATTAAAACATTTCCACCAGTCATATATTCACACCCATGATCTCCAACCCCCTCAACAACAGCATTTGCACCTGAATTTCTAACACAAAATCTCTCTCCAGCAATTCCATTTATGTATGCTTCACCACTGATTGCTCCATAAAGTGCTACATTACCTGTAATAATATTCATGTTAGATTTAAAAGTTGATTTTTTTGGAACCCTTACAGTAAGAATAGCTCCTGATAAACTTTTACCAAAATAATCATTTGTGTTACCAAACACTGTCATTGTCATTCCTTTTACACAAAATGCACCAAAACTTTGTCCGGCAGATCCATTAAAGGTAAGGTTAAGAGTATTTTTTGCTAAACCTTTTTCTCCATAAAGTTTAGATATTTCATTGCTTAGAATAGCTCCAACTGTTCTATCTGTATTTTTTATAGTGTATTCTAAAGAAGTTTTAATTTTCTTTTTTATTGAAAGTTTAGCCTCTTTTAAAATTTTAAAATCTAATACTTTTTTAAGGTTATGATCTTGATTTTCAGTACTCCTTAGGGTCTTTTTGTTAAAAGAATTTGGTTTATATAATACCTTATCGAGATTAATCCCCTTTACCTTGTAATCTTCAATATCTTTTTTTGCTTTTAATTTTTGACTTTGACCGACCATTTCCTCGACTGATCTAAAACCTAGGTTAGCCATAATTTCCCTTAATTCTTCAGCAACAAAATACATAAAGTTTATTACATGCTCTGGTTTGCCTTTAAAGTTCTTTCTCAGCTCAGGGTCTTGTGTCGCTATACCCACAGGGCAGGTGTTTAAATGACATGCTCTCATCATTATACAACCTGACGCAACAAGTGGAGCTGTGGAAAATCCAAACTCTTCAGCTCCAAGAAGACATGCTATAGCAACATCTCTTCCAGTCTTTAACTGACCATCACATTCAAGAACTACTCTACTTCTCAGATTATTTAAAACTAGTGTTTGTTGAGCCTCTGCTATTCCTAACTCCCAAGGAAGTCCAGCATGTCTTAATGAGGTTAAAGGCGATGCCCCTGTTCCACCATCAAATCCTGAAATCAAAATTACATCTGCTTTGGCTTTTGCTACTCCTGCAGCAATAGTGCCAACTCCAACTTCAGATACTAGTTTTACATTAATCCTTGCATCTCTATTAGCATTTTTAAGATCAAATATTAATTGAGCAAGATCTTCAATTGAGTAAATATCATGATGAGGGGGTGGAGAAATTAAACCAACATATGGAGTAGAATTTCTAACTTTGGCAATTAAAGGATTTACTTTAGGACCTGGTAGCTGTCCACCCTCTCCTGGTTTTGCTCCTTGTGCCATTTTAATTTGTATTTCGTCTGCATTAGTTAGATAATAAGAACTTACTCCAAATCTTCCTGATGCAACTTGTTTTATTGCACTATTTCTAGAATCTCCATTTTCATCTTTACCAAACCTTACAAAATCTTCACCACCTTCACCTGAATTACTTTTTCCACCAATTCTATTCATAGCAATAGCAAGATTCTCATGAGCTTCCTTACTAATAGATCCATATGACATTGCACCAGTCTTGAACCTTTTTACAATTTCAGTCCACGGCTCAACCTCTTCAATTGGTATTGGATTGTAATCAACAAATTTTAAGAGTCCTCTAATTGTCATAAGTTGTTCTTCTTGTTTGTTAATGAGATCGGAGTATTCTTTATAAGAACTGTAATTTTCTGTCTTAACTGAATCTTGAAGTTTTGATATAGTTTTTGGGTTTAGCATATGGCTTTCACCATCTCTTCTCCATCTATAATCACCACCTGTTTTAATAGATGAAAAGTCAGATTCTGAATTAAAAGCAAAATGAATTCTTTGGCTAATTTCTTTTTCGAGAACGTAAAGACCAACTCCTTCAATTCTTGATGGTGTATTTTTGAAATACTTATTTATAAAATTTGTCTTTAAACCTAAAGCCTCAAAAATTTGAGAACCTCTATATGAATTTAATGTGGATATACCAATCTTATTCATTACTTTAAGAATACCCTTTGCAATAGCATTATTAAAGTTTGATATTGCAGATTCAACACTGATATCCTTAATATGACCAATTTTATGATGGTAACTAATTATTTCATTAACTAAATAAGGATTAATTGCACTAGCACCATAACCGAAAAGCATGGAAAAGTGGTGTGGTTCCCTAGGTTCAGCAGATTCAATAATAATACCAAATTTTGATCTTTTCTTTTTCTTTATCATTGTTTGGTGTACAAATGAACATGCAAGTAAAACAGGTATTGGTGCCATCTTTTTCGAAACATTTCTATCACTTAAAATAATTATATTACTTCCATCATCAATTAATTTTTCAATTTTAAGGACTATATTGTCTAAAGCCTCTTCAATCCCATTATGACCTTTTTTGAATTGATAAAGACACTCAATAGAACTAGCTTTAAATTTTTTATGATCAATAAATTTTATTTTATCAAGATCTTCATTTGAAATTATAGGATTTTTAATTGAAAGGTTTATTGAGTGGTCTTCAATAATTTCAAAAATGTTATAATTACTTCCTAATGACAAACTAGTGTCAGTAATTATTTCCTCTCTTATTCCATCTAGAGGAGGATTTGTTACTTGAGCAAAAAGTTGTTTAAAATAATTATAAATCAATTGTGGTTTCTTTGAAAGAACAGCCAATGGAGTATCAGTTCCCATTGATCCAATTGATTCTTTCCCACTTATACTCATGGGTATTATTATTTTCTTGAAGTCTTCTTTTGTGTAGCCAAATATTTTAAGCCTTGTTTCCAGATCAATTCTTTCTTCAGGGGTCTTATTACCTGTGTACGGTATATTACTTAATTGTAAAATATTTTTTTCGGTCCATTTTTTATATGGTCTCTTAGAAACAATATTTTCTTTTATCTCATTATCATTAATAATTCTTCCTTCCTCCATATCAACTAAAAATATTTTACCTGGTTCTAATCTACCATGAGATAAAATATTTTCAGGATCTAAATCAACAACTCCTGTTTCAGATGACATTATTACATATCCGTCTTTAGTTACTGTATATCTGGAAGGTCTCAATCCATTCCTGTCTAGAAGGGCACCTATATATTTACCATCTGTAAATGGTATTGATGCAGGTCCATCCCATGGTTCCATAATACAGCTGTTAAACTTGTAAAATGCTTTTTTTTCATCTGACATTGATTTGTGTTTTTCCCATGCCTCAGGAACTAACATCATCATTACTTCTGGAAGAGATCTACCTGTCATTAGTAATAATTCTACGACCATATCCATTGATGCAGAATCTGATTTTCCAGGAACAATTATTGGAAAAATTTTAGACATATCTTCGTCAGATATACTATCAGATTTGAATAATTCCTCCCTTGTTCTCATTCTGCTGATATTACCTTTAAAAGTATTTATTTCACCATTATGACACATATACCTGAAAGGTTGTGCCAAATCCCATGTTGGGAAAGTATTTGTTGAAAATCTTTGGTGAACTAAAGCAAGTCTAGTAACTAATTTTGGATTTTTTAAATCGATATAAAACCTCTCAATATCTTCGGGAATTAGTAGGCCTTTATAGATTATTGTTGTTAAGCTTAGACTTGAAAAATAAAAAAATTCTTTTTGATTCAATTCAGAGGCATAAATAATATTTTCAGAAATTTTTCTAGCAATAAAAAGCTTTAAGTTAAACTCCTTATGACCCATTTCAGATACATTGTGCTTAATAAAAACTTGCTTAATCTGAGGTTGAGTTTTACTTGCAATGGACCCAACAACTTTTGAATTAACTGGAACATCTCTCCACCCTAAAATACTTAAACCTTGTTTTTTTATTTCATCCTCAAAGATTTTAATGCAATAGTTTAATTGATTAATTTTATTAGGAAGAAAGACCATTCCAACTGCATATTCATTTTCAGCTGGAAGAGTGAAACTACATTCTTTAACAAAAAAATCATGGGGAATTTCAACTAAAATTCCAGCTCCGTCTCCTGTTCTTCCATCTGAACTAACTGCACCTCTGTGTTCCAGACAAGTTAATATGTTCAATGCTTCACTAATAATAGTATTAGTTTTTTCCCCATTGAGACTGCATATAAAGCCTGCTCCACAATTATCGTGTTCGAACTCTGAGAGATATAAACCTTGGTCTTTTAATTTCATAATAAGGATTACAAAAATATAATTATCAATTTACCATAAAAAACCTATCCAATTAAAACGAAATAGATTAAAATGTTAATTATTAAATTCCCAAAAAAGTATTTAAAAAAATATTAATTTAATACAAAAGGACTTAAAATCTAAGAATAATGTAGACAGATTAACTATTTAACTCCCATTCACCTGTATGAAGTAAATTTTCTGCTTGTTTAAATTTTAAAGTTTGAGTTTCTCCTGTAGAAGAGTTTTTAATTTCAACTTTTTCGTTTCTACCGATTTTTGGAATATTTCTAGTAATAGTTTCAACTTTTTGAGATCGTTGATTTACATTTGCTCCAACTCGTCTAGCCCTTTCAGCTAATTCATCACTATTTAAGCTTTCCTCTTTTGTGGTGTTATAATTTTTTCCTTGCACATTTGAAGAGGCATCTTTTATGTTTGCTTGATTATCTGGAAGATTAGATTTGAATAAGAAAGAAAGTAATTCTTTATTAAGAATATGAATCATTGATTTAAACAATTCATATGCTTCAAATTTATAAATTAAGAGTGGATCTTTTTGTTCATGAACAGCGAGTTGAACTGACTGTTTTAGTTCGTCCATCTTTCTTAAATGATTTTTCCATTTTTCATCAATTATTGCTAATGATATATTTTTTTCAAAATCGTAAATTAAATTTTCGCCTTCACTATCATATGATTTTTTTAGATCAGTAACAATATTTATAACTTTTTTACCATCGGTAAATGGAACCACAATTCTTTTAAACGAATTACTTTTGTTCTCATATACATTTTTTATTACTGGAAACGCAAGAGTTCTGTTTAGTTCTTTTTTATTTATATAAAAAGTATTTAACTCTTGATACAACTTATCAATGAGAATTTCTTCACTTGAATCTAAAAATTCGGTTTCATCTACTGGAGATGACATAGAAAAAGTAGTTATGAGCTCAAACTCAAAGTTTTTGTAATTATTAGTTCCTTTATTTTCTCTAATTATTTCATCAATTGTGTCAAACATAATATTTGAGATATCAATCTGAAGTCTATCTCCTTCTAACGCATTTTTTCTTAGAGTATAGATGATATTTCTTTGAGAGTTCATTACATCATCATATTCAAGCAGCCTTTTTCGTATTCCAAAATTGTTCTCTTCTACTTTCTTTTGAGCTCTCTCAATTGATTTAGTTACCATTGGATGTTGAATATTCTCACCATCTTTTAGTCCCATTCTATCCATAATATTTGAAACTCTATCTTGGCCAAATAACCTCATTAAATTATCTTCAAAAGAAACATAAAATTGAGAACTTCCAGGATCACCCTGTCTTCCGGATCTTCCCCGAAGCTGTCGATCTACTCTCCTTGAATCATGCCTTTCAGTACCAATTATAGCAAGTCCACCAGCATCAATTACATCCTTACTTAGCTTAATATCAGTTCCTCTTCCAGCCATATTAGTTGCTATAGTAACTACTCCAGGATTTCCAGCTTCAGCTACAATATCAGCTTCTTTTTTGTGAAGCTTAGCATTAAGTACATTATGATTAACATTTGCTCTGCTCAACATTTTACTAAGCAATTCAGAGATCTCAACAGATGTAGTTCCAATTAAGGTAGGTCTTCTGTTGTTTCTTAAATTTATCACCTCTTCTATTATTGCATTATACTTTTCTCTCTTGGATTTATATATTAAGTCATCCTGGTCCTTTCTCGCTATAGGTTTGTTAGTAGGTATTTCAGTTACATCAAGTTTATATATCTCCCAAAATTCACCAGCCTCTGTAACAGCAGTTCCGGTCATACCTGAAAGTTTTGAATACAGTCTAAAATAATTTTGAAGAGTAATTGTTGCAAAAGTTTGAGTTGCAGCTTCAATTTTTACATTTTCTTTTGCTTCAATTGCTTGATGAAGACCGTCAGAGTATCTTCTTCCATCCATGATTCTACCTGTTTGTTCATCTACTATCATTACTTTATTTTCTACAACAACATATTCAACATCTTTTTCAAAAAGGGTAAATGCTTTTAACAATTGATTAATACTATGAATCCTTTCACTTTTTACATTAAAATCGTTGAAAAGGTCGTTTTTTTCTTTAGCCTCTTCTTCACTTGATAGTCCTTTAGCTTCAATTTCAGATACCTCTGTTGATATATTTGGCATAATAAAGAAATCTTTATCTTCTAGATCTTTTGATAATGTCTCAATTCCTTTATCAGTAAGTTCAATCTGATTATTTTTTTCGTCAATAGTGAAATAAAGTTCTTCATCAATTTGATGCATTTCTCTATTATTATCTTGCATATAAAAATTCTCTGTCTTTTGAAGGATTTGCTTAACTCCTTCTTCACTTAAAAATTTAATTAAAGCTTTGTTTTTTGGTAGGCCTCTGAAAACTCTATATAATAGGAATCCACCTTGGTCATTATCTGAATCTTTTATTAGATTTTTTGCTTCAGAGAGACTATTAGATAAATAAGTCTTCTGTAGAGATACAAGCCTGTTAATTTTGGGTTTAAGATTGTCAAATTCATGACGATCTCCATCTTTTGTTGGTCCTGATATTATTAAAGGAGTTCTTGCATCATCAATTAAAACAGAATCTACTTCATCAATTATTGCATAATTATGCTTTTTTTGAACAATATCATCAAGTGAATGGGACATATTATCTCTTAGATAATCAAAGCCAAATTCGTTATTGGTACCATAAGTTATGTCAGCTTCATATGCTTTTTTTCTTTCAGGAGAATTCGGTTTATAATAATCAATACAGTCAATCCTTAATCCATGAAATTCCAAAAGGGGTCCCATCCAAGCACTGTCTCTTTTTGCTAAATAATCATTAACTGTTACAAGATGAACTCCATCACCAGTTAATGAATTAAGATAAATAGGTAGTGTAGATACCAATGTTTTACCTTCACCAGTTTGCATTTCTCCAATCTTTCCCTGATGAAGAACTATTCCCCCAATTAATTGTACATCATAATGAATCATATCCCAAACAACATTTTTTCCTGCAGCATCCCAATTATTTTTCCAGATAGCCTTATTGTTAGTAATCTTTGCATACGATTTTTTTGTAGCAATTTCCTTATCGAAATCTGATGCATTAACTTGAATCTCCTCATTTTCAAAGAATCTTCTAGCTGTTTCCTTAACTACAGCAAAAGCTTCAGGTAATAATTCATTTAAGACTTCTGCTTTAATCCCAATTAATTCCTCTTCTAATAGCTCTACTTGTTTAAATAAATCTTCTTTATTAGTATTAGATTTTTCTATTGAAATTTTAGTATTTAATTCATCAATTGACTTATTTACACTTGAAGTTTTTTCAAAAATCATCTTTTTAAATCCAATTGTTTTATCTCTGAGTTGATCATTACTGTATGAAGACATTTTATTAAAATGTTCATTAATATCATCAACTAGTGGGGAAAGTTTTTTTAGATCTTTACCAGACTTATCCCCAAGAAATACCTTTAAAAGGGAGTTAATAATGGACATATTAATTTTTTTTCAAATTTATCTAAAAATTACCAATAAATATTAATCTTATAAAATTAATACTCATCTTCATTCCAAAGATAATCTTCATCTGTTGGGTAATCTGGCCATATCTCTTCTATTGATTCGTATACATCACCTTCATCTTCCAGAGATTGAAGATTTTCTACAACTTCAAGAGGTGCACCAGTTCGAATTGAAAAGTCTATTAACTCGTCTTTGGACGCGGGCCAAGGAGCATCACTTAAGTAAGAGGCTAATTCTAGTGTCCAATACATAAGACTTATTTTCTGCAAAAGTATATTATAACTCCAGAAAACCAAAAAAAAATCAATCTTTTACCTTTGAAAAAGAAATTAACAATAATAAAATTGAAATTAGAATACAAATCCTAGCAATGTAATCTCCATTTTTGTTGTAAAAAGTTTTTTCTTCAATTGTAAAGGCTTTCCCACTAATAGTTCCCCTTTCATCAAATGGTAAATTGCCTTCATACTCTCCAACTTCGTTAATTATGGTTGAAACACCTGAATTAGCACTTCTTAAAACATATCTTCTATTTTCAATTGCTCTTAATCTAGCATAACTTAATAAATGCCTATGTCCTGGAGTATTTCCCCACCAAGCGTCATTAGTAATAATTGTTATGAAGTTAGCACCCAAACTTACATAATTAGCAACATACTCTCCATCTATAGTCTCATAACAAACAATTGGAGCAGTTTTTAAATTTTTTTTAGAATGTTTAAAAATTTTTCTTTCAGAATAATGTTGAGTTCCTAAAGAACGAATTGTTCCACCAAGGTCAATCATAATTGTACCAATAATAGGCTCGAGCAAAGACTTCATTGGCATATATTCACTACCAACAACTAACTTAGATTTATGATTATACTCAAAATCTGTATTTGCTGAAATGTTAATAGATGAATTAAAATAATCAACCCATATTCCATCACTCACTAAATTAGCTGATTTAGTGGGTTTATCATTTTGATTTTGATAAAGCTTATAGAATTGTATACCAGAAATTAAATTAGTATTTTCAAATTGATTTAAATAAGAATTAAGGCTGTCATGAAGTCTCGAAAATTCAAAATAGTCAATATTTTCTCCATATCCTTCTGAGAAATAAGTTTCTGGTGTTATAACAAAATCATATTTTTTATTTATTAATTTATCATTAGTTAATTCCTTAAAAATTTTAAAGTAATCAAGATTATTTTTGGAGTTACCATATTCAGAGTCCCAGGGGTCTATTTTAGGCTGAGTTATCAAAACATCAAATTCTTCTATTTTATCAATTTTTGGTTTAATTAAAAGCGATAAAAAAATTGGTATACTTATAAGGAATATTCTCGGAATAATCCTTATATAAAATCTTCTTTTATCTTTAAATTTTGAAAAATTTTTAATTAAGTTAAATAGAAGAAAATTCGAACAAAGTATCCATAAACTCCCTCCAAATACACCTGTATACTCATACCACTGTATCCAGTTTATTCTTTCAGAGAAGACATTTCCAAGGTTTAACCAAGGCCATGAAAACTCCCAGTTTAAGTGAAATTTTTCAAATGTAATCCAAAAAGTTATTAAAAAAAGGGATCCTGCTTTGAAGTCAACTTTTCTTTTAACTCGACTATATAACAAGAATATGATTGAGTAGAATGATGAATTAACTACATTAGCAAAAATTGCTCCAGGTAGTGTAGTATAAACAATCCACCACGTTGTAGAAATATTCCATGTAAGAAATGCTAAATAAGAATAGAAAAAAATTCGTAAATTTTTTTTACTTAAGTCATCTTTACTTATAAGATCTTCAACATATAATAAGGGAATTAAACTAATAAAAATAAGGGGAGTAAAACCATTAACAGGCCACGACCCACCTAATAAAATTCCACTAATTAAAGAATAACTAAGAAGTCTGCTCACATTTAAAAGTTTAAATGGTTTTTACAATCTAATATTACAATTTTTTTATAAATTGGAAGGCATTTTAAACATGATAAAAGTATTTATACCAAACATTATAACTCTGCTTAACTTAATTTGTGGATGTTTTTCAATTGCTTTTGCTTTTCAGTTTCAATTTGACGCTGTATTAATTCTTGTCTTGTTTGGAGTTTTTTTAGATTATATTGATGGATTAGTTGCTAGACTTCTGAATGCAGAATCTGATTTTGGCAAACATCTGGACTCAATTTCAGATATTGTTACTAGTGGAGTTGTTCCAGGTATAGTAGTTTACCAATTATTTAAGTTATCTGGAAATAGAGTAACAGATTTTGACTTGAACTTATATTTATCTCCTATCTTAGAATTAGATTTAGTTTTTTCTATTTCACCTATAGCATTTGTTGCATTCCTTATAACTTTAGGTTCAGCCGTAAGATTAGCAAAATTTAATACAATTAATTACACTGATGAATTTGAAGGATTACCAACTCCTGCAAATGCATTATTTTTTGTTTCTCTACCAATACTAATGGATCATGTATATCTTATAGAATCTAAAGAATACCTTTTAAATAATTATACACTAATAATTCTTACAATATCAAGTGTGGTTTTAATGAATGTTCCGTTTAGACTTTTTTCATTAAGAATATCGTTAAGAAAATATGATTATAATATTTTCAAAATACTAACAATAGTATTTTCGGTTCCAATAATTTTCTTATTTGGACTAGGAGGATTTTCACTAGTTATAATTTTATACTTATTCTTGAACGTAATAAGGAATTTGTGGTCTTTAATTTAAATTTTTTTCTTTTTAAATTCAAAGTTTTTTCCTAAATAAACCTTTCTTACCATTTCATCTTTTGCTAGTTCTTCAGGTATACCTTCTTTTAGTATTTTACCCTCAAACATTAAATATGTTCTGTCTGTAATTGCAAGTGTTTCTTGTACATTATGATCTGTTATTAGAATTCCTATATTCTTCTCTTTTAATACTGATATTATTGATTGAATATCTTCTACAGCAATTGGGTCGACTCCGGCAAAAGGTTCATCTAATAATAAAAATTTTGGATCATTAGCCAATGCTCTTGCAATTTCAGTTCTTCTTCTTTCTCCACCAGAAAGTAAATCACCTCTATTTTCTTTAATATTTATTAAACCAAATTCTTCCATTAAATGTTCAGCCTTATCTTTTTGTTCATTTTTTGTCAGGCTTGAAAACTCTAATACACCTAGTATATTATCCTCAACAGATAGCTTTCTAAAAACAGATTCTTCTTGAGCTAAATAACCAATCCCTTTTTGTGCTCTTTGATACATTGGATAACTTGTAATAATTTCCTTATCTAATGATATATTTCCATACTCTGGTTTGATTAAACCAACTATCATGTAAAATGATGTAGTTTTTCCTGCACCGTTAGGCCCAAGTAACCCAACAATTTCTCCTTGATTTACTTCAACAGAGATGTTGTCTACAACTTTTCTTCCCCTATACGATTTTGATATTTCAATAGCTTTAAGAATCATTTACAAATATTATGTATTTAATTTATTATAACCAATTTTTGAAATTATTATACTTATTTCATATAAAACTAAAATAGGAATACTGACAATAATTTGACTTGCAATATCTGGTGGAGTAATTATAGCTGATAAACTTAAAACTATAACTAAAGCAAATTTCCTATTTTTTCTTAAAAAATTTGGAGTTACTATGCCTACTTTTGTCAGATAGTGAATTATAATTGGTAGTTCAAAGATTAATCCGGAAGCCAATACAGATGCTCTTAGTAAACCAATATAACTGTTTAAATCAAAGTCATTAAAAACTTCTGAGCTAATTGAATAGTTTCCTAAAAAATTTATTGACAACGGAGTTACCACATAGTATCCAAATAAAACACCAATAAAAAATAAAGTTGATGAAACAAATATAAAACCTCTAGCCCCTTCTTTTTCTTTTTTATATAGTCCAGGACTAATAAACCTCCAGAACTCATATACTACATATGGGAAAGCTAAAATAAAGCCTGCTAAAATTGAAGTCCATAAGTGTGCAGAAAATTGACCAGAAACTGTTCTGCTTTGAACTCTAAATGGGAGTTCATTAAAGCAGAATGCTTCACCTCCAATAGATTGCGAGATTGAGCAAAAAATTTTATAACTTATAAAATCTCCTTTTTTTGGACCAAATATTATTTGGTCAAAGATTATATCTTTTGCCAAAAATGCAACAACAGCAATAACTAGAACAGATATTGTTGACCTAATAATATGCCATCTTAATTCTTCAAGATGGTCTAAGAATGACATATCTCTAGAATTACTCATTACTAATTCCTTGTTTAATTATATCTAGTATATGAACAATTCCAATATAATTATTGCTATCATCCAAAACAAGCACCTGGCTAATATTATTTTCCTGCATATATTTTAATGATTTGATAGCAAGAGTATCAGATTTCATAGTTTTAGGATTTGTATTCATAAAACTTAAAGCAGAAACATCATTTATATTTATATTTTTTTCAACTAGTCTTCTTATGTCACCATCTGTAATAATTCCAATTATTTTTTCATTATTTAAAACAGCAGTTGCTCCATACATATTAGCAGAAATTTCATTCACAATATCAAAGAATGATGATTTGCCATCAACTTTTGGTTTTCTATTTAAATCTATCAAGTTGTATAAGGTTAAACTTAATTGCTTTCCTAAAACACCTGAGGGATGATAAATAACAAACTCACTAGGTGAAAAGCCTTTTAACTTCTGTAAGGTCATTGCAATAGCATCTCCTATGGCCAAATGACAGCTTGAGCTTGATGTAGGAGCTAAATTATTATGACAAGCTTCTCTCTCAATACTTGTATGAATAAAAAAATTTGAAAATTTTTCAAGTAAAGAGTTTTTTACACAAGAGACTCCTATTAGTTTTATTTTATTTTCTCTCAAATAATTACACAGGGATTGAATTTCTTCAGATTCTCCACTTTTTGATAAACATATAACAATATCTTCGCTACTAATAACACCCATATCTCCATGAAGTGCATCACCAAGATGTAAAAATATTGATTTTGATCCTGTAGAATTTAAAGTTGCAGAAATTTTCATACCTATAATTGCACTCTTACCAATGCCAGTAAGAACTATTTTGCCTTTGCATATAATTAAGTTTTCTATAATCTCACAAAAGTTTGAGTCAATTACTTGTGAAAGATTTGAAATTGATCTGGACGTAAGATCCAGTGTATTTAGGGCGGTATCTTTTATTATCTCTTGATTAGTCAAAATGGGAAATTTATTTTAAATTGTATATAATGCAAATTTAAACATTTTGCAAAAACTATAATTTGGATACACTAAAAGATCAATTAAAAGAAAAATTTGGTTTCACTTCATTTAAAAATCTTCAAGAATCTATAATTAGAAATCTACTTGAGGGTAATGATTCTTTTGTCATAATGCCAACTGGAGGGGGTAAATCGCTTTGTTATCAACTACCAGCTATGATTTTAGATGGAACAGCAATTATAGTTTCTCCTTTAATTGCTTTAATGAAAAATCAGGTTGACCTTATAAGAGGAAATAATACTGATGATTCTGTTGCTCATGTTCTTAATTCAACTCTTAATAAAGAGCAATCAGATAATGTTAAAGATGATGTGTGTTCTGGAAAAACAAAATTATTATTTGTAGCTCCAGAAACATTATCTAAAAAAGATACAATAGATTTTTTAACAAACGTATCTATATCCTTTTTAGCAATTGATGAGGCTCACTGTATATCAGAGTGGGGGCATGACTTTAGGCCTGAATATCGCAAGATTAGAGAAGTGATTGACATGATTAACCCAAAAATTAAAATTATTGCTTTAACAGCTACAGCTACTCCAAAAGTTCAAGATGATATTATAAAAAATTTAAAAATAAATAACTCAAAAATATTTAAATCCTCTTTTAATCGACCAAACTTATATTATGAAGTAAGACCAAAAAATGATCAAATAGATATTGATCTTTTAAAATTTATTAAGTCTAATAATAAAGAATCTGGGATTATTTATTGTCTATCTAGGAAAAATGTAGAAGAATTGTCACAATTACTTAATATGAATGGAGTAATAAGTTTGCCATACCATGCGGGTTTGGAAAAAAAAGTAAGAGAAGAAAACCAAGATAAATTTCTAAAAGATGATTGTGATGTCATAGTTGCTACAATTGCTTTTGGAATGGGAATTGATAAACCTGATGTTAGGTATGTGGTTCATTATACTATTCCAAAAAGTATTGAAGGTTATTATCAGGAAACTGGAAGAGCAGGAAGAGATGGAGGAAAAGGGCATTGTTTAATGTATTATTCTTATCAAGATGTTGAAAAACTAGAAAAGCTGCTTTCAAAGAAGAAATCATCAGAACGAAATATTAGTTTGATGTTACTTAAAGAGATTTCCAATTTTGCTAACACATCAGTCTCAAGAAGAAAATATTTATTAAGTTATTTTGGGGAAAAATATGACTCATCAATTAACAATGATGAAAATATGGATGATAATTCAAAAAATCCTAAAAAGAAAATTAATGTTAAAGATCAACTTATTTTTATAATTAAAAATTATTTTGCCAGTGATAAAAAAGTATTGATAAACGATTTTATAAAGGATTTACCAATAGATGATAAAAATGAAATTGATGAAAAGTTTTGGAAAACAATAATTACTTATTCAATTGTTGATGGAATATTTGAAAAGGACATTAATGATTTTAATTCAGTCAAATTAACTCCAAAAGGAAAAGATTTTTATTTAAACCCCAAAAAATTTTATGTATCTAGAGATAATGATTTTACTAAAACTTTTAAAATAAATAATGAATCAAATAAAGTTTCAGTTGTAGATTCTGAATTAATGAAAAAGTTAATTACTCTTAGAAAAGAAATTGCAAAAAATAAATCTCTTCCACCATATGCAATTTTTCAGGAATTTTCATTAGAAGATATGACATATAAATACCCTACATCATTGGATGAATTTAAAAATATAAATGGAGTAGGTGATGGAAAGGTTATTAAATTTGGCTTTCAATTTGTTGAATTAATAAAAAAACATATAAAAGAAAATAATATAATTAAATCAGATGAAATAATTCTTAGAACATCAGGTTCAAAGTCTTCAAAAAAACTTTCCCTTATTCAGAATATAGATAAAAAAATACCACTTGATGAATTAAGTGAATCTAGAGGTATTGAGTTTAATATATTATTGTCAGAACTAGAAAGCATTGTTTTTTCTGGTACCAAGCTAGATATAGACTATTATGTTGATGATATTCTTGATGACGAGCAACAGGAAGAGCTTAATGAATATTTCTTAGAGAGTGAAAGTGAAGATATTAAATTTGCACTCGAAGAATTTGATAAACAATATGATGAAGATGAACTAAGAATATATAGAATAAAGTTCATTAATGATGTCTCTAACTAACTACATTAAATTTGAGTGAAATAGCATATTTAAAAGAACTCGGTTAGTTCCAAACCAAAATGCTCTAAAATTTGTATTATCGGTCATCAACATAACTTTACCTTTACCTTTTCTAATTAATTTAAATGGCACAGATGTTTTTAACAATGAAAGATTCTCTTCTGAAATATATCCACTCATTAAGGGATTATTTGAATAAGAGATAGGATTATTAAAACTTTGTTCACTTTTGCTCATGTATACATTTGAATTTCTGAAAAGAGGTAGAATATTTGACTCGATACCATAGTTGACAGGATGACTTTTATCTATAATTGTTTCAAATATAGCACCACCTGTTTGTTGTGCTCTATAAAATGCTTCTCTTTTATCAAAACTTACTCCATCTGCAATTAAATTATTGGATAATAGTTCAATTTCAATTATGTTTTCAGAGACCCATCTAATAGAGTTTCGGTAAGCAATTAAGTTTCCTCCATTAGTAACATATTCATTAATTTGGTCTGAACTGATTTTTTTTCCATAATAATCAGGTAAAATAATATGAGAATATTTACTTAGTTCAATATATTCAAGATCATCAACATCAAGTTTTGAAATAGGAATATCGTATCGAGTATCCAGTAAGTGCCAAATTTCACCTGCATCGTAGCTTCTAACTCCATCACCAACAATCAGAGCAATCTTTGGTTTTTTAACGATTATAAAATAATCAGATCCTAAATCAATTCCATCTGTTATCCCAGTAGGTTGTGATTCAAAACGAATATTATAGTTTTTGGAAACATCATTTAATAACTCATATATTTCATCAGAGTTTAGTTTTTGATTTTGAACTTGTATCATGTAAGTTCCATAATCATATTTTTTGCCGTTTATTGAGAATTTTCTTGTTGCAGTCTTCACTCTTAGACCATGCTCTAAAATTTTATAAATAGCAGCTTGAGTATAATACTCATGAGGCTCAAAAATATATGCATATTCAGATTTAGCATTAACAAAACCATTAGGTTTAGTTAAATTGTCAACTTGTTTGTCTATCAATTTTGAAATATTTGTTTGACTTAATCCGTCAGTGTAGTCATAGTTTATGTTGAAGGCTAAAGGAAAT
>SGZF01000010.1 GCA_004213645.1 Flavobacteriales bacterium | reverse complement strand
TAGGTAATTTTTTATTAAGAAATTCCTTAATTATCAATTTTATGTGGTTTTCACTCTCATAATGACCAATATCAACTAGTACGAGATTATTATCAGGCTCAAAAAAGTTATGATACTTTAAATCGGAGGTAATAAATGCATCTACATTTGAATCAATAGAGTTTTTAATTGCAAAACTTCCAGATCCAACAACAATTGAGATTTTAGATATTTTTTTATTTATCTTTTCAGAATGTCTTAGGTATCTTAAATTCAATTTTTCCTTTAATAAATCAAAAAAAACATCTTCACTTAAAGGTTCTTCTAATTCACCTATAATTCCTATACCTAGATTCAATTCTGCATTTTTATCTGCTTTTGGAATCAAAACAGATAAATTATTTAAGCCTATTTTTTTTGACAAAAAATAACTAATTCCTTCTGGATGATTATCTAGTGATGTATGAATAGAATAAATTGAAATATTATTTTTTAATGCTTTAATTATAGATTTTTGAACGTATCCAGAATTATATGTAATTTTTTTTAAATCATTAAAAATAATTGGATGGTAGCTTACTATAAAATTGCAACCCTTTTCTATGGCCTCATTAACTACATTAAAAGTAGTATCGAGAGTAATCAATATATTTTGCACTTCACTGTCTGGATCTCCAACTAGTAAACCAACGTTATCAAAATCTTCTGCTATTGATTTTGGCATCCAATTATCAAGAATTTCAGCAATTTCACTAACTTTCATATAACTATAGATTCATTACAAATATAATACTATCTTTCCTCTAGTGAAAAAAATCAAATTTTTGTTGTATCCAATATCATTGATGTATGGAATTTATACATCTTTTCGAAACTTACTTTTTGACTTTGGAATTATTGATTCAATAGAATATAAAATTCCAACTATTGGAGTTGGTAATATTTCGACTGGAGGTACAGGTAAATCAATCGTTGTTGACTATTTATTGGGAAACTATAAAAAGAAAAAGAAAATTACCACACTAAGTAGAGGCTATAAAAGAAATACTAAAGGATATATAAAAGCCTCCGAAAGTTCTAATGCATATCAAATTGGGGACGAACCATTCCAATTCTTTTCTAAACATCCAGAGATCAATGTAGTTGTATGTGAAGATAGGAGAAAAGGAATGAATATAATTTTAAAAAATCTACCTAATACTGAATTGTGTATTTGGGATGATGTTTTTCAGCATAGGTTTGTAAAACCAGGATTAATGATTCTCACTACTACTTTTAAATATCCTTTTTATAAAGATGAGATCCTGCCAATTGGAAATCTTAGAGAAAGTAAAGACTCAGCAAAAAGAGCAGATATTATTGTAGTAACAAAATGTCCAATTGATTTATCAAAAAAGGATAAAGAATCATTTTTAAAATCATTAAAACCAGAGGAAAAACAAAAAGTATTTTTTGGTTATTTATCTTATTCGGAAATAATTAAATCAGATAAAGATAAATTTGATATCAATACTTTAAGAGATAATGAATTTATTCTAGTTACTGGAATTGCAGATTCATCTTATCTTGTGAATTTTCTTAAAAATAAAGGATATAAATTTAAACATTTAAGATATTCTGACCACTACAATTTCAATAAACTATCAGTTGATAAAATATCTAGTCTATCAGTTAATAAAAACATATTAACAACAGAGAAAGATTTTGGTAGGCTTAAGCCAAAAATTGATGATAGAAAAGTATTTTATATTGAGGTATCGCTAGAATTTCCTGATGAAATAAACGAAGTTAATTTTGATAAAACTATAGAGCAATATATAAACAAAGATTAATGAATATGTTTATGAGCTTTGTAGGATGACCTTACAAGAGGACCACTCTCAACATGCCTAAACCCCATTTCTTTAGAGATAATTTCATATTCTTTGAATTCTTCAGGAGTAATAAAATTTACTACAGGTAAATGTTTTTTTGAAGGTTGAAGATACTGACCTAAAGTTACCACATCAACACCAACATTTCTAAGATCTTCAAGCGTTTCAATTACTTCTTCTCTAGTTTCTCCAAGGCCAAGCATAACTCCAGATTTTGTTCTGTTTATACCATTATCTTTTAAATATTTAAGCACCTCTAGGCTCCTGTCATATTTAGCTT
The DNA here is from genome assembly GCA_004213645.1 of Flavobacteriales bacterium. Classification (GTDB taxonomy): domain Bacteria; phylum Bacteroidota; class Bacteroidia; order Flavobacteriales; family Flavobacteriaceae; genus Marisimplicoccus. Next base: position 31,584 of record SGZF01000010.1, on the reverse strand, counting down.
GAACTCTAACATCTCTAGTCAACCTTCTTACAGTTTCAAGATTATGTGAAACTACTTCAGGTGCAACTTCTATAATTCTATCAATATTATGAGTTTCACCTTTAAAATCTGGTATAAGTGTTTCAATTGTTGTTTTAGGATTTAAATCTCTAACAGCTTTAACAGTTTCTGCCCATATTATAGAACCTCCATCTTTCAAGTCATCTCTGTCAACTGAAGTCAAAACCGCATGTTTAACTCCCATAATATTTATTGATCTAGCAACTTTAAATGGTTCAAATTCATCTGCCGGTAGAGGGCTTCCAGTCTGAACATTACAGAATCCACAAGATCTAGTACAAATGTTTCCAAGAATCATAAATGTAGCAGTTCCCTCTGTCCAGCACTCTCCCATATTAGGACAATTACCTGAAACACAGATAGTATGAAGATTATTTTTTTCTACAGTGGATCGAAGCTCAGTATACTTTTTACCAATAGGCAGCTTAACACGAATCCAACTTGGCTTTTTAGTTCTGACTTTATTTTCGGATTTATTTTTTGGTAAACTAAGTTTTACCCAACCCTTATTTACTGTTTTAGTAACTGACATTTAACAAAGATACAAACTAAATAAACCTAGTCAAAATATATCCAAGTGCAAAAACAGTTAGAAATAAAATTCCTATGATACTCATAATTCTCATTGATTTAGAGGGTCTATGAGATTTAGGCATATTACTACTTACAACCAATTTATAATTTAAAATTGCGTAGAAGGGTGCTGTTATAAAGGATAAGATAGTTGCTAATTCAACCAAAGTTCCCATTTCAGAAAGTAAATAATAAAATATTAACATTGTACCAGCCGACAAAAGAGAAATCCAATGAAAATAATAGTTCTTATTATGATTGCTTGTTAATAATTGAGTTGCTTTTGACATTGTTCTAGGGGAAGCGTCTAAACAAGTAATAGTAGTACTAAGCATTGTTGTAAAAGCACAAATTGAAATAATTAAATAAAAATTATCTCCTAGATTAGATGTATATAATTCTATTAATTGCCCAGCAAATACACTACCACTGTTTGAAAAACTTACTTCAGAATTGTACATTACCAAAGCACCTAGACTAACAAAACATATCCCTAAAATAACTGTAGCTAAGTATCCAACATTAAAATCAAATAAACTTTCTTTTGGAGTAATTTTTTGTTTTTTATTTTTTTCAATAGCCCAAATTGAATGCCAAATCGATATATCAAGAGGTGCAGGCATCCAACCCATAAAAGCTACTAAAAAAACAAGACCACTTCCGGTAGGAAAAACTTGTTCAAAACTAAATATTTCATTTGAGTTAAAAGAAGCCACTGTAGTAGATAAAATAGTACTTATAGCCAAAATTAAAATTATAATTTTAATCATTTTATCGAGAAGTTGGTATCGGCCAAATAATAAAATCACATAACATCCAATTGTAATAATTAGACTCCATGTAACCATATTATCAGTTATACCAAACAAACTTGATGCAAGACCTGCTGTAACAATTGTTACTGCTGTTTGAATTGTAAACATGGTAGCAATATTTAAAATAAAATATGATATTAAAAAAATCTTACCAACCTTGAAATAACCATCAAGTAAGCTCTCACCAGTAGCCATTGCATATCTAGGCCCATACTGAAAAAAAGGATATTTAAGAATATTAACTATTATTAAAGCCCATATTAAACCCCAACCAAAATCAGCACCTGCTCTAGTTGATTGAACTAAATGAGAAACACCAATTGCAGCACCTGCAAAAAGTAATCCAGGGCCAAGCTTAGAAATTAGCTTTATCATTGAATATCGTTTGTGCATTCTGAATTTGCAGGAATTTTCCCACAAATGCCACAAGGTTCATTGGAGTCACTCAAGAAAGGACTTTGGCTAGCACATGTGCCAGAAAACTCTCCATTCTTCTTAAAAATTAATTTGATTGCAATTCCTGAAAATGCAATTGCAACCAATCCAATTGAGATTAGAAATATCTCCATTCGACAAAGCTATAAAAAAATCGTAATTTTAGTTGTGCTTAACTTAATTAAGAATCATAATATTAAGTTTTATTCAAAGTGGTTATTTATAATTACAGTAGTTTCATGTGACGCAAATTATCTAAAAGTATCTGAGTCAGAGATTCAATCTGCCTCTATGTGGAATGCTAATGATCAAATGCCATCATTTCCTGAGTGTGAAAATATAGATAAAGATGAACAATTAAATTGCTTTAAAAATATAATTGAAATTGAAATGAATAATTTTATTGATAATAAAATATTTCCTCTAGATACTTTAGAGTACATGTTAACTTTAAAAATAGACACAGTTGGAAACTTCTCTTTAGAAAAAATTGAGCCTTTAGATAAATTGGATCAAAAATTTATTTCAATAATTAGTGAAGGAGTTAAAAAATTACCTCAAGCCTTACCGGCAATTAAAACAAACGTAGGAGAGTTTGTTGAGGTGATTTTTAAATTACCATTTAGACTTAATTATGAATAAAAAATTACCTAATAACTCAATAATTATGGGAATAGATCCAGGAACTAATATAATGGGTTTTGGAGTTATTAAAGTAATTGGTAAAGAAATAGAACTTATTGAAATGATTGAATATAAACTTCCTAATAAAGATGACCATAGTCTAAAGTTGTCAAAAATCTTTAATAAAACATCTGAACTAATAAATTTATATAACCCAAATTTTATAGCAATTGAGGCACCTTTTTTTGGAAAAAATGTTCAATCAATGTTAAAACTTGGAAGAGCTCAAGGTGTTTCAATTGCTGCAGCCTTAAACTCAAACATACCTATTACTGAGTATTCTCCAAAAAAAATAAAAATGGCTATTACAGGAAATGGTAATTCTAGTAAGGAACAAGTAGCTAAAATGCTTAAGAGTATGCTTAAAATTAAAGAGCTTCCAAAAAATCTTGATTCTACTGATGGATTAGCTGCTGCAGTTTGCCATTTTTTCAATTATGAAAATAGTGAACAGAAAAAAAAATATTCAAATTGGTCAAGTTTTGTTAACAAGAACCCAGATAAATTACTTTAATTTCCAAAATGCTTATAAAAGTTTTGAATAGTTTCAATACCCTTAAAAAAGTTTTTTACTCCATAGTTTTCATCTGGAGAATGAATAGCATCACTGTCAAGTCCAAATCCCATTAAAACAGTTTTTATTCCTAAAATACTCTCAAACATAGGAACTATTGGGATACTTCCACCATCTTTTTGCGGAACTGGATCAATCCCAAAACTATCTCTGTAAGCTTTTATTGCTGATTCATAGCCTTTAAAGTTTTCAGGAGTTACGTATGGATTACCTCCATGATGAGTGGATACTTTAACTGAAACTGAATCAGGAATGATGTTATTAATATGATTTGTAAATAATTCACTTATTTTTTCCCAATTCTGATTTGGCACTAATCTCATTGAAATTTTTGCATTGGCTTCACTTGGTATTACTGTTTTAGAACCTTCTCCTGAATAACCACCCCATATACCATTTACGTCCAGAGTAGGGCGAATAGATTTTCTTTCCAGAGTTGTATATCCCTTTTCTCCTTTAGTTTCTTTTAGGCCTAAAGAATCCATAAATTTTTCATCATCAAAATTTGATATTTTTTCTATGGACTCCCGTTTTGTTTTATCAATTTCTTCAACATCATCGTAAAACCCTGGTATAGTTATTCTACCAGTATCGTCTATAAGTGAACTAATTATATCTGACAAAATATTTATTGGGTTAGCCAATGCTCCTCCATATATTCCAGAGTGAAGATCTCTATTAGGTCCAACAATTTTAATTTCCATGTATGATAGACCTCTTAGACCAACCGTTAAAGTAGGGTTACTAAGATTACTTAAACCAGTATCTGATATTAAAATAACATCTGCATTTAGCATTGACTTATTATCTAAAAGAAATTTTTCTAAATTATCACTACCAACTTCTTCCTCTCCTTCTATCATAAACTTAACATTACAATTTAATTTGTCTTTTTTAATAAGCTGTTCAAAAGCTTTAACATGCATGAACACTTGACCTTTATCATCACAAGCACCTCTTGCAAAAATTGCTCCTTCTGGATGAATCGCTGTTTTCTTAATAACAGGTTCAAAAGGGGGATTTGACCACAGCTCTAGAGGATCAGGGGGTTGTACATCATAATGTCCATAAACTAAAATAGTTGGATATGAGGAGTTAATGATTTTCTCCCCATATACAATAGGATGGCCATCTGTTTCATATATATTAGATAAATCGCAACCTGATTTTAAAAGTTCATTAGATAGCCATTTTGCAGTTTCATTCATAGTGTTCTTATGACTAGAATCTGCGCTAATAGATGGAAGTTTTAAAAACTCAAATAACTCTTCTAAATATTTATTTTTTTCCTCTTCAGATAATTTGTTCATAGTAGATTTTTTTTTAAAAACTTATTTATATTTGTTCACCTTTTGCGGGTGTGGTGAAATTGGTAGACACGCTAGACTTAGGATCTAGTGCCTAACAGCTTGGGGGTTCGAGTCCCTTCACCCGCACTTTTTTTAATTTATTAATCAGAGGGACTATAGCCAGGACCTTTTATATATCTTCCAGGAAAATTTCCTGTATGTTCACTTTCAGATAATACTTGGACACCATTCACAAAAACTTCTTCAACTCCAACTGCAAATTGAAGAGGTTTTTCAAAAGTTGCCTTATCTTCAATTATTTCAGGATCAAATACAACTACATCTGCATAATATCCTGGTTTTAAGTAACCTCTGTTTTTAATTCCAAGATTATCAGCGGGAAAACCAGACAACCTTCTTATTGCTTCCTCCATTGTGATTAATTCTTCATCTCTTACATATTTTCCAAGTACTCTTGCAAAACTTCCAAAAGCTCTTGGATGCGTTATAAAATCTTTTGAGATATCAGAATATGATCCAGCGTCAGAGTCAAAAGAAACCCATGGTAACATAATTTTTTTTCTAACATTTTCTTCGGACATACTAAAATATATACACTGAATTCTACTACCATCTTCAATGATTAAATTAACTATAGCTTCTTCGGGTGATTCACCTCTTAATTTTGCTGCATCAGCAATAGTCATACCTCGATATTTATTAGACATAGATTGTTTATTAAAACCAACCATCAAAATATCTTCTGGAGGTTGTTCAGAAAGTTCTTTTCTAATATCTTCAAAAAGCCTCTCCCTTATTTCAGGTTTTTTCATACGATTAATCCATGCTTGCCTCCCTCCTTCTTGAACCCAAGTAGGTATAACTCCTGTCAATCCTGTTGATGATGCAGGATAAGTGTACATGTCAGCAGTAATTTTTAAACCTTTATTTCTTGCGTTTTCAACTTTATTAATAACAGAATCTAATAAATGCCAATTAGGTTTTCTAGATGATTTTAGATGATATATTTCAGCAGGTATATTTGCTCTTTCTGCAATTTCAAGCAGTTCATCAACTGCTTCTAACACTCTAAAATCTTCATTTCTCATGTGAGATATATATCTTCCTCCATAAGATGAAGCAATTTTGGATAACTCAACTAGCTCATCTGTATCAGCATAATCACCTGGTGCATATATTAAAGATGAACCAATTCCAATCGCACCTTGCATCATAGCAAGTTTAACAATATTCCTCATCGATTCCATTTCACTAGAGGAAGCTTTTCGATTAGCATATCCAATTTCTTGAATTCTTACTGTAGCTGCACCCAAGTATGATGCAATATTTGTTGAAACACCGTTAGATTCTAATCTTTCCATTGCTTCTCCAAAAGAAACATAATTATTATTTCTTATTGAACCTCTAGGTCCAGGAGAAGTACCTTCACCGAAAACTTCTAAGGTAACGCCTTGTTTCAAATCACTTAAGGATCTGCCGTCTTGCATCAATGTGTTATAACCCCAACTAAGCATGTTGATAAATCCAGGAGAAACTACTTTACCTGAAGCATCAATTGTTTGATTAGCTATAAAATTCTTTTTTTTACCAACATAAAAAATTGTATCATCTTTTATGGTAACATTACCAATATATCCTTTCATTCCAGTGCCATCATGAATTGTTCCTCCAAAGATCAAGACGTCAACATTAATTGGATCGTTATCACATGATAAACTAAATAAAACTAACACTAAAAATATTTTTTTCATTTATTAATGATTGCTTCTAATTTATCAAAAATTTCAGTATTATCATAAACACCACTGAAAAGAGAGGAATAAGGACCAAAACTAAATACTGGAACCATTGAAGCAGTATGATCTTCTGAAACATATTTATTTACTACTTTAGAATCTTCTAAATTACCATCAATAATTGCAACTCCACCTGTCTCATGATCTGCCGTAATTACTACAGTCGTGTTTCTATCATAATCAGCAAAGTCAAAAACCTTATCAATTGTTCTATCAAACTCTAACATTTCGCTAATCATATGTTCTGAATCATTATCATGACCACCCCAATCAATTTGTGAACCTTCAACTAAAAGAAAAAATGGTTTATTGAAGCTTTTTAGCTTTTCAACAGTCATTTGAACTAAATCTTCTAAGGAAGGTTTTCTTCCTTCGTGTTTTCCTATAGGGTCATCATAAGAAGTAAGAAATCCAATTTTATTTGAATTCATTTTTTTAAAACTTTCCAAACTGTTTGCAAAAAAATAATCATTCATTTCATTTATTAAGTTTCTTTTATCACTCCTATCATTAAAAAATTTTTCACCACCCCCTATAAAAAAGTTAATATTACTTTTAGAAAGTTGACTTGCTATTTCATCATACTCATATCTACTTTTTACTTTTGAGTAATATGATGCTGGCGTAGCGTGAACAATAGTAGAAGTGGCAATAATAGCAGTCATATAGCCTTTATCTCTACAAATTTCAAGAATAGTATTTACAGGACTAAATTTTTCATCTAAACCAACTACTCTGTTATAGGTTTTTACTCCTGAAGACATTGCAGTTCCAGCTGCAGCAGAATCAGTAACTAGATTATCAAAAGAATGTGTTTTGATCAAACCAACATGTTGAGACCTTTCTAATGAGGTATAATTATTATTAGAGTACATGCCAGAGGAAATCTGAGATAACCCCATTCCATCACCTATCATCATAATAATGTTTGGAGGTTTAGACTCCTGGCTAAGACTATATAGTGGTGATAGTAAAACTATCACCATTGTTATTTTTATAAACATCTATGTAAATTTATATTTATATTTTTTAATTAATGTAAATTCTCTATTAATGATTTTAATACCAAAGAGTTTTTTTCTGCATTTTTAATAATATAATTTAAGTTAGCTTCACCAGATCTTTGTCTATTTTTTTCTGAATCGTTTAATTTAGTGAATATTTTAGAGAACTCCTCTGCATCTTTTACAGTGAAAGCCCCACCTAATTTTATTAAATCTTCAGCTTCATTATATCCTTTATAATTATTGCCAATTATAACAGGACAAGAAAAAACTGCTGGTTCAAGGATATTATGAAGTCCATTATTAGACATTCCACCTCCTACATAGGAAACATATCCATATTTATATATATATTTTAAGACCCCAATTGAATCGATAATTAAAATTTTTCTTTTAAAATCATCTTCAGACTTTAAACATGACAATCTTACAGAATTTTTAGCAAATAAATTCTCTAATTGATCAATAAATTTTGGTGAGATATCATGTGGAGCAATTATAGATTTCTCAATTTTATTCTTTATGGTTTCATCCATTAATTTAATATCACTTTCCCATATACTTCCGGCTATGAAACATTTTTTAGAATTAATAAATCTTTCAATTTTACTAATCTCCTTGTTAGATTTTAGTGTCTTGAGAACTGAAGTAAATCTTGAATCACCAGACACAATAACGTTACTTATTAGGTGTTTTTCCAATACATTTTTTGAATTTTCATCTTGAACGAAGAAAAAATCTATTTGTTTTAATTTATTTAAAAACCAGTAACCAAAAAATTTAAAATAAAACTGAGACTTTCTATATTTTGATGATATTGAATAAATAATTGAATTGTTTTTTTTTAGAAAAGTTATGTAGTTAGACCAAATATCATTTTTAACGAAAACTGCTATTTTAGGATTCACTATTTGAATAAATTTTTTTGCATTTCTCGAGGTATCAAGTGGGAGATAAACTTTTGAATCAGCATTTTTATAATTTTTTGAGTTTTCAAAACCAGATGGAGAAAAAAAAGTTATTATAATCTTAAGATTATCAATTTTTGATTTTAACGAATCAATTATTGGTTTGGCAATTTCAAATTCTCCAAGGGACGATACATGAATCCAAATATTATTATTGGACGGATCAACCTCTTGTTCAAGAACCTTAAATGAGTCATTTCTACCTTTGAAAAATAAATTTATTTTAGTAGAGAAAATCCTTAACGGTTGACATATCAAATATGATAGTATTATAAATATTTCATAAATAATTTTCACTAAAACCTTTTTCCAAAAATACTTTTTTAATTTTGTTTTTGATGAAAAAAATTAATATGGTTGATCTTAATGGTCAATACAGAAAGATCAGGTGGCAAGTTAATAGAGAGATTAAAAAGGTAATTAATACATCTTCATTTGTTAATGGCCCAATAGTAAAAGAGTTTCAAAATAATTTACAAGAGTACTTAGGAGTAAAACATGTAATTCCATGCGCCAACGGAACTGATGCACTGCAAATTGCATTGATGGCGCTTAATTTAGAAAGAGGAGATGAAGTTATAACTACAAACTTTTCATTTGCTTCAACAATTGAAGTTATTCTGCTATTAGGTCTTAAGCCGGTAGTCATTGATATTGATCCTAGGACATTTAATATTAATCCTGATCTTATTAAACACAAAATTTCTAATAAAACTAAAGCTATAATTCCTGTTCATTTGTTTGGTCAATCATGTAGAATGGAAGAAATCTTAGAGATTGCAAATAAGAATAATTTACAAGTAATTGAAGACAATGCTCAAGCACTTGGTTCAAAATATAAGTTTTCAAATTCTCAGAAACAAATGTCTGGAACTATTGGAGATATTGCTACAACATCTTTTTATCCTACAAAAAATCTTGGATGCTATGGCGATGGCGGGGCAATACTCACAAACTCAGATAATCTAGCGTATAAGATGAGAGGTATTGTAAATCATGGTATGTATGAAAGATATTACCATGATGAAATTGGAGTAAATTCACGTCTAGATTCTATTCAAGCTGCAATTTTAAATGTAAAACTTAAATATTTAGATAAATACAATAACAGAAGACAAGAAGCTGCACTCCTATATAATTCAGCTTTTCAAAATATTCAACAAATTGAAGTACCATTTATAGAATCAGATTCTGATTCTCATGTCTATCATCAGTACACATTGAAAATTAAAAATGGTAAACGAGATAAACTTGTAGATCACCTTTCAAAAAAGAATATTCCATTTGGAATCTTTTATCCTCTTGGATTTCATGAGCAGAAAGCTTACAAACAAGATTTTTCCTCTGATATTGACTTTCCAGTTACAAACAACGTAAAAAATCAGGTTATTTCGTTGCCTATGCATACTGAGTTAACAAAAAAACAGATTAAATTTATATCCAATACTATAATCAGTTTTTTTGAATAAATATTCAATTCCTTTACTTTAGCAAAAAACTATCATGAAAAAGTTGTTGATTTTCTTATTTATGACAACATCATTGTTGTCTCAAGATATATTTATACATGCAGGTAAAATTTATGATTCTAACTCGGGAAAATATAAATTAAACAAAACAATTGTAATCTCTGAGAATATAATTAGCTCTGTTGAAGATGGATTCATCTTACCTAAAAATAGTGATGTAATAGTTTATGACCTTAAATCTAAAGTAGTCCTTCCAGGCCTAATAGATTTTCATGTTCATATGGAAAGTGAATCAGGGGGAAAAGATACATATATAAATAGATTTCAAGATAGTAAAGCAGATGTAGCATTTAGATCTACAGTAGTTGCAAAAAAAACTTTGTTAGCAGGATTTACAACAGTAAGAGATGTTGGAGGATCTGGAGTTAATATTTCTCTTAGAAATGCTATTAATAAAGGTGTTGTTATTGGACCACGAATATTTACATCTGGAAAAACTATTGCTACAACAGGTGGCCATGGAGATCCTACTAATGGTTATAGAGCTGACTTAGTCGAAGATCCAGGTCCAGAAGATGGAGTTGTTAATTCAGTTGCTGATGCCAGAAAAGCAGTTAGATACAGGTATAAAAATGGTGCTGATTTGATAAAAATTACAGCTACTGGAGGAGTAATGAGTATGGCAAAAAATGGTCAAAATCCTCAATTTACTGAAGAAGTTATGAGAGCTATAGTAAATACCGCAAATGATTATGGAATGCATGTTGCTGCCCATGCTCATGGAGATGAAGGAATGTATAGAGCAGTTAAATCAGGAGTAAGAACTATAGAACATGGATCTATTATGAAAGAAAGAACAATGAAACTTATGAGAGAAAAAAACACTTACTTAGTACCAACAATTAGTGCAGGTGAACATGTTGCTAAAATGGCTAGTATTCCAGGATATTATCCTGCAATTATAATCCCAAAGGCCTTAGAGGTTGGAGTTCAGAATAAAGCCTCAACAAAAAAAGCATATGAAATGGGTGTACCAATTGCATTTGGAACTGATGCAGGAGTTTTTCCACACGGAGAAAATGCAGGTGAATTTGTATACTGGGATGAAATTGGAATTCCTGCAGAGTATTCTATTAAATCAGCTACAATTACAAATGCAAAATTACTTAACATGAATAATTTGTTAGGTCAAATTAAGGAAGGATTTTATGCAGATATTATTGCAACAAACGATAGTCCAACAGAAGATGTTTCAACTTTAAAAAACATCATTTTTGTAATGAAAAATGGTGAGGTCTATAAAAAATAAATTTACATTTTATTTACAATAACGTCTCCATCAATCTTTTTAATTAATCCTTGAAGAGTATTTCCTGGTCCAACTTCAATAAATTCTTTGACACCGTTTGAAATCATTTTGTTTATACTTTGTGTCCAAAGAACAGGACCTGTTAATTGATTAAGTAGATTTTCTCTAATAACTAACGGATCGATTACTTCAGACGCGGTAAAATTTTGATAAATAGGACAGTTAGGTGCTTTAAAATCAATATTATTTATTCCTTCTTTCAATTCGTTTGAAGCAGAGTTCATTAAATCTGAATGGAAAGCCCCGCTCACAGGAAGAATTAATGCTCTTCTTGCACCTTTTTCTTTAAGTAATTCACACGCTTTTTCTACTGCACTTAATTCTCCTGAAATTACCAATTGACCTGGACAGTTATAATTAGCAGGTTTAACAATTCCATCGATTTCATTACACGCAAACTCAACAATATCATCAGATAAGCCAAGTATTGCAGCCATAGTGCCTTTAGTTTCTTGACATGCTCTTTGCATTGCATTTGCTCTGATGGAAACCAATTTTAAACCATTTTCAAAGCTTATTGATTTGGATGCAACAAGAGCAGAAAACTCACCGAGGGAATGACCTGCACATACATCAGGTTTAAATGTTTTAGATGTTAATGCTAAAATCACAGAGTGAATAAAAATGGCTGGCTGAGTAACTTTTGTTTGAAGAAGATCTTCATTAGTGCCATCAAACATAAGTTCTGTTATATTGAAATTTAAAATATTATTAGCTCTTTTGAAAAGTTCTCTAGATTCTTCTATATCATTAAATAAATCTTTACCCATTCCTGGTTTTTGAGAACCTTGTCCAGGGAATATGTATGCTTTCATATCATTTCTTTATATAAGTTAAAAAAGAGTATTTAATATTTTCACCTTCAATAACTTCATGTACATCATCATTAATTAACTTAAATTTATCATGAGGAATTTCAGGAAAATATGCATCTCCATCAAAATTTTTATATACTCTTGTTAACTCAATTTTATCAGCAATATCAATAGTTTGAGAATATATTTCTCCGCCACCAATTATAAAAGGTTGAGTATCATTCTTACAATGATTGAGTGCTTCTTTAATGCTTTTACAAATTATTATACCATCATTGTAATATTCAGTATTTCGTGTAACTACGATATTTACCCTATTAGGTAAAGGGTAAGGAAGAGACTCAAAAGTTTTTCTACCCATTATTACAGAATGATTTTGGGTAAGCTCTTTAAATCTTTTTAAATCTTTAGGAATATTCCAGATTAGTCTATTATCATGTCCAATAACATTATTAATTGAGGCAGCTGCAATTATCGTAAGCTCTTTTTTTACCATATTATTATACTGAAATCTTACCTTTGATGGGTGAATGAGATTTATAATTTAAGATCTCAATATCTTCAAACTTAAAATCTTCTATGTTTTTAATAGCCTTATTAAGTTTTAATGTAGGGAGTGCCATTGGTTCTCTTGACAATTGAAGTTTAACTTGTTCAACATGATTTAAGTAAATATGGGTATCTCCAAATGTATGTATAAAATCACCTACGTCATATCCACATACTTGAGCAATCATATGAGTTAATAATGAATATGATGCAATATTAAACGGGACGCCAAGAAAAACATCAGCACTTCTCTGGTACATTTGACATGATAATTTATTATCAGCAACATAAAATTGAAAAAAAGCATGACAAGGAGGTAAGGCTGCCTTTCCATTCTGAATATTTTCACTAAAAGATTTTTTACTATCAGGAATAATATTTGGATTCCAAGCAGTTACAATCATTCTTCTACTTGACGGATTTATTTTTAATGAGTCTATTACTTCTTTAAGTTGATCTATTCCATCGCTGTTCCAATTTCTCCATTGGTGGCCGTATATTGGACCTAAATCACCATTATTATCAGCCCATTCATCCCATATTGTAACTCCGTTATCCTTAAGATATTTAATATTTGTTTCACCATTAATAAACCAAATTAGTTCGTGAATTATAGACCTTAAATGTAATTTCTTAGTAGTTACCAATGGAAACCCATCTTGAAGATTGAATCTCATTTGATGTCCAAAAATACTTATGGTGCCAGTACCTGTTCTATCTTTTTTTATAACACCATTATCACTTATATGCTTAAGTAAGTTTATATATTGTTTCATTTTACACTTTTCTAAAATTTAATTCATCTCTTAATTTTGCTGCCATTTCATATTCTTCATTCTCTAAACTTTTTTGAAGCATTTTTTTTATTTTGTTTGTTGATATTTTTTTTATGTCTTTAGAATTATAAACCTTTTTTTCAGATTTTTCAGTTTTAAAAAATTTATTATCAGTAAGATTAATTTCATTGATATATTTTTCATTGTCTTCAAATCCAGCATCATCTAAAATTTCTTTTTTAACAAAAATAGAGGCATTAAATCTTAATGCTAACACGATTGCATCAGATGTTCTAGAATCTATCTTAATAATTTTATTGTCTTTTTCACAAAAGATATTTGAGTGAAAAACACCATCAACCAATTTGTAAATTATTATGTGATTTAGCTTTATATCAAAATTATCAGCAAATTTTTGAAATAATTCATGAGTCAAGGGTCTTGAAGTCTTGATTTTCTTTTCTAGAGCAATAGCAATTGCCTGCGCCTCAAAGCCTCCAATTACTATAGGTAACTTCCTACTGCCATTTATCTCATCTAAGATTAGAGCAAAAGCTCCTGAAGTATTATCACTATATGATATTCCTTGAATTTTTAACTCTACCAATTCCATGTAAAATTATAATTCCACAAATTAATTAAATAAAATTTAAATCTCATAAGAGCACTACAGGAAATATTTTTTTTATGATTAAATTTGCATAAAATTTTAATTATGAAGACGATCCAGTTTAGAGAAGCAATTTGTGAAGCTATGTCAGAGGAGATGAGAAGAGATAAAAGTATTTATTTAATGGGGGAGGAAGTTGCTGAATATAATGGAGCATATAAAGCATCAAAAGGAATGCTTGATGAGTTTGGAGAATTGAGAGTAATAGATACACCAATTTCGGAAGCAGGATTTTCTGGAGTAGGAGTAGGTTCAACCATGGTTGGAGCTAGGCCGATAATAGAATTTATGACATTTAATTTTTCTTTAGTTGGAATAGATCAAATAATTAATAATGCTGCAAAGATTAGACAAATGTCAGGTGGTCAGTTTCCTTGTCCAATTGTATTTAGAGGTCCAACTGCTTCTGCTGGTCAACTGGGGGCTACTCATTCTCAAGCATTCGAAAGTTGGTTTGCAAATTGTCCTGGACTAAAAGTAATTGTTCCTTCAAACCCATATGATGCAAAGGGATTATTAAAATCTGCAATTAGAGATGATGATCCAGTAATTTTTATGGAATCAGAACAGATGTATGGAGATAAGGGTGAAATTCCTGAAGGCGAATATACACTTCCGATAGGAGTTGCTGATATAAAACGAAAAGGAAAAGATGTTACAGTAGTGTCATTTGGTAAAATTATAAAGGAAGCTTATAAAGCAGCTGAAATTTTAGAAAAAGATGGAATTGAGTGTGAGATCATTGATCTAAGAACGCTCAGACCAATTGACTATAAAACAGTCCTTGATTCTGTAAAAAAAACTAATCGATTAGTTATACTTGAAGAGGCTTGGCCATTTGGAAATATTTCGACCGACATCTCTCATAAAGTTCAGAATGAGATTTTTGATTTCCTGGATGCTCCTGTAGAAAAGGTTAATAATGCAGACACACCGACTCCATATTCACCAGTTTTATTGGAAGAATGGCTACCAAATAGCGAAGAGGTAATCAAAGCTGTTAAAAAGGTACTTTATATTTAACCTACCAATAAAGGAGCGATAACTAGAGCAACAACTGCAATTAACTTAAGAAGAATGTTTAGTGATGGTCCTGATGTATCCTTAAATGGATCACCTACTGTGTCACCAACAACTGCAGCTTTGTGTGCTTCAGTTCCTTTCTTACCTTGTTCTTCAATCATTTTTTTTGCATTGTCCCAAGCACCTCCTGCATTTGATTGAAAAATTGCCATTAAAACTCCACATGAAGTAACTCCAGCTAAAAGTCCTCCTAGCATTTCAGCACCTCCTACAAAACCAATTATAACGGGAACAGTAATAGCCATTAATCCAGGCAACACCATTTCTCTTAAGGCAGCTTGTGTTGATATTTCAACACATTTGCTATATTCTGCAACTCCATCTGCATCATTAAAAATTTTTAAATCTTCTTTAGTTGCTTTTGAAAGATCTGAGTCATATTTTCTCATAATCTCAAGAGCTGCTTTAAGTTTTGGAAGATCTCTGAACTGTCTTCTAACTTCCTCAATCATACTCATTGCAGCTTTTCCAACAGCTTTCATTGAAAGAGCAGAGAAAATAAAAGGTAACATTGCACCGAGAAGTAACCCACTCATTACTATTGGTTTTGATATATCTATTGAAGTAATTTGAGCTGTTTGCATAAATGCTGCAAATAAAGCTAAAGCTGTTAGTGCAGCTGACGCAATTGCAAAACCCTTTCCAATAGCTGCAGTTGTATTTCCAACCGCATCAAGTTTATCAGTCCTTTCTCTTACAACAGGATCTAAATCTGCCATTTCCGCAATCCCACCTGCATTATCTGATATTGGACCATATGCATCAACAGCTAATTGAATTCCAGTATTAGCAAGCATTCCAACTGCTGCAATAGCAATACCGTATAAACCTGCAAAATGGAATGAGATAAGAATTGCAGCACATATAAATATTATAGGTAATGCAGTTGAAATCATACCAACTCCTAGTCCAGCTATAATTGTTGTTGCAGCACCAGTTTCAGATTGCTCAACAATTGAAAGCACAGGCTTTTTTCCTGTAGCAGTATAATATTCAGTTACTTTACCAACTGCAAGTCCTGCAATCAAACCACTTATTGTTGCATAAAAAACTCCATTTGAAGTAAATACAATATCATTGAAGATCCATGATTCAGGGAGCAAACTTTGAATTAAGAAATATGTAACAGCAATCATCAATCCGGCAGATAAAAACTCACCTGTATTTAAAGCTGTATGTGGGTCTCCTCCCTCTTTAACTCTAACAAAGAAAGTACCAATTATTGACATTATAATTCCGGAGGCAGCAATATATAAAGGAAGTAATACTGCGTTAATTTCAATACCAGAAAATTCATTTAAACCAACAAAAGCAGCACCTAAAACCATGGCTCCAATTATAGAGCCTACAAATGATTCAAATAAATCTGCTCCCATTCCAGCTACATCTCCAACATTATCTCCAACATTATCTGCAATTGTAGCAGGATTCAGAGGATGATCCTCAGGAATACCTGCCTCAACTTTTCCTACTAAATCAGCACCAACATCTGCAGCCTTAGTGTATATACCACCACCAACTCTAGCAAATAATGCAATTGATGATGCACCTAACGAAAATCCAGATAAAACTTGTATAACAGTATTAATATCTGTAAACATTGGTTTGTAAATTATAAATAAAGATCCAACTCCAAGAACTCCTAATCCTACAACACCCATTCCCATTACTGATCCACCAGAAAATGCAATTTCAAGTGCTTTTCCAAGAGAGTCTTGAGCAGCATTGGTTGTTCTAACATTAGCTTTGGTTGCAACTTGCATTCCAATAAAACCTGCAAGACCTGAACAAAGTGCTCCAACAACAAATGAAACAGCAACTAACCAACTGCTTCCTTCATTAATACCTTTAAATGCAAGTAAAATAGCTGTAATAATTACAAAAATTGATAATATTTTATATTCAGCCTTCAAAAATGCCATAGCTCCATCTGCAATATTTTTTGCAATTTTTGCCATTTTTGCGTTTCCAACTTCTTTTTTTGAAACTGATGCGTTTTTAATAAAAACAAATATTAACGCTATAATTCCAGCTATTGGGATAAGATATGTGTAGTCCATTTTTTAAATTTTTTTCAAATATAATACAATGATAAAAATGGTGGGCCAAAATATTAAGAAAGATGAAATTAAAGTTCTTTTTTAATTAGATTTAATATAGTTTCATAATCAGATTTATTTTCAACAAAATCAAGATCATCAACATTAATTTTAAGAATTTTACCACTGTCATAATTAGTAACCCAAGCTTCATATCTCTCATTAAGCCTACTTAGGTATTCAATGCTAATAGTCTTTTCATAATCTCTTCCTCTCTTGTGAATTTTATTTACAAGATTTGGTATGCTACTCTGAAGGTAAACTAGTAAGTCAGGTGGCTTTACTAAATCAAGCATAGTATCAAAAAGAGATAGATAATTTTCATAATCTCTTTGTGGCATTAATCCCATGGAATTCAGGTTAGGTGCAAAAATAAAAGCATCTTCATATATAGTTCTATCTTGAATAACATTCTCTTTACTTTTATCAATTGTAACTAGCTGCTTAAACCTGCTATTTAAAAAATATATTTGAAGATTGAATGACCATCTTTCCATATGATTGTAGAAATCATCTAGATATGGATTTGCAATGACATCTTCATAGTATGGCTTGTATTTTAAGCTTTTAGAAAGTTGTTTTGTAAGACTTGTTTTTCCTGATCCTATATTTCCTGCAATTGCTATTCTCATAATTTAAGCAAAATAACAGGTTTTTTTTAAAGAAAAAAGAAGAATAATTTGAAATAATTTTTTTTTATTTACTTTTGTATCTAACAGAGGAAGGATTTGACTGATTGCAACCTCTAAAAAAAATTGCTAAAGCAGTAATTCTTTTTACTTGCAATCACTCATTTTTTTTCATTAATTTAAATCTATGTCGTATTTATTTACGTCCGAATCAGTTAGTGAAGGACATCCAGATAAAGTATCAGATCAAATTAGTGATGGTATACTAGATAACTTTCTAGCATTTGACCCTAATAGTAAAGTAGCTTGCGAAACTCTTGTAACAACTGGTCAAGTTATACTATCTGGGGAAGTAACAAGTAATACTTATATAGATGTTCAAGATATAGCTAGAAATGTAATAAAGGATATTGGTTATAACAATGATCTATATAAGTTTTCTGGAGAATCATGTGCTGTAATGTCTTTAATTCATGAGCAATCAGATGACATTCTTAGAGGAGTAGAAAGAAAAATAAAAGAAGAACAAGGAGCGGGTGATCAAGGAATAATGTTTGGTTATGCATGTAATGAAACTGAAAATTCAATTCCTCTAACTTTGGACATTGCAAATAGACTTTTACTGGAGCTTTCAAAACTTAGAAGGTCTAAGGAAATTCCTTATTTAAGGCCAGATTCAAAATCTCAGGTAACTATTGAGTATGACGATAATGATATGCCGTTAAGAATAGATACAATTGTTGTTTCAACTCAACATGATGAATTCGATATTAATGATGAGAAAATGTTAAATAAAATTAGGGAAGATATAATTGAAATTTTAATCCCAATAGTAAGAGATACATATTCACCTGAAATTCAAAAATTATTTAATGATAATATTAAATTCTATGTAAATCCAACAGGAAAATTTGTCATTGGTGGTCCACATGGTGATACTGGTATGACTGGTCGAAAAATTATAATTGACACATACGGAGGTAGAGGAGCTCATGGAGGAGGTGCTTTTAGCGGAAAAGATCCAAGTAAAGTTGACAGAAGTGCAGCATATGCAGCTAGACATATTTCAAAAAATCTTGTAAAAGCTGGAGTATCTGATGAAATTTTAATCCAACTTGGCTATGCTATTGGAGTTGCTGAACCGGTATCACTCAATATAGACACTTGTGGAAAGTCTAAAGTTAAAACTTCAGATTATGAACTATCGGAAATAGTAAACGAAATATTTGATTTAAAACCTCACTCGATAGAATCAAGATTCAAACTTAGAGACCCTATATATATTGAGACTGCATCATATGGTCATATGGGTAGAAAATCTGAAAAAAAAACCAAGACATTTAATTCTAAATACTCTGGAGTTAAAAAAATTGAGGTTGAACTATTCCCTTGGGAAAAATTAGAGTATGTAAATCAATTAATTAAAACACTTAAATTATGAGTCAAAATGATCAAACCCTAGCCTTACATGCTGGGCATAACACAACAAAAACAGAGGGAACTAGAGCAGTTCCAATATATCAAACAACATCATATGTTTTTGATGATACTGACCATGCAGCAAAATTATTTTCACTTGCTGAACCTGGGTATATATATACAAGACTTAATAATCCCACAGCAGATGTCCTTGAGCAAAGGTTAGCATCTTTAGAGGGAGGTATAGCTGCGGTTGCTACATCATCTGGTTCAGCAGCTTTAGCTACAACATTATTGACACTTTTAAAGACAGGTGATCATATTGTATCTTCAAATAGCCTTTATGGCGGGACATATAACTTGTTTAATGTAACATTACCTAGATATGGAATAACAACAACTTTTGTTGATCCTAACAAGGTTGATAGTTTTTCTGAGGCAATTAATGAAAATACTAGAGCTATTTATATTGAAAGTATGGGAAATCCAAAGTTAGATGTATTAGATATTGAATCAATTTCAAAAATTGCAAAAAAAGCTAAGTTGCCTCTAATTGTAGATAATACGGTCGCTACTCCATATTTGTTAAAACCTATAAATTACGGTGCTGATATTGTTATTCATTCTACTACTAAATATATTACAGGTAATGGAACCTCAATTGGGGGAATAATAATTGATGCTGGTAATTTTGACTGGAGTAGTGGATTATTTGATGAATTTACAGAACCATCCGCAGGATATCATGGGTTAGTTTACCATGATGTATTAGGTCCAGCAGCCTTTATTGCTAAGGTTAGGATTGAAGGTTTGAGAGATCTTGGAAGTGCTCCAAGTCCCTTCAATTGTTTTCAAACAATACAGGGATTAGAGACCTTATCCGTTAGAATTAAACAACATTCTAAGAATGCACTAAAGGTTGCAGAGTGGTTAGAGAAACAAAGTCAAGTTGCTTGGGTCAATTACCCTGGTCTTAAGTCCTCAAAATATTATGACTTATCTCAAAAATATTTGAAAGATGGTCAAAGTGGAATTGTAACATTTGGATTAAAAGGTGGATTTGATTCTGCAAAAAAATTAACTGATAGTACTAAAATATTTTCTTTACTTGCCAATTTTGGAGATTCTAAGTCTTTAATTATTCACCCCTCAAGTACTACACATCAACAGTTAAACGATGAGCAACAAAAGTCAACAGGAGTAACTTCTGATTTAGTTCGATTGAGTATTGGTCTTGAAGATCCAGATGACTTGATTGATGACTTGAAAAATGCAATCAAATCTGTGTAAATATTGAAAGATGAATTAAAAAAGATAGTAATTGAAAACTTTGAACTCTCATCAGGGGATAAAACTCAAAGTTTTCAATTAACCTATCAGTTTTTTGGAAATAAATTAGGCACTGCTCCTATTATTCTTATTAATCATGCGTTAACTGGGAATTCACTTGTCTGCGGGAAAGATGGATGGTGGAGTGAGATTGTAGGTTTTCAAAAAGCAATTGATTTAAATAAATACACTGTATTATGTATTAATATACCAGGAAATGGATTTAATGAAAATAACTTTGATTATGGAATTAAATTAAATTTAGGGGATATTGCACATCTCTTTATTAAAGTTTTGGATAAATTAAAAATTTCTAAACTATATGCAATAATAGGTGGATCTATAGGAGGATGTCTAACATGGGAAATGGCAGCTATCAAGAACGATATTGCAGATAAGATTATTCCTGTTGCTTCTGATTGGAAAGCAAATGACTGGTTGATAGCTAATACCTTTTTGCAGGATAGAATTCTAAAAAACTCAAGTGATCCTGTTGGAGATGCTAGAATTCATGCAATGTTATTTTATAGAACACCTGAGTCTCTTAATCAAAGATTCTCAAGATCAAAGAATATTGAAAAAGAAATATATAATGTTGAATCATGGCTTGATCACCATGCGGTAAAACTTAATCAAAGATTTAGTCTTAATTCTTATAAATTCTTAAATAATCTTTTAAGATCTGCAGATATTACAAGAGATGATTTAAGTTTAGAGTCTATGATAAAACCATCAAAATCTGAAATTCATATAATATCGGTAGACTCAGATATTTTCTTTTTACATGATGAAGATAAAATTACTACCTCAAGGCTAAAAAAACAAGATGTAAAAATTGAAAACCATATTATTGAATCAATTCATGGTCATGATGCTTTTTTAATTGAAACAAAACAAATTTCAGATATCTTTATTAAAATTTTAAAATAATGGCAATTTATTTAGACAGAATTAATGACAAGTATTTATTTGAACTTTCAAATGAAAATGGACACAAGGTTTTACTAGATCGAAAATATTCTCCAGATTATAATGTCCAAGGGGCAAGTCCAATGGAGTTATTATTAATGGGAGTAGCTGGATGTAGTAGTATAGATGTTATATCAATATTAGAAAAACAAAAACTAGATCCAGATTCATATAAAATGGAGGTAGAAGGGGAAAGAGAGTCTACACCAGGTAAACCCTGGAAAAGAATACATGTTAAATTATATATTGAAGGTAATATTCCAAGTGATAAAATTATACGTGCTGCAGCTTTAAGCTTTGACAAATATTGTTCAGTTTCTAAAAACCTTGAGAAGTCAACTTTAATAGAGCACTCAATTTATCTCAATGGGTCTTTAGTCAAAAAATAGGATAAAAAGTTTGTTTTTATTGATACCTATTATACTTTTGTATATTATGAGCAACAATTTTAATTTTTACTATTATTTCTACTTCTTAGACCAGAAGGCAGGATAACTATGTAATAAAAAATTAAAATATTATAGTCCTGTCAAATCAGGACTTTTTTTTTATATGAAAATATCTATTCAAGGAATTAAAGGATCATTTCACCATAAGGTGACAGCTGAGTGCTTTAGTTCATTCGAATTAAATGAGTGTTCAACTTTCGATAAACTTGTTAAGTCTGTTATTGATGAAGATTCTGATTATGGTGTGATGGCTATTGAGAACTCTATAGCTGGTTCAATACTTCCTAATTATGCCTTAATTGATGAATATAATTTGTCTATTACTGGTGAATATAGCCTTAGTATAGATCATAATCTAATGTGTCTTTCTGGTCAAAGTATTAATAACATAAGTGAAGTTCATTCTCATCCAATGGCATTACTTCAGTGCACAAAATTTTTTACTAAATATCCAAATATAAAGCTAATTGAAAGCGTGGATACAGCTTTGTTTGCAAAAAAAATCAGTGAAAATCAAATTTATGGAGTTGGAGCAATAGCTAGTAAAGAAGCTGCTGAGATATATGATTTAGAGATTTTGAATTCCTCCATTCAAACAATTAAGAATAATATGACAAGATTTGTCATAGTTGAAAAGAATAAGAAAAATATATCAAATTTTAATAAAGCTGCTCTTAAGTTTATCCTTGATCATAAAAGAGGGAGTCTAGCATCAATATTAAATATGATGAGTGATTGTAAATTGAATCTTACAAAAATTCAATCTCTACCAGTTATTAAAACACCTGGTAAATATGCATTCTTTGTTGACATTACTTTTGATTCAATTGAAAATTATCAAAAAGCAATCAAAATTATTGAATTAATGGCTCAAGAGTTTAAAATACTAGGAGAATATAAAGATCAAAAATTATGAAAGTTGGTATAGTAGGTTTAGGATTAATAGGTGGATCGATTGGATTAAAATTGAAAGATTTATATGATAATATTACTGTCTATGGATATGACATAGATTATAAATCATTTAGTTATTGTTTAAAAAATAAAATTATTGATGTAAAATTTGAAGTAGAATTTATATCTGAATTAGATTTTATATTTCTTGCAATACCTGTTGATTCAATAAAAAATCAACTTTCTGACTACTTGAATAAAACATCTGATAAGACACTAATAATTGATCTAGGTTCTACAAAATTTCAAATATGTAATTCAGTTGAGAATAATCAAAATAGAAAGAATTATTTAGCTGCTCATCCAATTGCTGGAACCGAGTTTTCCGGACCCAATTCAGCAAAAAAAGACTTATTTAATGATAAGGTTATGATTCTATGTGATACTGAAAAAACTGATCCCAATTTATTATTAGATGCAAAAAAAATCATTAAATCATTAGGGATGAGTATCAAAACGATGAATTCAAAAGAACACGATAAACATATTGCCTATGTATCTCATCTTTCACATATTTCATCTTTTATGTTAGGTAAGACAGTCATGGACAAAGAAGATGATGAACATGCTATATATAATATGGCAGGTAGTGGATTTGAATCAACGGTAAGACTAGCAAAGAGCTCACCTGAAATGTGGTCTTCAATCTTTGTTGAGAATAAAAAAAATATTATTGAGTCTCTTGATGAATACATCTCAAATATTAATAATTTTAAAAAATTAATTGAGGTCAGTGATCAAAAGACCCTTAATAATGAAATGAGGAGAATCAATGAAATTAAGAAAATATTAAAAGGAATTAATTAAATAATTATGGAAAATAAAAAAGAATATCGTAACTGGCTTGATCAAATGAATCTTGATCACCCTCTTGTTATAGCTGGTCCATGTAGTGCTGAGACTGAAGAACAAGTCTTAAAAATTGCACATGAATTAAAAGATAGTGACGTAACTGCATATCGTGCTGGAATTTGGAAGCCAAGAACTAGACCTGGAATGTTTGAAGGGGTTGGAGCTATTGGCTTGAAGTGGCTTCAAAAAGTTAAAAAAGAAACAGGACTCATGTTAGCAACAGAAGTTGCTAATTCCGTTCATGTTGATCTTGCACTAGAGCATGATGTAGATATATTATGGATAGGAGCTCGATCAACTGTTAGCCCATTTATTGTTCAAGAAATTGCAGATGCACTTAAAGGAACAGATAAAATAGTTTTAATTAAAAACCCAGTAAATCCTGACTTGTCATTATGGATGGGTGGAGTTGAGAGGATATATTCTGCTGATATAAAAAATATTGGAGTAATTCATAGAGGTTTTTCATCTTATGATAAATCAAAATATAGGAATAATCCTGAATGGCAAATCGCAGTTGAATTTCAAAATAATTTCCCAGATATTCCACTAATATGTGACCCCTCTCATATAGCAGGAAGAAGAGACTTAATTTTTGATTTAAGTCAAACTTCACTTGACTTAAATTATGATGGATTAATGATTGAATCTCATTGGGACCCAGATAATGCTTGGAGTGATGCAGCGCAACAAGTAACTCCAGAAAGACTAATTGAAATAATGAGAGACCTTAAAATTAGAGATAAAACATCGCAAGGGGAAGATTACCAGAATAAGCTTAATAACTTAAGGTCACAAATTGATGCAGCTGATCAAAATTTATTGACAACTCTTGGAAAGAGAATGGAAGTTGCTAAAGGTATTGGAAAACTAAAGTCTGAAAATAACGTAGCTATTCTTCAAAATAAAAGATGGAATGAAATTTTAGGTAAGATGATTCTAGATGGCGAAGACCACGGTTTAAGTGAAGAATTTATTTTAAGAATTTTCAAAGCAATTCACCAAGAGTCAATCAATAACCAAAAAAAAATACTAAATAAATAATTTATAAAAATGTTGTCAGATAAAATTAATTCTTTACCAATTTCTCAAACCGTAGCAATGACTGCAAAAGCCCATGATTTAAAAAATCAAGGAGTTGATGTTATTACCTTAAGTGCTGGTGAACCAGACTTTGATATCCCTGATTATATTAAAGAGGCTGCTGTAAATGCTATTAATGAAAATTATCATAAATATTCTCCAGTTGACGGATTCTTGGATTTAAAAAAAGCAATTTGTAAAAAGTTTAAAAGAGACAATAACTTAGATTATAATTCAGATCAGATTGTAGTTTCTACTGGAGCAAAACAATCAATTGCAAATGTGTGTATGTCGTTAATAAATAAAGGTGATGAAGTAGTCATTCCTACTCCTTATTGGGTAAGTTATAGTGCAATGGTCTCTCTAGCAGATGGAATTCCAGTTTTTGTTCATCCTGATGAGAATGCTAACTACAAGGTTACATCAGCACAGCTCGAATCAGCTATCACTGATAAAACTAAAATGGTAATGCTTAACTCTCCTAATAACCCTAGTGGTTCTGTATTTACAAAGGAGGAGTATCTGGAATTTTCAAAAGTGCTTATGAAGTATCCTAAGATAATAGTTGTTTCAGATGAAATTTATGAACATATAAATTATGGAGTTGAAAGTGTAAGTTTTGCATCTCTGCCTGGAATGTATGAAAGGACAGTTACAGTAAATGGGATATCTAAAGCCTTTGCAATGACGGGATGGAGAATAGGTTACCTTGGAGCTCCAAAGATTCTGGCTAAGGCATGTAATAAAATGCAAGGCCAGATTACCAGTGGTGCAAATTGTATTGCCCAAAGAGCTGCTATTACAGCACTAGAAGAGTCGCCAGACAGAATAAAATATATGGTCGATGAATTTAAAATCAGACGAGATTTAATTATCGATCTAGTAAATCAAATTAATGGTTTTAATGTCAAACAGCCTCCGTCTGGAGCTTTTTA
This sequence comes from Flavobacteriales bacterium, assembly GCA_004213645.1. Taxonomy (GTDB): domain Bacteria; phylum Bacteroidota; class Bacteroidia; order Flavobacteriales; family Flavobacteriaceae; genus Marisimplicoccus. The sequence goes on along the minus strand of SGZF01000010.1, from coordinate 5,916 downwards.
TATTTTTCCAGAAGTCTCACAGCTTTTTGGAAAGACCTTTGATGGGCATTTAGTTAATAATGCTAATGATTTATCAATGCTAATTCTTGAAAAAGCTCATGTAGCAACTGTCCCTGGAGATGCCTTTGGATATGCCAATTGTATAAGGATTTCATATTCCGCATCACGTGAACAAATAAAAGAGGCTATTAGTAGAATTAAAGAACTATTAACTTGATTGATTTCGATAAACACTTTTCTAAGATATCTCAGGATCAGCTTAAAAAATTTAATAGTTTAATCCAATTATATAAAAGTTGGAATTCAAAAGTTAACCTTATATCTCGAAGAGATATTGATAATCTATATGTAAATCATATCCTTCATTCTCTTTCAATTGCTAAGATCCACAAATTCATTGACGGTACAGATGTTCTTGATGTTGGAACGGGAGGAGGGCTTCCAGGTATACCGCTGGCTATTATTTTTCCAAATGTAAATTTTACATTATTAGATAGCATTTCAAAAAAAATTAAAGTAGTAGAAGATATATCTAAACACTTGTCTCTAACCAATGTAAGAACTGTCAATGAAAGAGCTGAAAATCATAACCTAAAGTATGATTTTGTAATTTCAAGAGCCGTATCTAAAATGGATGGATTTTATTCAATGGTTAACAAGAATATTAAATTAAAATCAAAAAATAATATACCTAATGGAATAATTTCTCTTAAAGGTGGAGACTTGGAAGATGAACTAAAGAATTTCAATAATTACAAGATATTTGAAATATCAGATTTTTTTTCAAATGATTTTTTTAAAACAAAGAAGATAGTCTTTATCCCTTGCTCTAATTAAATAGAATAACAATGAATTCAGTTAGTCATCTCCTTATCTCATTATCTACAATAATTCTTATTGGTTGCAATACTAAAGCAAGTAAGACTTATGAAACTAGAAGCATTGAACAAGGTGAAGAGATTTTGAATCTAGATGAAGAGATTTCAAATCAAGAGATTAAACAAGAGTTCAAATTAACAGATGATAATGTAATTAATTTTCTTTTTGAATATGAAAAAAACAACAAAGAGAATCAGGTAAGAATATACACTAACTATGGTGATATAGATATTTTATTGTTTTCAAACACACCTTATCATAGATCAAATTTTATTTATTTAACTAAAAACAACTATTTTGACGGCACACAGTTTTATAGAGTAGTTAATGACTTTGTAATACAAGGAGGAAATAGTGATAATATAAAGACTACTTCAAAAAGACAAAAGATTGGTAAGTACCTTTTGCCCAATGATTTTAATAAGGGACATACTCACAAAAGAGGAATGGTGAGTATGCCAAGCAGCTCAATTGATAATCCATATAAAATGGCATCACCTTATGAATTTTTTATAGTTCAAAAAAAAGATGGTGCTCATCATCTAGATGGAAATTATACAATTTTTGGAACTGTTACAAATGGAATGCAGATTGTTGATACAATTGCTAATCTTCCAACTGATGAGAGAGATTGGCCTTTAAATAATGTCTACATCAATAAAATTGAAATAATCAATTAACCCATAAAAGGATATTTGAAGTCTTTGGGTGGAACAAAAACCTCTTTAATTAATCTAGGTGAGACCCATCTCAAAAGATTTAGATAGGATCCTGCTTTATCATTTGTGCCTGATCCTCGAGCTCCACCAAACGGCTGTTGTCCAACAACTGCTCCGGTACATTTATCATTTATGTAGAAATTACCAGCACAATTTTTTAATTTATTCACAGCATCACTTAGTATGTATCTATCCTCACAAAAAACTGCACCAGTTAATGCATATTCAGAAGTTTTATCAACAATTTTTAATGTTTCATCCCATTTATTATCATCATAGACATAAATTGTAACTACTGGCCCAAATAATTCTGTCTCCATAGAATAGTATTTTGGATTTGAGGTTTTAATTACCGTTGGTTCTATAAAATATCCTTTTGATTTATCATAGCCACCTCCAATAATTACCTCAGCATCTTTATCAGATTTTGCATTTTCAATAGCCTTAACAAGTTTATCAAAAGATGCTTCATGAATTACAGCAGTCATAAAATTTTTAAAATCCTCTGGGCTACCCATTTTAATATTTGCAATCTCACTTTTTAACTTCTTAAAAAATTCTTTAGACTTTGAAGAAGGAACATAAACTCTTGATGCTGCTGAACACTTCTGGCCTTGAAATTCAAATGCTCCTCTTATTACAGCAGTAACAAACTCATCCATATCTGCAGATTTATGACCAATAATAAAATCTTTCCCTCCTGTTTCACCAACAATTCTTGGATAAGAATTATAGTTTTCAATATTACCACCTATCTTTTTCCATAAACCTTTGAAAACTGAAGTAGATCCGGTGAAATGAATACCTGCAAAATGTCTTGATTCAAGAATGGTATTAGTAATCATTTCAGGGTCACCATAAACTGCATTAATTACTCCGTCAGGAAGGCCAGCTTCTCTAAATACATCTATAACTATCTTAGCTGAGAATATCTGGTGATCACTTGGCTTCCATACAACAGTATTTCCCATCATTGCTGCACTACCTGGAAGATTACCAGAAATAGCAGTAAAATTGAAAGGCGTTACAGCATACACAAACCCTTCTAGTGGTCTGTATCCTAATCTATTCCATACTCCTGAGTCTGATTTTGGTTGTTGGCTATATATATGTTGCATACTGTAAACATTAAAGTTTAGAAAGTCAACTAATTCGCATGCAGCATCAATTTCAGCTTGAAATATTGTTTTTGACTGAGCTAGCATAGTTGCGGCATTTATTCTATCTCTATATGGACCTGCAACAAGTTCTGCAGCTTTTAGAAATATTGCTGCTCTTTCTTCCCATCTCATACCAGCCCATTTTTCTTTTGCATCTAGAGCAGATTCTATAGCCATCTCAACATGTTTTTTTTCTGCTAAATAATATTTACCAAGTATATGTTTATGATCATGAGGAGGAGACATGTTTGATGTTTTTGAACTTTCAATAAACTTCCCTCCAATCCACATCTTAACATTAGTAGTTGAATCCTTGAGAGTTTTATATGTTGCTAAAACTGATTCTTTCTCTGGGCTATTTGGCTTGTAATTCTTAATAGGTTCATTTACTGGAGTTGGAACGTTAACTATAGAGTTATTCATATCATAATTTTTGATTATCTAAATTAGTTTAAATTGATAATAATTTTAATAAAAATACTTTTTTTTCTTGATGTGTTATTATTAAATTTGCGACATAAATTATTAATAATTGATGTCTACAGACATAAGCATTAAAAACGGTGCCGACCTAAATCTTAAAGGACTTGCTTTAATGGAACTTGAAGTCGCTAAAAAGAGTCTTAAATATGCTCTTAATCCTGATGATTTCTTTGGTTTAATCCCGCGTATGCTTGTCAAGGAAGGAGAAAAAGTTTCTAAAGGTCAACCAGTTTTTCATGATAAAAATGATGATTCAATAAAAATAGCTTCTCCGGTAAGTGGTAAAATTGTTGAGATAGTAAGAGGGGCTAAAAGAAAAATCCTAAACATAATAATTAAGAGTGAAGGTGATAGTACTGTTAATTTTAAAATACCAGCTCTATCGAATATTGGTAAGGATAAAATTTTAGAACTACTTATCGAATCAGGATCGCTTGCTTTCATAAGACAGAGACCATACAATATAATTGCAAGACCAAACAGACTTCCAAAATCAATCTTTGTTTCAACTCATTCTACAGCTCCGTATTCAGCAGACTATGCTTTTATTTTAAAAAATAGAATGAATGAATTCCAGACTGGTGTTGATTTGATGAGTAGATTGATTGGTAAACCAATAAACCTCTCAGTTTCTTACAATTGTGAAAGTGATTTTACTAGTCTAAAGAATGTAGACATATATAAAATTAAAGGTGCACACCCTTCAGGGAATGAAAGTTTTCAGATCAATAGAATCGATCCACTAAACTCTGGTGAAATAGTATGGGTAATTAAACCAGAGGATCTCGCGAATATTGGATCTTTTTTTAAGACAGGAATTTTTAGTCCCAAAAGAACTGTTGCTGTATCCGGGGACTCTTTGAAATCTCCTAAGTATTTTGATACTTTAATAGGATCCTCTATTTCTTCGCTAGTTGACTCAAAAGAATTTTCTAATACAGAAGATTATAGATTCATAAATGGTGATCCTCTATCGGGATCTAAAGTTCAATATTCAGATTTTATAGGATTCTATAATAATACTCTAAGTGTAATTAAGGAAGGTAACCATTTTAGAATGCTAGGATGGCTTCCGTTTATGTATAATTCAGTTCCTAGTTTTTCAAAAACTTCATTTTCATGGTTGTTAGGAGGTGAAAAGAAAGTAAATACAAACCTAAACGGTGAAGAAAGAGCAATAGTTGTTACGGGAGAAATGGAAAAATATTTTCCAATGGACATATTCCCTATGCAATTAATTAAAGCGTGTATGAGAGGAGATATTGAAAAAATGGAATCTCTGGGTATCTATGAAGTTGTCCCCGAAGATTTTGGTTTAGTTGATTTTTCTTGTACTTCAAAAATTGAAGCACAAGAAATAGTAAAAAGTGGAATTCAAATTATGTTAAAAGAAGTTGGTTAATGGATTTTATCAGAAAACAAGTAGATGTACTAAAAAAACCTTTTACTGAGGGAGGTAAATTAGAAAAATTATACCCGGCATTTAATGCATTTGAAACAATGCTTTTTGTTCCTGATCATACTACCTCTAAAGGGTCTCATATTCGTGATGGTGTTGATTTAAAAAGAACAATGATAACAGTTATAATTGCCCTTGTACCAGCATTATTTTATGGGATGTATAACACCGGTTATCAATATTTTATTCAGACTAATATTGAATTTACATTTCTAGACGCTCTTCTGCACGGTGCCTATAAAATTTTCCCAATGATAGTTGTTTCCTATGCTGTTGGACTAGCTATCGAATTTGCATTTGCAGTTTATAGAAATCATCCAGTTAATGAAGGATATCTTGTGACAGGTCTTCTAATACCTATGATAATGCCTATCGATATGCCTCTATGGATGCTTGCAATATCTGTTGTGTTTGCAGTATTAATTGCAAAAGAAGCTTTTGGTGGAACTGGAATGAATATTTTAAATCCTGCTCTTACCGCAAGAGCCTTTGCATTTTTTGCATATCCTACATTTATGTCAGGTGATAAAGTATGGGTTTCTGAAGCAAGTAATGTCGATGGAATTTCTGGAGAAACAATTCTGGGAACACTTGCAGCCAACGGAGAGGTCGCATATTCATCTTTTGGAATGTTTATGGGATCAATTCCAGGCTCAGTTGCAGAGACCTCTGTTTTCTTTGTCTTAATTGGAGCAATGATCTTAATTCTAACAGGTGTAGGTAGTTGGAGAATTATGTTAAGTGGAGTTATTGGAGCTTCCGTAGTTGGAATTTTGTTTAATCTTTGGGGTGCTAACTCTTTAATGAGTTTTGAATGGTATAATCAACTTTTAGTTGGAGGTTTTGCTTTTGGTATTGTTTTTATGGCTACTGACCCAGTTTCAGCTGCTCAAACAACAAAAGGAAAATGGATATATGGATTTCTAGTTGGAGTATTCTGTATACTTATTAGAGTATTTAATCCTGCCTATCCAGAAGGAGTAATGCTTGCAATTTTATTAATGAATGTTTTTGCACCATTGATAGACCACTACGTCATTGAATCTAATGTAAGCATGAGAAGAAAAAGATGGCAAGGTGTTAAATTAACTACTTCATAATGAATAGAGAGTCAAACAAACATACATACATTTTTGCCGCTATTATGGTTGTTTCTGTGGCATCAGTATTATCGTTTACATCAGAATCTTTAAAGGATCTACAGAATTCAAACATA
>SGZF01000001.1 GCA_004213645.1 Flavobacteriales bacterium | reverse complement strand
AAAAGTTAGATTCACTTGCTAATATCTTTAGCCTTGAAGAAGTTACTGTAAACGCACTTCGAGCAAAGGATAATACTCCCGTTCCATTTGTAAATGTTACAAAGAAGGATTTAGAAAAAATAAATTTAGCACAAGACATACCAACACTATTAAAAAACTTACCATCGGTGGTTACCACCTCTGACTCAGGTTCAGGTATTGGATACTCCTCTATCATGATTAGGGGCTCTGATCAAACTAGGGTTAACGTCACAATAAATGGTGTTCCTTATAATGATTCTGAATCAATGATGAGTTATTGGGTAGACTTACCCGATTTTTCATCTTCAATTGAAAGTATACAAGTCCAACGAGGTGTAGGAACTTCAACAAATGGTTCTGCTGCTTTTGGTGGAAGCATTAATATTTTAACAAATGCAGCATCTGATAAACCTTTATTTGAGATCAACAACACATTAGGTAGCTTTAATACAGTTAAAAACTCAATTGGATTTTCAACAGGATTTATCAATGACAAATTTGAATTTTCAGGAAGACTATCCAGAATTAAATCAGGCGGATACATTGATCGATCTGGATCAAAACTACGTTCATATTTTTTACAAGGAATATATAAAGATGAAAATACTTTATTGAAGATATTAACCTTTGCAGGTCATGAAATTACTGATCAAGCATGGTTTGGAATTGATTCATCTGCTCTTGAAACAAATCGAAAATATAATCCAGCAGGTGAATATTATGATAAAATGGGCAATACCCTATATTATAATGATCAAGATGATAATTATAAGCAAGATCATTATCAGTTCCATTGGAATCAATCTTATGAAAATGGATGGATATCAAATATTGGGTTACACTACACATACGGAAGAGGATACTGGGAAAACTATAATGTAGGATATGACGATGGTGTATCTGTACCTGAAGATTATATTGATAGAAGGTGGTTAGATAATGATTTCTATGGACTTCTTTTTAGTTTAAATCAAAAGACAGATCTATATAACGCAATAATTGGAGGCTCATTTAATATATATGATGGTCAACATTATGGTGAGTATATGTGGAGCTCTATGAGTAAAATATCATCTAATTTTAAAGAAAAATTTTATGATGATATTGGAGATAAACGTGAATTTAATGTATATGCAAAACTTGATTATTATTTATCTCAAAAAATATCAGTTTATGGTGACTTACAGTATAGAAATATCAACTATAATGCAAGTATTACTCCTTACTCTGTAGTTTCTGGTTATGTTGAACAGGGATATGAAAAAATAGATAAAAATTTTAACTTTTTTAATCCTAAAATAGGAGTGTTTTACAATCAGAATGAGGATAATAAGTACTATCTATCATATGCAAGAGCTCAACGAGAGCCAACAAGGGCTGACTATGCTAATGGAAGTCCAGATCCTGAAAAACTTGATGATTTTGAACTTGGTTGGCAAGGACAATTTAACAACTTCTCATTAAATTTAAACGCCTTTTATATGCTTTACGATAATCAATTAGTGTTAACTGGGGAAAGAGACAATAATGGCTATGAAATTAGGACAAATATTGGTGAATCATATAGGCTTGGTTTAGAGATTGAGTCAAAACTATTTATAAATTCCAATATTAATATAGAGTCAAATATATCATTAAGTGAAAATAAGAATAAGAATCTTTTTTATAGTTTTGATGGAGAACTTCAAAGTTTTGGGAATACAGATTTAGCATATTCTCCAAACTTTATTGCTAACAACATTATCAATTTTTCTCCAAATGATAAAATATTGCTCTCATTAAGATCTAATTACGTTAGTGAACAATTTTTTGCTCAGACTAATAGGCCAATTTCTAAGTTGAAATCTTTCTTTATCAATGATTTAAACTTTGTTCATGACATATCCATACCAAATTATGCAAAGGAGGCAAAATTAAAAGTATTAATCAATAATATATTCGATGTTAAATACACTAGTTATGGTGGTTATTACACTTATGATTTACCCGAAGGTCAGGGACTTAAGACATATGAAGGAACATATTATTATCCTCAATCTGGAATAAATCTTCTAGTGGGTATAGATATTAAGTTTTAATCAAAAATTTTGTAAATTTGTATTAGATATCCCCTCTAATAGGGGATTTTTGCATTGAATATGGGAAAAGTTTCATATTATACTGATAAAGGGTTGAAAGACCTTAGAAAAAAATTAGATCATCTTAAGGATGTTGAAAGACCTCGTGCGTCTAAAGCAATAGGCGAAGCTAGAGACAAAGGTGATCTTAGTGAAAATGCAGAATACGATGCTGCTAAAGAAGCACAAGGAATGCTTGAACTAGAAATTTCAAAATTAGAAGAAACACTTTCTAATGCTCGAATTATAGATGAATCTAAACTAGATTCTTCAAAAGTACTCGTTCACTCAACTGTAAAAATTAAAAATCTTTTAAATTCTGCTACAATGCAATATAAACTTGTAGCTCAAAGTGAAGCTAATTTAGCCCAAGGAAAAATATCAGTTGATTCACCAATAGGAAAAGGTCTACTGGGAAAACAAAAAGGAGATATAGCAGAGATCTCTATTCCAAGTGGAAATGTTAAATTTGAAATATTAGATATTTCAAGATAATGGCTTCAATTTTTTCAAATATTATATCTGGAGAAATACCATCATATAAAATTTATGAGGATAAGGATTATTTTGCTTTTCTAGATATTAATCCAAATGCTTTAGGACATACATTATGTGTTCCAAAAAAAGAGGTTGATCAGGTATTTGACTTAGATGATGATAATCTTTCGGGGTTGATGATTTTCTCAAAAAAAGTTGCCCGTGCAATAAAAAAAGCAGTAGTTTGTAAAAGGGTTGGGATTAGTGTAATTGGCCTTGAGGTTCCACATGTTCATATTCACCTAATTCCAATTAATACTATGGATGATATGTCATTTGATTCAAAAATTCAATTGACACAGGATCAATTTACTGAAATTATGAACAAAATTAAATCTTATATATAATGGAAATTTTAGGAAAAATCAAACTTATTGGAGATGTAAAAACTTTTGGAGATAATGGTTTTCGAAAAAGAGAATTAGTTGTAACGACAGATGAACAATATCCTCAACATATACTTATTGAGTTTGTTCAAAATAATTGTGAATTATTAGACAATTACAGCCTTGGCCAGACAGTAAGGGTTGGAATAAATATTAGAGGAAGGGAGTGGGAGAGTCCAGATCAAGGAATTAAATATTTTAATTCTATTCAAGGATGGAGAATTGAATCTCTTGATGATCAGGTTATGGACTCAGCACCGGGTGATTTACCAATAGAACCAGACCAGTCTTCATCTGCAGAGGATCTTACAGAGGATGATTTACCTTTCTAGTGTAAATTAGAAAACTGTAATTATACAAGACCCACTCTAAAAAAACTAGTCACTTTAACAGATTCTGAATGAGACTTTAAGTACTGTAAAATACTCACCTTGCTGTCTTTGATAAATTGTTGGTTTATTAAAGTATTTTCTTTGAAAAACTTTTTAAGTTTACCTTTAGCAATATTTTCAAGCATCTCTTCTGGCTTACCTTCTTGTCTTAATTGATCTTTAGCAATCTCAATTTCTTTTTCAACAACATTTTGACTTACACCAGTCTCATCAATAGCTACAGGATTCATAGCAGCTATTTGCATTGACAAGTCTTTACCTACTTCTTTTGCACTTTCAAAGCTTTCAGATAACCCAACTATTGATGCAATTTTATTTCCAGCATGAATATAAGATCCCACAAAATTAGCAGAGATATATTCAAATGATCCAATTTCAATTTTCTCTCCAATAACACCTGTCTGTTCTAATAACTTTTCAGAAACTTTCATTCCATCAAAATCTGAATCTAAAAATGATTCTTTGTCAGAGAACTTTAATGCGTGGTCTACCATTTTTTGTGCTAACTGAATATAATCATCATTTTTAGCTACAAAATCTGTCTCACAATTAAGTGAAATAATAACCCCAGATGTATTTTCAGTATTTACTTTTGCAAGAACAACACCTTCAGAAGAGTCTCTATCTGCTCTATTAGCAGCAACCTTTTGACCTTTTTTTCTTAGAACCTCAATTGCTTTATCAAAATCGCCATTAGATTCTTCGAGTGCTTTTTTACAATCCATCATTCCAGCTCCTGTGGACTTTCTTAACTTATTAACATCAGATGCAGTTATTTTCAATTTAGTAAAATTTTAAAGGGTTATTATTCTTGTGAAGATTCTGCATCTTTAGATGCTTCAGCCTCTTCTAGCTTTTTTTGTTCAGCAATCTCTTTTTCCTTTTTTCTTTCTTCAAGAGATTCTTGAATTGCATTACATACAATCTTTAGAATTTTTTCAATTGATTTTGAAGCATCATCATTGGAAGGAATAATGAAATCGACTTCGTTTGGATCAGAATTTGTATCTACCATAGCAAAAATTGGAATATTTAACTTTTGCGCTTCTTGTACTGAAATTTTTTCATTCAAAGTGTCAACTACAAATATAGCTCCAGGGAGTCTTGTCATGTCTGATATAGAACCAAGGTTCTTTTCAAGTTTTGCCCTTTGTCTATCAACTTGTAGTTTTTCTTTTTTTGAAAGAGTTTCAAAAGTTCCATCAGCTTTCATCCTATCAATAGCATTCATCTTTTTAACTGCTTTTCTAATTGTTACAAAATTTGTTAACATTCCCCCAGGCCATCTTTCCGTGATGTAAGGCATATTAACAGAATCAGCTTTTTGTGCAACTATATCCTTTGCCTGCTTTTTTGTAGCTACAAAAAGAATTTTTCTTCCTGATAAAACAATCTTTTTGATTGCATTAACAGACTCTTCCAATTTAGCCGCAGTTTTATATAAATTGATTATGTGAATTCCATTTCTCTCCATGTAGATATATGGAGCCATATTGGGATTCCACTTTCTAGTTAAGTGTCCAAAATGAACACCTGCATCCAATAGTTCTTTAACGTCAGTCTTTGCCATATATTATCTTTTTGAGAATTGGAATTTCTTTCTAGCTTTCTTTTGACCAAATTTCTTTCTTTCAACCATTCTGGGATCTCTTGTCATTAAGCCTTCTGATTTAAGAACAGATTTAAATTCTTCATTAAATTCAACTAATGCTCTAGAGATAGCTAACCTTATAGCTTCTGCTTGGCCATTAACCCCACCACCCTTAACAGAAACTGATAAGTCAAATTTATCTTTTGTCTCAGTTAGGTTGAAAGGCTGTAATATTTTGTACTGTAAAGTTGCAGTACTAAAAAAGTCTGAATAAGACTTTTTGTTTACTGTAATATTTCCTTTTCCATTTGACATATAGACTCTAGCAACAGATGTCTTCCTTCTCCCTATTTTATGAATTACTTCCATTATATTTTACTATTTACATCAATTAATTTAGGTTTTTGTGCTTCATGATTATGAGTAGATCCAGGAAATACTTTTAAGTTCCTGTATAAGTCAGCACCCAACTTATTTTTTGGAAGCATACCTTTAACAGCTTTCTCAACAAGTTTAATATTGTTTTTTTTGTGAAGTTTGTCAGCAGTAATAATTCTTTGACCTCCAGGGTATCCAGTATGACTTATATACTGCTTTTGATTCCACTTATCACCAGATAGTTCAATCTTTTCAGCATTGATCACTACAACATTATCTCCACAATCAACATGAGGTGTGAAGTTAGTTTTGTGTTTTCCTCTTAAAAGAGTAGCTACAATTGACGCAGTTCGACCTAATGGTAGCTCAGCAGCATCAACAAGAACCCATTCCTTGTTCACTGTTTTACTATTTGCTGATATAGTTTTATAACTTGTTTTAGTCATTATAGATTGAATCTAGGCGTGCAAATGTACAATTATATAAATTTTTAAAAAAACTTTTTTTTAATTAATGTGCCTCAAGCCAGTTTTTGCCAAATTCTAGATCAATTTTTAAAGGAACATTAAGCTCAACAGCAGACTCCATAGTATTTTTAACTATATCCTTAACTATTTTTTTTTCTGTTTTATGGACATCAAAAACAAGTTCATCGTGAACCTGAAGAAGCATTTTTGATTTGAGGGACTGTTTTTTGAACTTATTGTGTATTCTTATCATAGCTATTTTAATGATATCAGCGGCACTTCCTTGTATAGGAGCATTAATTGCATTCCTCTCAGCACCACTCCTTAGCATATTATTTTGTGAATTGATATTCTGTAAATACCTTCTTCTTCCCATTATTGTCTCAACATAGCCTTTATTTCTAGCAAAATCAATTTGACTAGACATATAATTTTTGAGTCCAGGGTAACTTTCAAAATAATTATCAATCATAATTTTAGATTCTGATCTAGATAATTTTGTTTGTTGACTCAGTCCAAAAGCTGAGACACCATATATTATTCCAAAATTAACTGTTTTAGCATTTCCCCTTTGTTCTCTTGTTACTTCGTTTGGATTAATATTAAATATTTTTGCTGCCGTAATTGTATGAATATCTTGATCATTTACAAACGCATCAATCATTTTTTCGTCTTTACTGATTGAAGCTATAACTCTTAACTCAATCTGCGAGTAATCAGCTGCTAAAAGCTCATATTCGTCACTTCTGGGTATAAAGGCTTTTCTTATTTTTTGACCATTCTTTGTTCTGATTGGAATATTCTGCAAATTAGGTGTATTACTGCTTAAACGGCCTGTTGTTGTAACAGTCTGATTGAACCTTGTATGAATCCTTCCTGTCCTATTACTTACTTCATTTGGTAGAGATCTTACATATGTACTCTGAAGTTTATCAAGTGACCGCCATTCTAATATATTTCTAATAATCTCGTGTTCACTTGCTAAAGCAGATAATACTTCTTCAGAGGTTGAGTATTGACCAGTTTTAGTTTTTTTTGGTTTTGAGACTAATTTTAGCTTTTCAAAAAGTATATCTCCAAGTTGTTTAGGAGAATTAAGGTTAAACTCTGCGCCAGACTTTTCAAAAATGCCGCTTTTTAATTTATTAAGGTCTATTTCAAATTCTTCATCCAACTTACTTAGATATGAACTATTTATGCTAATCCCCTCTTTTTCCATATCTGCAAGGACCTCTATAATAGGAATTTCTATGTCATTGAAAATATTTTTAACTCCGTTTTCGTTTAACTCTTTATCAAAAATTTTCTTTAATTGAAGAGCAAGATCTGCATCTTCTGATGCATAATCTGTGACTTCTTCAACTGGTAAATCTCTCATTGATCTTTGATTTTTTCCTTTTTTACCTATTAGAGTTTCAATAGATATTGGTATATAATTTAAATAAGATTCTGATAATGTATCTAGATTATGCCTCATATCTGGATTGATAAGGTAGTGCGCTACCATGGTATCGAATAATGGCCCAGAGACTGTAATATCATATTTAAATAACACTTTAATGTCAAACTTAAGATTATGTCCAACTTTAATTATTTGATCGTTCTCAAAAAAAGGTCTTAAAATATCAAAGTATTCTTTTTGAATAGATTTATTATTATCAATAGGTAAATAAAAACCTTTTTTTTCCATCCATGAAAATGAAATACCCACTATTTCTGTATCAAGAGAGTTTAAACTTTCTGTCTCTGTGTCGAATGCAACCACTTTTTGGATTAGAAGTTTAGTCATTAAATATTCTAATTCTTTATTTGAATCAATTCTTTGATAGTAGGAATCACATTTACTAAGGATTGATTTATCGTTAATTAAATCATTCTCACTAAATAAGTCACCTTGAACAAGCTCTTGATCTTTTCCTTTGGTTTCATTAAATCCAAAAATTTTAAAAAAAGTTTCTTTTACTCTTTTAAATTCAAGTTCATCAAAAATTTTCATCACACTTTCATTATCAGGATCTGAAAGTTTAAAGTCATTTAATTTATATTCAACAGGTACATCAAGAATTATTTTTGCTAATTTTTTTGATAAAATACCTAGCTCTTTATTATTCGTTATTTTTTCTCCAAGCTTTCCTGTTATTTCATATGATTTCTCGAGAAGTGTCTCTAAATTTCCATATTGCTTTATAAATTTTTTTGCAGTTTTATCTCCAACTCCAGGAAGTCCAGGTATGTTATCAACTGAATCACCCATCATACCTAAATAATCAATTACTTGTTCAGGTGAATTTACTTCAAACTTATCCTTAACTTCATCAACTCCCCATATTTCCATACTATTTCCCATTCTAGCTGGCTTACATAGAAATATATTATCAGATACAAGTTGAGCAAAATCCTTATCTGGGGTTACCATATATACCTTAAAATTATTTTTTTCAGCATCTTTGGCAACAGTTCCAATTACATCGTCAGCTTCGTAACCTTCTTTTTCAAGAACCGAAATATTCATTGACTTCAGAATTTCTTTAATGTAAGGGATTGCAACAAGAATTGGCTCTGGTGTTTTATCTCTATTACTTTTGTACTCTGTAAACATCTCAGATCTAGTTACTGAACCTCCTTTATCAAAAGCAACTGCAATGTAATCAGGATTTTGAGTCCTTATAATTTCTAAAAGAGAATTCATGAATCCTAGTATTGCAGAAGTATCAGTCCCTTTTGAATTGATCCTAGGGTTTTTTATAAAAGCATAATAACCTCTGTATATTAATGCATAAGCATCAAGCAAAAAAAGTTTCTTCGAACTTTCCATTAAAACTTTGAAAATAATTTTATATCAATATACGAAGATATATATTCGAAAATCAATACACCTATTTTGTAAATTAGTAAGATGAAAAAAGATCATAATTATTTTATGAAAAAAGCATTTGAAGAGGCTGATTATGGATTTTATAAGGATGAAGTTCCAGTTGGATGTGTTATAGTTTATGAAAATGAAATAATTTCCAAATCATCAAACATGGTTGAGTTACTTAATGACTCAACTGCACATGCTGAGCTTATCGCAATTACATCTGCGCAAAGCTTTTTAAACTCCAAGAATCTCAGTAAATGTATTCTTTACTGCACTCTAGAACCATGTCTAATGTGTTATGGTGCAATATATTGGTCTAAAATTGATACTATAGTTTATGCAGCTTCAGATAAAAAAAGAGGCTTTTCAAGTTATAATTTAGAAATGGACAGAAATATTAAAACAATTTCAGGTATTATGGAGAGTGAGTCAAAAGATTTATTGAATAGATTTTTTAAAAAGATTAGAGATTAAAATTCATCAGCTTTTTCTCTCATCTTTCTAATATTTTCTTCACTTAGAGTATAATCTTTTAGTTTTTTCCCCTTCCACCTATGAGCTAGAAATAAGGGCATAAATACTAAGGTTCCTAAAATTACTGAGATACCTAATACTATATCTCCGAGTTGGTCACCAACAATTTCTTTAATAAAGATTCCAATAAAGACTCCAATAAAAACTAGGTAAGACAATATTTTAACTAAAATTTTCAAATATTTTAATTTGTTAGATCCTTTAATTGTTCTTTAGTTAATTTCGATGGTGCGTCAATCATAAGATCTTTACCGGAGTTATTTTTTGGGAAAGCAATAAAGTCTCTAATTATATCTTTTCCCTTAAGAACTGCAGCAAGTCTATCAAGTCCAAGGGCAATACCACCATGAGGTGGAGCACCATATTTTAAAGCATCAATTAAAAAACCAAATTGACTAATGTATTCTTCCTTACTCATCCCTAAAAGCTCAAATATTTTCATTTGAGTATCAAAATCATGAATTCTTATTGAACCACCACCTATTTCATTCCCATTAAGAACTAAATCATATGCATTTGCAATCACTTTTTCTGGTTCTGTATCTAATAATTCTAAGTGTTCAGGTTTAGCTGATGTGAAAGGATGATGCATTGAAAAAAATCTTTTTTCATCTTCATCCCATTCAAAAAGAGGGAAATCAGTTACCCATATTGGGCATAATTTTTCATAATTTATTAATTTGAATCTTTTTGCAAGCTCTATTCTTAAGGAGCCCATTTGCGTCAAAGATTCTTTTTTATTACCAGATATAATAAATATTATATCCCCTGGTTTCGATGATGTTTTATCCAAAATTGATTTTAAATCTTCGTTTGAAAAAAAATTATCAAATGAGGATTTAATTGTAGAATCTGAATTATGTTTAATCCACAAAAGTCCAGTTGCTCCAATTTGTGGTCGTTTAATCCAATCGGTTAAATTATCAATTTCCTTTCTTGTAAGTTCAGATTTATTTTCCACCTTAACACAACATGAAAAATCATTACTATCAAAAACTTGAAAACCTTTCCCTTTTACTTCATTTGTTATATCATTAATTCTTACATCATATCTAAGATCAGGTTTGTCAATTCCATAGTTTTCAATAGCATCATTATAAGTAATTCTTTCAAACTTAACACTATCTTGATTTAAAAACCTAGAGAACAACCTTGACATTAGTGCCTCGAACTGCTTAAATATATCTTCTTGATTAACAAAAGACATTTCACAGTCAATTTGTGTAAATTCTGGTTGTCTATCGGCTCTTAAATCTTCATCTCTAAAACATTTTACAATTTGATAGTACTTATCAATTCCACCTATCATTAATAATTGCTTAAATATTTGTGGTGATTGAGGTAAAGCATAATAATGTTCAGGGTTAAGTCTACTAGGTACAATAAAATCTCTTGCACCTTCTGGAGTTGACTTTATTAAACAAGGTGTCTCAATATCAATAAATCCATTTTCAGAAAGAAAATTTCTTACTTCGAGTGATAAGTCGTGTCTAAAAATTAAATTTTCTTTTACTGGTTGTCTTCTAATATCAAGATACCTGTACTTCATTCTTAACTCTTCACCACCATCAGATTCATTTTCAAGAGTGAACGGTGGAACCAGAGACTTATTTAAAATTTTTAGACTAGATACAAGAATCTCTATTTCACCTGTACTTATTTTTTCATTAATACTTTTTCTTTCTATTACAGTTCCTTCAATCTCGATTACAAACTCTCTTCCAAGTTCAGCAGCAGAAGAGAATAATTCCTCGCTAGATCTTTCTTTATCAAACACCAACTGTGTAATGCCATATCTATCTCTTAAGTCAATCCAAATAATAAACCCTTTCTCTCTAACCTTATTTACCCAGCCAGAAAGTTTGACATCTTGATTTAAATTGGTTTTTGATAATTCCCCGCAATTGTTAGTTCGATTCATATAATTATATGTAAATATAACTAGATATTTTTTAGTTTGATTCTACCTAAATGAATCAGGTAATACATTGAAGGAACTATTATTAATGTCAAAAAAGTAGCAAATGTAATTCCAAATATAACTGTCCATGCCAATGGGCCCCAAAAGATTACATTATCTCCACCCAGGTATATATTGGGATTAAAATTAGATAATAAAGAGAAGAAGTCAATGTTTAATCCAACTGCTAAAGGAATTAGTCCAAAGATTGTAGTAATTGCAGTAAGAAGAACAGGTTTTAGTCTTGCCTTACCAGCTTTTTTTACTAAGTCAAGAGCTGAATTTTTATCGATTAATTGATCTTTTGAAAGATTTAAATCAATTTTTTTTCTTTTAAATAATAGATCGGTATAATCAATTAGAACAACGGCGTTGTTCACGACTATGCCAGCTAATGAAATTATACCTAACATAGTCATTAAAATGCTAAAGGTTAGATTAAAAATTACTATTCCTAGGAATACACCTGTAAAGCTCAATACTATTGATAGTAGGACAATTAAAGGTTTAGAGATTGAGTTAAACTGAAAAACTAATAATAAAACAATTAAAGATATAGCAGTTAATAAAGCAGATGAAAGAAACTCTTGGTTTTCATCTTGTTCTTTTATCTCTCCAGTAAATTTAAAAGAAATACCCTCATTAGTTTCAAATCCACTTAAGGCAATTTCTGCTGTGTTAACTATTTGATTTGCATTTGAACCTGCCAAAATTGATGAATACAGAGTAACAACTCTTTGTAAGTCTATATGCTTTATAGCATTAAATGATGCTATATTTTTTTCATCAACTATTGATGCAACTGGTATATCTTTTATTTTACCTGAAGATTGGTCTCTAAAAGCTATATTCTGATTTAGTATTGAACTAAAGTCATTTTTAAATTCATTATCAAAACGAACATTAATCTCATAGTCTTCTCCGTCTTGTTTATATACTCCGGCTTTTGTTCCAATTATTGAGTTTCTAATTGTTTGACCAACTAGGCCAGCGGGAATCCCTAGTTCTCCAGCCTTCATCTTATCAACAGTAAATTCAAGTCCTGGCTTGCTTTTAGTTACATCAATTTTTAACTGCTCTATCCCTTCTATATTTTCTTGATCTAAGAAATTTTTCATAGAGATTGCAGTTTCAATTAATTCTTCATAATTCTCTCCATATATCTCTATATTAACTGGGTAACTTGAAGGTGGGCCTTGTGAATCTTTTTCTACAAGTATAGCTATGCCTGGAAATTTATCAATTAAATTAAGTTGAATTTCTTTTCTTAAATTTTCACTTGACATCCCTCTTCTATATTTGAACTCTCTCATCGTCATAGTTATTAAAGATTTATGAGGAGTCCCCGATCCTGAAGAAGAAACTGATGCTCCTTCCCCAACATTTGTAATTGATGATTCAACAATAAAATTATAACCATTATCATTGTACTTAGGTCTATTTATAACATTATAGATTTCCTTTTCAACAAGTTTTGAAGTTTCATTAGTTTTTAAAATATCCGTTCCTTCAGGATACTCAATTGATACTAATATTTGTTGAGGCTCATTGTCAGGGAAAAACTCAATTTTAGGTGGAAATACACCCATTAATACAATAGAAAGTATAAAGAGTAAAAAAGTTCCAGACAAAAACATATATGGTCTAATACCTGATAAGGCATAAGCTAAAAATTTAGAATAATTATTTTCTAAAACTGGGAGTACCTTTTCTTTGAAAATAAATAATTGATTTTTTAAAAAATATTTATAAAGCCATAAGAATAAACATATCAATAGAAAGATTGATCCGAAGACTCTAGTACTGCTAAAAATTATAAAAATGATACCCAGTGAGCCTAAAAAATATGTTGATCTAAGTAAAAATTTATTTGACAAATTGTCTTCATCAGTACTCATAAAGCTTGATACTAACATAGAGTTGAAAAAGATTGCGACTATTAATGATGAACCTAATATTGCAGATAGTGTTATTGGAAAATAAATCATAAACTCACCAATAATTCCTGGCCAAGTTCCAAGTGGAATAAACGCAGCAATTGTTGTAGCAGTTGAAACAATAATTGGTAGCGCTACTTCACCGATTCCCAATTTTGCAGCCTTAATCCTTGATAGCCCCTCTTCTTTCATCAGCCTGTAAATATTATCGACAACAACGATTCCATTATCTACAAGGAGTCCAAGCCCCATCACTAATCCAAATAAAACCATTCTATTTAATGTAAAACCAAATAATGATAGAAAGAAGAGAGATAAAAACATTGACATTGGAATAGCAAATCCAACAAAAAGAGCATTTTTTATCCCTAGAAAAAAAGTAATAACAGTTACTACTAGTATTATACCAAAAATTAGATTATTCATTAAGTCATTGACTGAGTTAATTGTATAATCTGATGAATCATTTATTATATTAACATCAAGATTATTTGGAAGGAAATCTATCTTAGCCTTATCTATAATTTCTCTAATGGAGTTAGATGCAAAAATTGCATTTTCCCCACCTCTTTTAATTACTTCAAGTCCTACGGTCTTGCTATTAAAATATCTTACATAAGATGTTGCTTCTTTTTCTTTAAAAGAAACAGAAGCAATATCTTTTAAATAAACAGGCCCATTGAAATTATTAACTATTATGTTTTCTAATTCTGAAGGTCTAGAGATCTCACCAACAATTTTTACATTTCGTCTTTGACCATCCGAGACTATATTTCCAGCAGAGATCGTAACATTTTCTTGAGAAATTGCTGATATTATATTACTAAAACTTGTATTGGTTGAGTTCATTCTGTATGGATCTACTGCTACTTCAACTTCAAAATCTTGTAATCCCCTGATCTCCACAGATTTAATCTCAGATAATCTTTCTATTCGGAGTTCAAGGTACTCAGCATACCCTTTTAACTCCTCCACAGTATAATCACCGATTAATGTTATATTAAGTACAGGATATCTTTCAGCAAAATCAAATTCTGTAACACTGGGGTCAATTTTTGAATTGTTAAAAGTTGGCCAATCATCTCTTACTGTAACATTATCCACTAAATCTTTTACTCTTTGTCTTGCAACTTCAATTGGCACTTCATCGTCAAATTCAACGTTAATTACAGATACACCCTCATAAGAGCTTGACTCAACTTCCTCAAGACCCTTTACACCCTTAATCTCTTCCTCTAATGGATTTGTAACTAATTTTTCTATTTCTTCTGCACTATTGCCTGGAAAGACTGTTGATACAAATACATTTGTAGTATTTATCTCCGGGAATGGCTCTCTAGGCATGGTATTGTATGCATTAATTCCAGAAACTAAAAATATTACCATCAATATGTAAATGATGGTCTTATTTTCAATTGCCCAAGACGATAAGAAAAACTCTCTATTTTTTTTATTCATTTTAATTAATTAGTTTAACCCTTTGAAGATCCTCCACTAAATTTGCACCCTCTAGCACAATTGTTTCTCCAAAATTTAAGCCCTCAAGTACTTCAGCATCCGTATTACTTTTATTACCAATCTTTATTACGGCTTTTCTAGTTATAAATACACCATCTTTTTTATCTTCGTCCATTATGTATATGTAGTTTTTCCCTTCAGCATCTTCTCTAATTATTCTAAGTGGAATAACTATAGCATTATCCTTCTTATATGTGTTTATCTTAATCTTAGCATCTAAATTTTGTTTAATTCTTTTATCACTATTATCAACTGGGATTTCTATTCTAAATGTTCTATTATTTGGATCAATAAAGTTTCCTGTCTGTGTAACTTCAGATTTTATTTCTTTATCTAAAAGAGGAATTTTTACTATTGCTTCTGTTCCGTTACTAATAGTTGAAATATACTTTTCAGAAACAAATGCCTCTGCATACACATCCTCAAGGTTCACTATTCTAAGTACATTAGTTACACCGGGAATTAGATTTGATCCTGGGTTAGCTATTATTTCATCGACTACTCCTGCAAAAGGAGCATAAATTTTTGTCTTGGATAGCATATCTCTCATCTGATCAACACCTTTTTGAATTGATTCAAAGTCTGACTTACTTTTTAGAAATTGAATTTCTGAACCAATATTATTTTTCCATAATCTCTGGATTCTTTCATAATTTTCTTTTGCAAAATCTCTTTGAATTATTAGTTGATCTAACTGTTCCTTTAGACCTGAATCATTTATTTGAGCTAGAAGTTTACCTTTTGAGACATTCTGTCCTTCATCTACAAATATTTTTTCTAAGGTTCCTTGAAATTCTGGAAGAACCAAAATATTTTTTCTAGTTTTTAAATTTGCTTGCACCTCTACATAACTATTGAATATTTGTTCTTTTATTTCATACTTGGATACTAGAGTTAGCCTTTCATTTTCATCTAAAAAAGCAATTCCAGAATTAATTTCATTAAGCTCAAGCTTCATGGCATTCATAGCATTTACATATTCATCCTTCCTCTTTTTTAGTTCATCTAAATCTTTATTTTCTATGAGAGATTCAACTGATATATTTCCAGAGGAATTACAGCCAATAATTACTGTGATTAATAAAATTGTATAAAATTTATTCATGATTAATTGTTATAAAGTGTTTCTAATTCTGTTTTTATTGAAATCAATTCTAGAACAGAGTTCAAATACTTTTGCTGAGAATCAAGTAATTGAATTTGTGCCTGTCTAAGTTCAAAAGATGTTACCAAGCCTTCAAAAAACTTCATTGAGTTTTTTTCTTCAATGGAGATTGAAAGATTCATAGTCTGCTCATTTACATCCAAAGACTTAAGAGCTAACTGGTATTCACTTAATTTTTGTAATACTTTAGCCTGTGTTCTCTCTTGTTGTTCCTCTAAGCTTGTTCTAGCTTTTTCCATTGCAATTTTTGCTTTTTGGGATGATACATTCATCCTATTCGCATTAAATAATGGTATTTCAAGATTAACACCAACAACAGATGAGCCAAACCAATTCTGAGATTTATTTGTAAAATCAAACTCATTATTATAACCAGTATATGTTCCGCTTATAAAACCAGATACTTTTGGCAACTGTTTAGATTTTTCTAGTTTGTATTCAATTCTTTTTGTGTCAAACATATTCTGTGAAATTTTTATATCAACATTTCTGTCAGTATTAAAATCTTCAAAAGAATTAGCAAAGATTACATTATCCCCAATAAAGTCTTCAACAGAAGTAACAAGTTCAAGTTTATCTTTCATGTTGATCCCCAAAACCAACTTTAGTAGATTTAATTGATTGTCACGAGTTTTACGTGCCTGCAGTAGTGAGAGTTCTGCTTGAGCCAATGTTATTTTTATTTGCTCAACATTTTCTTCTTCCTGAAACCCATTTTTATATAACTCTGTTACTTCATATAAATCTTTTTTGAAGTTATCAAGAGTATTATCTAAAATTGAGATTCCCTCATTGAGAGTAACCACAAGACTATATAATTTAATAATAGCTTCCCTAACCTCAAGTAAAGTTTTTTCATAAAAATTTTGAGATGTAGCAAGATAAATTCTACTATACTCTAAACCCACTAACCAGGAACCATCAAATAATAATTGTTCCATTCTTACAGATCCAATTGCAGATTGTTCAGTACCAAACTGAATTTCAGAAAAATCTCCTTTATTACCACCAAAAAACTCAGCAGGAATTAGTGATGTAGGAAGTTCTATATTGTTTAGATAGTTTAAATCTAATGACACATTTGGTAATCCAATCGCAATTGTTTTCCACCTTTCTTGATATGCCATTTGAATCTCTCTCTCAGCATTTCTTAAATTTCTATTATTCTCAATCCCATATTTTACAGCGTCCTCTATATTTAAGCTAACTATATCTGATTGAGAATAGCATAAGTTTGATATAAATAGTGCTAACAAAAGTTTCTTCATTTTTTAATCATTTGTAATATCCATTCAGGAATTAATTTTTTACGCTCATACATCATTTCATTGAATTCTTTTCTACTAAATTTTTTCATCTTAATTATTATGGGGCTGCTTATAAATGGAAATACAATTAAGCTTAAAATATTTGTCACAAAATGAATGGGATCTATTCTTTTATAAATTCCTTTTTTAACACCATCATTATATTGATCAACTAATTTAGATTCCATTATCTGCCCTTTCAAAATCTTCAATATAGAAGACGGATTATTTTTTAATTCATTTACAACAAATGTAGGCAGGTGAGGCTCCACAATTATCATATCAATGTATTTTGAACTTGTTAATCTAAGTTTCTCCTCAAGAGTGCTTTTTTCATCATTATACACCTCAACCATTTTACTAATAAAATCGTAAAATGTTTCAAGCATAATAATTTCAAAGAGTTTCTTTTTACTAGTGAAGTAATAGTTTAACAGAGCAAGATTAATATCAGACTCTTTGGAGATATCTCTAGTAGTCGTAGCACTATACCCTTTTTCCAAAAAAAGAGATTTTGCAGCAGTCTTAATTTTTATTTCAGTGTCAGAATATTCTTTCTTCATCACAATTAAATTACTGCAAATTAAATTTAAACAATTGAATTAAACAAATGATTAATAAAAAATTAACAATAAATTAAATAGTATATTTATTTTTAAATCAGTTAATGATAATGACGGAATACATTAAATTTTTTGAGGATTACCTAAAAAAAGAATTAAAATATAATAAACCAGAAAACCTATACAATCCTGTAAAATATATTTTAGAGTCTGGAGGAAAAAGATTAAGACCCCTAATTACACTGTATATTTCAGATTTATTTAATGCTAAGAAAACAGAAGCACTTCCAGCAGCAGCTGCACTCGAAATATTTCACAACTTTACTTTGGCACATGATGATATAATGGATAATTCTTCAATGAGAAGGGGAAAGAAAACAATAAATTCTAAGTGGGATATCAATACTGGAATTTTATCTGGTGATGTAATGCTTATTATCTCGTATGAGATTCTTAACCAATACGAAGATTCAAAATATGTGCTATTTTCAAAAAAACTAACTGAAATATCAAGACTCGTTTGTGAAGGTCAACAAGCTGATATGGATTTTGCATCTAAAAATGACATTACGGAAAATGAATATTTTGAAATGATTAAAAATAAAACAGCAGTTCTAATAGGCTGTTCATTTATGTTTGGTGGCATTGTCGCAGAAACAAATACTTCAAATACTGATTTATTATATAAAATTGGATTGAATTTAGGAATAGCTTTTCAACTAGAAGATGATTTACTAGACTGCTTTGGAGATCAAGAAAAGTTTGGAAAAAAAACAGGAGGGGATATAATTGAGAAGAAAAAAACTTTATTGTTCATATATACACATTCACAATTAGAATTAGATAAAAAATCAGAATTTGAAAATATTTTTTATTCTAGCGATCTACAAGAATCTGAAAAAATTACTTCAATCATATCCTTTTATGAAAATTCAGGTGCAGTTAATTATCTTAAAAATAAAGTTAAAAAACATTTTAATAAAGCAGAATCATTAATTAATGATTTGCAAATAGATAATGATATTAAGATAAAATTAAATCAATTCTCTAAGACTCTTCTAAATCGAGAAATTTGAAATTCTTTTAAATAGTGACCTTACAAAGGTCATTATATTAACCGAAATAAATATTCTAATCTCTTCAAAAATATTAGTTTTTTCACCAAGAAACTTAAATAGTAAAAGTGGATCATTGTTTCTAAATAAATCCGAGAAAACCTTACTTCCCTTGCCTCTTGAATCAACAAGTACATCAAGAAATAAAACATCATAAAACCAAAACCTATTTTTAAATTTTATTTTTGAGAGTGGTTTATCCTGCTTTAGATGCTTAATAATTAGATCAATTTTTTCTATTGAATTTTTCACTGTATAGCCAGTACTAGGCTTTGTCCAGCCTCCAGAAGTACCAATTTTTATAAAATGATCAGTATTTTCATTAAAAAAAGGGTAGCATGTCATTGGAATCACTCCTTTTTCCCTTTCCACAATCTTGAAATTCTCTATACCTTCATTTTTTAGGTACTTCTTAATCTCCTTTTCATATTCCGAATTTTTCATTATGTCCCCACCAAAAAATGTATACTCAAATAGAGCAGAATTTTTTGAAAAAGGGAGCACATACATAAACCTGGTTTCCTTATGCTGTTCAATGCTAAAATCCATGAATCTAATTTTATTTTCATCAAAAAAATCATTTTCAGTCTCAATTGTCCATCCTAAAAAGTGTTGATTCAAAAGAGGATATTTATTGAAATCATATTTTTTAGGTTCATATAAACTCGAAAAAACAATAGTACATAGGAAATCTCCATGATCTGTTTTTACTTTGTTATTTACCTTATCAATATCTATAACAGTTGCATTTAAATAATTAAAGTTTGATGCTCTATCAATTTTTTTCCTCATGTAAGAGTAGAATCTATCAGATCTAACCATCTTATATTTATATGGGCTAAGATTAAAAGAACTACTAAATTCAGAATCTTTAAACTCTGCTTTTTCCCATGATTTGAAGACTATTCTATCAAGAACATTACTTTGATTATCCCAGAAACTAAAAGTTTTATCATTATCAACCTTTGCTTCCTTTTCAATTATTAGAACTTTTTTATCATCAAAGAATCTATCTGAAATCAAAGCATTTGAAAGTAATAATCCAGATGCACCACCACCGCAAATAATGTAATCATAATCTTTCTCCATACAATAATTTTGTTGTTATTTTGCAATTGATGATTTCTAATATACAAAGATGGACCAAATAATTGAATATTTTTCAGGATTAAACCCTGTTGTTGGAGCTTTATATGCGACTCTTTTTACATGGGGTGTAACTGCTTTGGGTGCTTCAACAGTTTTTCTATTTAAATCAATGAGTAGAATGGCTCTAGATGGTATGTTAGGATTTACAGGAGGAGTAATGGTAGCTGCAAGCTTTTGGAGTCTATTATCCCCAGCAATAGAAATGAGTCCTGGTGATGGGTTTACTAAAGTTATGCCTGCAGCTATTGGTTTTGGTCTAGGGGCATTATTTATTTTTGCAATTGATAAAGTCTTACCTCACGTTCATATAAATTTCAAAGAGGCTGAAGGTATAAAAACCCCATGGAGAAGAACAACTCTTTTAACTTTAGCTATCACCTTACATAATATTCCTGAAGGCCTAGCTGTCGGAGTTTTATTTGGTGGTGTTGCAGCAGGTATTCCTGAGGCATCAATTGCAGGTGCTGTTGTATTAGCGTTTGGAATAGGATTACAAAATTTTCCTGAAGGTATTGCAGTTGCAATGCCATTAAGGAGATCAGGAATAAGTAAAGGCAAAAGTTTCTGGTATGGTCAACTATCTGCGATTGTTGAGCCAATCGCTGGTGTCATAGGTGCATTAGCAGTAACTTTTTTTACTCCATTACTTCCATATGCTCTTGCCTTTGCAGCTGGTGCAATGATCTTTGTTGTTGTTGAAGAAGTAATTCCAGAGACTCAATTGGATAAATATACAGATATAGCAACATTAGGATTCATTGGAGGATTTATTATTATGATGATGCTAGATGTTGCTCTAGGTTAATTTTCGTCATTAAAAGAATCCCATCCAGTACTGTTAATGTTAATTTTTTGACCAAGGTTTGTAATCATACAGTTGTCTTCTTTCTTTTTTATACTTGAACCTATAATAGTGAGATATTCAGAACTTACTATTTTCTTTTCATGTCTTTTAGAAACCGTAAATAACAATTCATAGTCTTCACCTCCATTAAGAAAAGCAATAGAATGATTTATTTTAAATTCATCGCAAACATTTTTTGTTTCTTCTAATATTGGAATTTTATCTTCGTAAATATGAAAGGATAAACCTGATGAGTTGGATAGATGATTAATTTCAGTTGATAAACCATCACTTATATCTATCATTGCAGTTGGATTAATTTTCATCTCTTCAAGGAGTTTAATAATATCTATTCTTGCTTCAGGCTTTAATTGTCTTTGAATACAATATGTATAGTTGCTAAGATCTGGTTGAGATTTAGGATTTACTTCAAAAACTTTTTTCTCTCTCTCAAGAACTTGAAGCCCCATGTATGCTGCACCAAGATCACCAGATACAACTAGTAAGTCATCCTCATTAACTCCGCTTCTTTTTGTAATATTCTTTTTATTAGTATTTCCAATACAAGTAACGGATATCATTAAACCCTTATTTGAGGAAGTTGTGTCTCCACCAATTAAATCAATATTGTAATTAGAACATGCTAAATTAATGCCTGCATAGAGTTCTTCTATAGCTTCAATTTTAAATCTATTTGAAACTGCAATCGAGACTAGCACATGAGATGGCTTCATGTTCATTGATAGAATATCAGATATATTAACTACAACACTTTTATATCCTAGATGCTTTAAGGGAACATATGATAAATCAAAATGAACACCTTCAACTAATATATCTTGTGACATTGCTATATTTGATTCATCGAATTTTAAAACTGCAGCATCATCTCCTATATCAATAATTGTTGAGTCATTTTTCTTCTTAAATGATTTTGTAATTTTACGAATTAGTGCTTCTTCGCTAATGTTTTTTAGGTCGTTTTCGTTTTTCGGCTTATCCATTATCCAAAATTAACTTAATTGAGCTATTAATTTATCCAATATTCTATAACATAATTATAGATTTATTAACAGGTATTTATTCTTTAAAAAGCTTGATTTATGCGTATATTTGCAAAAAGTTTAAAAGTAGTTGTCAATATGGCATATACAGAAGAAGAGTTAAAAAAACAGCTGGAAACCAAAGAATATGAATACGGTTTTTATACAGATATTGATTCTGAAACATTTCCTGTTGGTTTAAACGAAGATATAGTTAAAGCAATTTCAAAAAAGAAGGGTGAGCCAAAATGGATGACAGAATGGAGGCTTGATGCATATAATATCTGGAAAGAAATGGATGAACCGTTATGGTCAAATCTTAAATACAAAAAACCTGATTATCAAGGAATATCATATTATTCTGCACCTAAGAATAAGCCAGATTTAAATTCTTTAGATGATGTAGATCCCGAACTTTTAGAGACGTTCAACAAATTAGGAATCTCAATGGACGAACAAAAAAGACTAAGTGGAGTTGCAATGGATGTTGTTGTTGATTCAGTTTCTGTAGCTACAACTTTTAAAGATACTTTGGAAGAAAAGGGAATTATTTTTTGCTCTATATCAGAGGCAATTAAAAATCATCCGAAACTAGTTAAAAAATATATTGGCAGTGTTATTCCTAAAAGAGATAATTATTTTGCAGCATTAAATTCAGCAGTATTTTCTGATGGATCTTTCTGTTATATCCCTAAAGGAGTTAAATGTCCAATGGAGTTATCTACCTATTTCAGAATAAATCAAGCTGGAACAGGACAGTTTGAAAGAACTCTAGTTATTGCAGATCAATCTAGTTATGTTAGTTATCTCGAAGGATGTACTGCTCCCTCAAGAGACGAAAATCAGCTTCATGCTGCTGTAGTTGAACTTGTTGCTATGGATGATGCTGAAATAAAATATTCAACTGTTCAGAATTGGTTTCCAGGTGATAAAAATGGTAAAGGAGGTGTTTATAATTTTGTTACTAAAAGAGGAATTTGTCACAATAGATCTAAAATTTCATGGACTCAAGTTGAAACAGGTTCTGCAGTAACTTGGAAATATCCCTCTTGTGTATTAAAAGGTGACAACTCAATAGGCGAATTTTATTCCATTGCTGTAACTAACAACTTTCAACAAGCTGATACGGGAACCAAAATGATACATATTGGAAAGAATACAAAAAGTACAATTATTTCAAAAGGTGTTTCAGCTGGAAAATCACAAAACAGTTATAGAGGACTAGTAAAAATATCACCTATGGCTGAGAATGCTAGAAATTTTTCTCAATGTGATTCACTTTTAATGGGAAATAATTGTGGTGCACACACCTTTCCTTACATTGAGGCTCAGAATAAATCTGCTCAAATTGAGCACGAAGCTTCTACAAGTAAAATTGGCGAGGATCAAATTTTTTATTGTAATCAAAGAGGTATAGATACGGAGAAAGCAATAGCACTAATTGTTAATGGTTTTAGTAAAGAGGTGCTAAACAAATTGCCAATGGAATTTGCTGTTGAAGCTCAGAAGTTACTTGAAATATCTCTAGAAGGATCGGTTGGTTAAAATATATATATGTTAGAAATAGATAATTTACATTGCAAGATAGACGATAAGTCAATTTTAAAGGGAATTAATTTAAAAATTAAAAAGGGTGAGATTCATGCCATAATGGGACCTAACGGCTCTGGAAAAAGTACTCTTGCAAACGTTATTTCTGGTCATGAAGATTATCAGGTTACAAAAGGATCAATTTATTTTGATGATAAAGAAATAAATGATTTAAGTGCAGATGAAAGAGCTCATGAAGGTGTTTTTATGTCATTTCAATATCCTGTCGAAATTCCTGGCGTAACAGTAACTAATTTTATTAAGACAGCAATAAATGAAACAAGAAAGTCCAAGGGACTTGATGACATGTCATCAAGTGAGATGTTAAAAAAAATTAGAGAGAAAGCAAATTTGCTTGATATGGACTCAAATTTTTTATCAAGATCATTAAATGAAGGGTTCTCAGGTGGTGAAAAAAAAAGAAATGAAATTTTTCAAATGGCTATGATGGAACCAAAATTGGCAGTTCTTGATGAAACAGACTCAGGTCTAGACATAGATGCTTTGAAGATAGTCGCAAATGGTGTCATGAAATGTAGTAACGATGAAAACGCAGTACTTGTCATTACACATTATCAAAGATTATTAGATTACATAGTTCCAGATAAAGTTCATGTTATAATGGATGGAAAAGTAGTTAAATCAGGAAATAAAGATCTTGCAAAGAAAATTGAAGTAGTCGGATATGATTGGTTGAAAAAAAGTAAATAATAATTATGAGTTTTCAAGATAAATTATTGGATTCTTTTATTGCTTTTGAGCAGGAGATAGACCTTCAGAGTCCTGTTCATGTATATAGAAAAAATGCCTTAAAGAGATTTGAAAATAAAGGCTTCCCCACAAAAAAAGATGAACAATGGAAGTATACATCTCTTAAATCTATAATACAAAGAGACTATAATTTATCAGTAAATAGAAATCCAAATATTGAGCTTAAGGACATAAAAAAATATTCAATTAATGATATTGATTCTTTCAAAATAGTTTTTGTTGACGGAGTTTTTAATCCATTCTTGTCAAACACAACGCATGACGGTATGGATATATGTGTATTATCTGCAGCATTATCAAAAAGTAAGTATAAAAAAACAATTTCTAAATACTTTAACAAAATAGTCCCTGATGACGAAAGCTTAGCATCATTAAACACTTCATATACTCAGGAAGGAGCATATATTTATATTCCAAAATCTGTTTTACCAGAGGATCCAGTTCAGATATTGCATTTTTCAACAGGCAAAAACAAACCATTATGGCTTCAGCCAAGAAACATCATTATTGTTGAGGAAAATGCTAGAGTTGAAATAATAGAAAGACACCAAAGTTTAAAATCTCATACTGGACTTACAAATTCACTTACAGAGATATATGCTGAAAAGAATTCATTTATTGATTATTACAAAATTCAAAATGATCTTGAATCATCCAATCTAATAGACAATACATTTATTGATCAAAAAAGAGATAGTAATGTTAGGGTTCATACTTTTTCTTTTGGAGGAAAATTAACTAGAAATAACCTAAACTTTTATCATAAAGGTGAAAATATTCAATCAACACTCAAAGGTTTAACAATACTTGAAGGAGATCAGCATGTAGATCATAATACGCTTGTAAACCATGCTCAACCGAATTGTGAGAGCCATCAGGATTATAAAGGAATTTTTTCTGAAAGATCAGTTGGTGTTTTTAATGGTAAAATACTAGTTGATCAAATTGCACAAAAGACAAATGCATTTCAACAAAATAATAATATTTTAATTGATAACAAGGCTAAAGTTAATTCAAAACCTCAACTTGAAATATTTGCAGATGATGTCAAATGTTCTCATGGTTGCACAATTGGACAACTTAATAAAGAAGCACTTTTTTACTTAAAATCTAGAGGAATTCCAGAAAAAGAAGCAATAGCTCTTCTTACTTATGGTTTTGCCAATAATGTTCTTAAAAGTGTTAATATTCCGAGTTTAAAGAAAAGAATTAACTCATTAATTTCTAAAAAGCTAGGAGTAAGCTTAGGATTCGATTTATAAATGTTAGACGTATATAAAATAAGAGAGGATTTTCCAATACTCAGTAAAAAAATAAATAATACTGATCTTATTTACTTTGATAATGCTGCTACATCTCAGACTCCTAATCAAGTAATTGATGTTATTTCAGATTATTATAAAAACTCTAATTCAAATATTCATAGAGGATTACATTCATTGAGTGCAGATGCTACTGATAAATATGAAAATGCAAGGGCTATTGTTAAAAATCATTTTGGAATATCTAATAGTTTTGAAGTAATATTCACTTCAGGAACAACTCATGGAATAAATATAATTTCTTCAGGATTAGAAAAAGAATTATCATCTAAAGATGAATTAATTATTTCAGAAATGGAGCACCATTCAAACATTGTACCTTGGCAGATGTTATGTGATAAAACAGGTTCTAAACTTAAAATAATTCCAATGAATAGTGACGGAACTTTAAATATTGACAAATATAAATTACTGCTCACACCAAATGTGAAGTTTGTATTTGTAAATCATGTTTCTAATACTCTAGGAACAATAAACCCTATAAAAGAAATAATTGATTTAGCTCATTTGAATAATAGTAAGGTTTTAATTGACGGAGCTCAGAGTGCTGCTCATTTTAAGATTAATTTATCTGAATTAGATGTCGATTTCTATGTTGCATCTGCTCATAAATTATGTGGTCCAACAGGCGTTGGATTTTTATATGGAAAATCTGAATTACTAGACTCACTTCCACCATACCAAGGAGGTGGCGAAATGATATCAAATGTCACATTTAAGCAAACTGAATACGCTGAATTACCTCATAAATTTGAAGCTGGCACCCCAAATATTGCTGGAGTAATTGGGTTTGGAGCAGCTTTAGAATACATGAATTCAATCGGTTTTGATAATATTGAAGCTTATGAAAAAAGTTTACTAGATTATGCAACTGAAAAATTAAAAAAAATAGATGGAATAAAAATATATGGAGACATAAACGAAAAAATATCAGTTATATCATTCAACATTAAAGATTATCATCCATCTGATATTGGATCAATATTGGACCAATTTGGAATAGCTGTTAGAACAGGGCAACATTGTACTCAGCCAATTATGGATCACTTTAATATACCAGGTACCGTTAGAGCATCTTTTTCATTTTATAACACCAAAAGTGAAATAGATTTATTTACAGATGCGGTTGAAAAGGCGACTAGCATGTTAGGGTAATTGATTATTTTTAATTATGAAAAGTATTCAACAAATTCAGAATGAGATCATTGATGAATTCAATTTTTTTCAAGATTGGTCAGAGAAATACCAATATTTAATTGATTTAGGGAAAACCCTTCCCGCATTTGATTCTGATAATAGAATTGATTCAAACCTCATTAAAGGATGTCAAAGTAAAGTATGGCTTAATTCTAGTTTTAATAATAACATCATTATATTTGAAGCAGACAGTGATGCAATAATTTCAAAAGGGATTATTTCTCTTTTGATAAGAGTTTTTTCAGGACATAAACCTGAAGATATTATTGAATCTAATATTGATTTTATTGAAAAAATAGGGCTTAATAGCCATCTATCACAGACAAGAGCAAACGGCTTACTATCAATGGTAAAACAGATAAAAATATATGCTTTGGCATATCAATCAAAAAAGTAAAAATGACGAATAATAATACAAATGATTTAGGCGAGAAAATTGTTAAAGAATTGAAATCAATCTTTGATCCTGAAATTCCTGTCGACATATATGAATTAGGACTTATTTACGATGTTTTTGTGAATGAAGATAATGAAGTGAAAATTATGATGACTCTTACATCACCAAATTGTCCTGTAGCAGAGAGTCTTCCGGTCGAGGTTGAAGAAAAAATTAAATCGATAGACGAGGTTAAAACAGCAGAAGTTGAAATCACTTTTGATCCTCCTTGGACAAAAGATCTAATGAGTGAGGAAGCAAAACTTGAACTGGGATTTATGTAATTATTTCATGAGGAATTATTTTCTTTTATTCAGTGTATTTTTTATTTTAGAATCCTATTCTCAAGAAGTTGTCGATAAAGACTCACTTTGGGTTACAAGAGGAAACATAGCAGTCTTACTTAATCAAACTGGTTTTAGTGATTGGGTTGGTGGTGGTACAAATAATTTTTCAGGTACTATAAAATTTGATTATGAATGGGAATTGAAGAATAATGGATGGAACTGGTTAACAAATGTTGAATCAGCTTTTGGTCTTGCAAAATATAAAAACGCTCCATTTGCCAGAAAAATTGATGATCGAATTTTAATTCAATCAATTTTAGGTAGAGAGTTTACCAAAAATCTATCTTTTTCTGCATTTTTTAATTTTACATCACAAATTGGTAATGGTTTTAAATATAAAAAAGATGATGAAAATAATGAAATTAGAGAATTAACTACTAAAATTTTTTCTCCCTCATATTTTCAACTTGGATCAGGCTTTTTATGGAAAAAAGACGAAAAATTATGGATTAATTATTCACCACTTGCATCAAGATTAATTATTGTAAGTAAAAGGTTTACTGAGAATCTTTTAGAAAATGAGACATATTTTGGAGTTGCAAAAGACAAATCATCAAGATATGAGTTAGGTGCTAACTTAACTTTCCACTCAGAAGGTGTTTTACTTGAAAATGTAAACTACAGGCAAGATTTAAAATTATTCTCTAACTACCTTGAGAATGCATCTAACATAGACTTAGATTATCTTGCACAAATTGAAATCGATGTTAACCCTCTTCTTTCGACTCAATTAATATTTCAATTGATCTATGATGATAATGCTATATCAAGGTTACAAGTCAGAGAAGTATTTGGTGTTGGGGTTCAACTAAAATTAAATTAGTTTTGAGCAACTTAAACATACTTATTATTTCGTATTATTGGCCACCATCTGGTGGTTCTGGAGTTCAAAGATGGATGTACTTTGCAAAGTATTTGAAGAAACTTGGTAATAATCCAATAGTTATTACTGTCAATCCCAAAAATGCTTCATATAATTTAATTGATAATTCACTTTTAAGTCAAGTTAAAGATGTTAAAACTCATAAGACATTTAGTTTTGAAATTTTAAAATTATACTCTTTATTAAAAACTGGAACTAGTTCTAAAGGTATACCCCAATCTTATATTCCTCTTAACTCAATTTTTGATAAAATAACATCCTTTATAAGGGTTAACTTTTTTATACCTGATTCAAGAGTAGGGTGGAATTATTTTGCATATAAAAAATCAAGAGAAATCATTAATAATAATAAAATTGACTGTGTAATTACTACAGGCCCACCTCATTCATCTCACTTAATAGGTCAAAAAATTTTTAATAAGTTTCATTTAAAGTGGATTGTTGATTTAAGAGATCCTTGGTCTGAAATTTTTTATTTAAAAAAAAGATTTAGGTTCAACTTTTCTAGAAAAATTAATGAAAGATTAGAATCAAAAGTTCTTGATAATGCTAATGCAATCATAACTACAGTTGGGGATAGATATCATTCTATTATTAGAAGTAAAATTTCTGACACTTCGAAAATACATCAGATTTATAATGGATATGATAAATTAATTTATGACAAGATCGAAGAACAAAAGCCTAATAAATTTAATATTGTTTTTACGGGGGTGCTTACAAAAAATCATAATTATAAAGTTTTTGATGAAGTTTTAAGAAGGTTAAATCCAAGAAATCTTAAATTAAAAATTATTTTAACTTTTGCTGGTAACATCGATAAAAAAATTAAAAAATTATATTCTAAAAAAATTGATTTTGTCGATAAAGGATATGTTAGCCATGATGAATCAATAAGGTTAGTTAAATCTTCTCATTTATTAATTAACATTAATTATATGGATACAGAAGATACTGATATGATTTCTGGAAAGCTTATAGAGTACCTTGCATCAGGGTCTCCAATTATAAATTTTTCTAACGCTGCTTATGAAACAGAACTTTTATTTAAGTTTTCATTAAAATCATTTAACGCAAATAATAATGACATTAATAAGGTCGTAAGTTTTATAGAAAAAGAATACAATGAGTGGTCTAAGGGAGAATTTAAAAAACAAATTCCAGATAATATAGATTCCCTTTCAAGAGAAAATTTAACAAAATCTTTAATAGATATAATTAATTCTATTAAGTAATAGAATTTAAAAAGTTTAATACTTCTATAGGTACTAGTGAGTCAATTTTTTTATTTGATTTAATTAACTCTCTAATATGAGAACTTGAAATTTTAATTTTTGGAGCATCAACAAGTTTAATATTATTATTTGATAAAATTTCTTCAGGTATTTTATGATCAGTATCTCTGGGGTAAACATAAACCTCCGCAATCTCAATAATCTTTTTATAATCTTTCCATTTATTGAATCCTATTAAATTATCTTCACCAATTAATAATATTAGCTTATTGTATTTGTGTCTCTTTTTAAATTCTTTAAGTGTATCTATTGTAAAATTAGGCTTGGACATTTTAAATTCAATATCTGAAACACGAACATTATCATACTTTTTAAATACTATTTCAGCCATCTCAAGTCTTTGTTTATCATTTATCAAATTTTCCTGATTTTTAAAAGGACTTTGAGGACTAATTACAACCAATACTTCATCTAGCTCTATTAATTTAGAAAAATATTCGGTCAAAGTAACATGACCATTATGAATAGGATTAAAGGTTCCCAGATATAAACCTACATTACTCATTTTCTATAAAGTCTTTTATAATTGAGAAAGTATTTTTTTTTGATTCTTTAATATCAGTATTAATGATAATATTATCAAATTTTGAAGCAAAATCTAATTCTTTTTTTGCTTTTTCTATTCTTGTTTCAATTTCATCCCTAGACACGTCACCTCTTTCAATTAATCTTTGTCGAAGTATTTCTACACTAGGAGGCATAACAAAAACTGAAAGAGTTTCTTTTGGGAACATTTCTTTAATATTAATCCCCCCAACTACATCAATATCAAAGATTACAATTTTATTTATGCCCCATATTCTATTTAACTCTGACTTAAGTGTACCATAAAAAAAGCCGCCATAAACCTCTTCATATTCAATAAATTCTTGATTCTTAACCTTCTTTTTAAACTCTTCATTATTTAAAAAATAATAATCTTCAGAATCTTTTTCTTGTCCTCTTGGTTGTCTTGAAGTAGCAGAAATTGAAAATTGAATCTTACTGAATTTATTCAAAACATATTTGACTAAAGTAGTCTTACCTGTTCCTGAAGGTCCAGAAAAAACAATAAGTTTATTGCTTTTCATTTAAATAATATTTAAAAGATTTTCTTTGATTTTCTCAAGCTCCTCTTTCATGTTTATTACCATATTTTGTATTTTGAAATTATTAGCCTTAGAACCAATTGTATTAATTTCTCTTCCTATTTCTTGAGCAATAAAAGAGAGTTTTTTCCCTCTTACATCTTTTATATTTATTTCTGAACTAAAAAATTTTAAATGCTGTTGAAGTCTTATTATTTCCTCGTTAATATCTAATTTTTCTAAATAATAAATAATCTCCTGTTCTAATCTTGATTTATCAAATTTATCTTCAAGTTCTTTAAAATATGATTTAAACTTTTCTTTTTTATCCTTTATTCTTGATGATTCAATTGAGATAATTTTTTTTATGTAAGTATCTATTTTAGAAACACTTTTTTTTAAATCTATACCAATTGCTTTACCTTCAATTTTTCTAAATAAAATTTGCTCATCTATAGCAGTGTCAATAAGAATTTTAATTTCTTTTTCTTCACTTTTTGAAAAAATTACTTTTGAATTTAAATATCCTTTATTAATTAATAAGTTAGAAATTATTAGAGATTCGTCAATTTGAAAATCTTTTTTAAGTTCTTTTAAAAATGCTTTTATTTTTGTTTTTTTAAAAGAAGTAAATTGATCTTCTTCAGAATCATCAATATTAAGAGATACATTTACCTTTCCCCTTTTAATTTTTTCCTTTATCGATCTTCTTAAATATTCATGCAAAAAAGATATCGAGTCATCAATTTTTAAATTTAAATCGAGTGACTTTGAGTTAAGAGAGCTAATTTCAATGACTATATTTTTTTTATTTATTAGCTTTTCCTTCCTACCAAAGCCAGTCATTGAATGAATCATATTTTATAGTTCTCTAATTTTAATATTTCTATATCTGACAGCAAAACCATGATCTTGTAGAGCAATTTTGCCAGTTTTAAATTTTCCAAAAAGCGGCGCAATTACATATTGTGGATGAGAAGGGTTGTTAAATTTAGATTTAGAAATCATTTTATCCCATTCTGGACCAGACAAGGCAAATGAATAAACAAAGTTTCCATTAAAGGTTATTGAACCTAAATTATTATCATGATCAATTTTAAGAAGTAGGTGATTCCATTTTCCATAGGAATTATATTCAATTTGATCAACAGGTTTTAAATCATATAACGCAGGAGCTAAGTGTATAGCTAGAGAATTACCATCTGCAAAATTATCATTATCTAAAACTTGAATTTCTGGACCTGTTTGCCAAGGCTCTCCCATTCCTTTTATTTCCTCAACTCCAAACATTACTCCACTATTACCTCCAAAAGGAATATTCCATTCAATTGATAATTCAAAATTTGTATACTTTTTATTTGTCACAATATCATTGCCACGACTAATATTATCATTATTAGAATCCAAAATTAATTCGCCATTTTCAACATACCATTTTTTAATTTTTTTCTTAACATTCTTGTTGTAAGTATGCCAACCATCAAGATTTTCTCCATTAAAAAGATCAGTCCAATTACTTTCTTGAGAAAAAAGTGAAAAATTAGTTGATAAAATTAGTGTCAAAATATATATAGTTTTTTTCATAGTTTAAATATTTAAAATTGTTTTTAAGTCATCATCATTAGCTTTTCCTCCAGCAAAATCATCAAATTTTTTCGTTGTACAATTTATGATTAAATCTTGAATAAATTTTGCTCCCTCAGTTGCTCCTTGTTCAGGACTTTTAATACAGCATTCCCATTCCATTACTGCCCATAAATCACAGCCATATTGGGTCAGCTTTGAGAATATTGTTTTGAAATCAATTTGACCATCTCCAAGTGACCTGTATCTTCCAGCTCTATCAGCCCAATCAAGATAACCTCCAAACATTCCTTTTTTGCCGGTAGGGTTGAACTCAGCATCTTTAACATGAAAAGATTTTATAAATTCATGATAATGGTCTATATATTCAATATAGTCGAGTTGTTGAAGTATAAAATGACTAGGATCATAAAGAATATTGACCCTTTTATGATTATTAGTCGCTTTTAAGAATTTTTCAAAAGTGACTCCATCATGAAGATCCTCACCAGGATGAATTTCGTAACAAATATCAATGCCATTTTCATCAAACACATTTAAAATTGGAAGCCATCTTTTAGCTAATTCCTCAAACCCCATTTTAACAAGCCCTTTTGGAGCTTGTGGCCAAGGATGCCATGTATGCCATAAAAGTGCACCTGAAAAAGTTGCATGTGATTTTAATCCAAGACGTCTACTTGCAATAGCCGCCTTTTTAACTGTTTCAATTGCCCAATCTGTCCTTTCCTTTGGTTTTTTCTTTAGATTATTCGGTGCAAAATTATCAAACATTAGGTCATATGCAGGATGAACCGCAACTAATTGTCCCTGAAGATGAGTTGATAGCTCGGTAATTTCTAGCCCATAAGATTTAATTTTTCCCAACAATTCATCACAATAATCTTGACTATCAGATGCTTTATCTAAATCAATTAGTGAGCTTTCCCAAGTAGGAATTTGAATTCCTTTATAGCCAAGTTTAGAAGCCCACTTACAAATCCCATCTAACGAATCAAATGGTGGAGATTTGTCTACAAATTGAGCTAAAAAAACTGCAGGTCCTTTTATTGTTTTCATTTTTAGTTTCTATTAAGTTTGACCCAAGTATTTCCATTTTTGTGGGATTCAACTGCCTTCTCAATGAAAAGCATTCCCCTTAAACCATCATTTAAAGTTGGATATTCACCTTCAAATTCTTTTTTACCTTTAATTTCTCTTGCAACCCCATTATATATATTAGCCATTGAATCAAACATTCCCTCAGGATGACCAGGAGGTAATTTAGAAGAAATTCTTGAAAAATCAGAATTATAATCGTGTCCTGGTTTTAAAATTTTAAGTGGTTCAGATTCACTTAAATGATAAAGATAATTGGGATTTTCTTGCTCCCATTTAAGGCCTCCTTTTCTTCCGTATATTGAAACTTTTAGAGAATTTTCTTCTCCAGTTGCAATTTGACTTGTCCTAATGACTCCTTTAATCTTATCAGAAAATCTTACCAGAATTGTGCCATCCACATCCATTGAGTTGTCATCATATAAATAATTTAAATCAGATAGTAGTTCTTTTACTTCCATACCTGTTACGTATTCTAACATATCAAAAGCATGAGTTCCAATATCTCCAATACAACAACTAATTCCAGATTTATCAGGTTGAAGTCTCCAGGTTTGAGATCTTTTATTCTCATTATGAATTACAGGGTTAATCCATCCTTGATAGTATTGAAGATCAACTCTTTGTATTTCGCCTATAACACCCTCTTTAATCATCTCTTTCATCTGTCTAATCATTGGATAGCCAGTATAGGTGTATGTAACTGCAAAAGTTAATTTTTTAGATTTGTAAATTTGGTCTAATTCAAGCGCCTCTTCGAAGGTAGTTGTCATTGGTTTTTCACAGATGACATTAAAATTATTCTCGAGAAGTTTTTTTGCCATTGGGTAGTGGAGAAAATTAGGAGTTAATATAGATACAACTTCCATCCTTTCACTCTTATCCAATTTTAACTCTTCTTCAATCATCTTTTCGTAGTCCTGGTAAATTCTATTTTCGTTAAGGCCTATTTCTTTTCCAAACTTAACATTTTCTGAAAAGTTTGGATTAAAAACACCACCAATTATTTCATAATTATCATGCATATTAGAAGCTATTCTATGGACAATTCCAATTAATGAGTCTCCACCGCCACCTAAAATTCCTAGTCTAATTTTATTTTTCAATTTCTATTTTTTCGTTTTTAAATGTTAGAATAAAAATCACGAGTACAATTGCAGCAAAAATTGC
Organism: Flavobacteriales bacterium; assembly: GCA_004213645.1. Classification (GTDB taxonomy): domain Bacteria; phylum Bacteroidota; class Bacteroidia; order Flavobacteriales; family Flavobacteriaceae; genus Marisimplicoccus. Next base: position 112,420 of record SGZF01000001.1, on the reverse strand, counting down.
GGGATAAGTCCATATTTGAGTCCAATCGTGCCCTGAATCAGTGATAAACATATCAGTAATCCTTCCCGCTAATCTAAAACCGATTAACATTCCAACTCCATATGTAGCAAGTGCAATTAGTCCTTGAGCAGCACTTTTATATTTTTCACCTGCTTTGTAATCAGTATAAATTTGACCAGAAACAAAGAAAAAGTCATAACATATGCCGTGTAGCACAATTCCAAAAATTAACATCCAAATATTTGATCCAGTATCTCCAAATGCAAATAAAACATATCTCAAACTCCACGCTAACATTCCAACAATTAAAGTTTTCTTTATCCCATATTTATTTAAAAAAAGAGGAAGTAACAGAATGAATAATGCCTCAGAAATTTGACCAAGTGTCATAACTCCAGCTGCGTTTTCCATACCTAACTCATTTAAAAATAGATTTGCATCTTGATAGTAAAATGCAAGAGGAATACATATAAGTATAGATGAAATAAAAAAAACTAGATATCGAGAATCTTTTAAAAGCATTAAAGCATCTAGTCCAAGAATCTCTCTAAGACTTGGGCTTTCATTTGTTGCCTTTGGTGGAGTTTTTGGCAAAGTAAAGCTAAATAGACCAAGAGAAACTGACACTATTGCTGAAAGATAAAAAGTATATTCTAATGTTTGACTAGTTTCCCAGCCAACTCCATAACTTATTACAAGACCAGCTACAATCCACCCAACCGTTCCCCATACTCTAATTTTTGGAAACTCTTTTGAAGGATCTTTCATTTGTCTAAATGCAATAGAGTTGACAAGCGCGAGTGTAGGCATATATAAAATCATATAAATCAATATATATGGATAAAACTTATCAAAACCAAGAGCAATAGAACACATAAATAAAAGCCCTCCTCCCAAAATATGGATTAAAGCAAGAATTTTTTCAGCATCAAAATAACGATCTGCTATCAAACCTATAATAAACGGAGCAATTATAGCACCCCATGATTGAGTCTCATATGCTAAGCCAATTTCTCCACCTGAAGCATTAAAAGCTTGAGAAAGAAATGTTCCCATTGTAACAAACCAACATCCCCAGATAAAAAACTCTAGAAACATCATTACACTTAATTTTAAGTTTATTGTTTTATTCATTTTATATTATATTGTTTGTCCAATTTTAATTAATAAGTCTCTAGTTGCTTTAATTCCTTGTAATTCAGTAAGTCTGTTACCTTCATATTCAACTCCAATGAAACCAGTATAATCATATTCTTTGACAATTTTTAACATTTTAGTATAATCAATTGTTGTTTCATAGCCATTTAAATCAAAATCATTTGATTTTGCACTAACTGCAAATGCTTTTGGCATCATTTCTCCCACTCCTTTATAAAAATCATAAGCTTCCTCGCATGCTCCATCAAAAACAGATCCATATCCTTCATCTGCCATACAGAAATTACCAAAATCAGGAAGAGTTCCAACATTATCCATATTTACACCATTTATAACTTTCATAAGTTCTGGAATGTTTGAAGTTATTCTTCCATGATTTTCAACCATTACATTTATACCGATCTTTTTTGCATACTCCCCTAAATTTGATAAACTTTCCATGGAAAGTTCTTTCCATATTTTAACATTGCTTGACCCGTACAAGTTAAGTCTTACAGATTCACAATTCATAATAGCAGCAGCATCAATCCACATTTTATGGTTTTCAATAGCCTTATTTCTGTTTGATTGATTTGGATCTGCTAAAGCTTCTAGTTCATCAATCATTATTAAAACATTTTTAATATTATTTTGATCTGCTAACTCTTTATTTTTTCTTGCCCAGAATGTAATAGCCCTAACCATATCAGCATTTCTGACCTCCATGACGTCATCATATAATGCAGTAACGTATTCAATTCCACTAAAGTTATTATTACTAGCAAACTCAGCAAATTTATAGGGATTCATATTCCCATATTTAATATTCCTATGAAGAGACCACTGAGCTAATGATAACTTAAAAAATAAATCTTTAGGTTTAGAAAATGACATATACCCCAAAGATGAAATACCAATCGCTCCTGTTGAAGCAAGTTTTATAAATTTTTTCCTTTTCATATAAAATATTTTAAGACTTCTATAAATATAAATTTAAATAATTAATTATTATTTAATTATTTAATGTTTAAATTAGAATTGATTTCTAAATAATTATGGAAAATAAATTTGATGCAATTGTAGTTGGAACTGGAATTAGTGGCGGATGGGCTGCAAAAGAGCTAACAGAGAAGGGTCTTAAGACTCTTGTTCTTGAAAGAGGAAGAATGGTCAAGCATGTTGATGATTATCATACTGCAAATATGAATCCATGGGACTTTAAAGGAGGAAACACTATCACTCAAGATGCTCGCAAAAGATCACCTAAACAAAGCAGGACAGGATACGTAAATTCTGAAGCCTCAAGACATTTTTTTGTTGACGATGTTGATCATCCCTATAATGATGACAAAAGTAAATTTAACTGGATTAGAGGGTATCATGTTGGAGGAAGGTCAATAACTTGGGGAAGACATACATATAGATTAAGTGAATTTGATTTTGAAGGAAATTTAAAGGATGGTATTGCCATTGACTGGCCTATTAGATATAAAGATATTTCACCCTGGTATGACTATGTTGAAGAATATATTGGAGTTCAAGGCAGGTATGAGGGGTTGCCTCAATTTCCTGATGGTAAGTTTCTAAAGCCTATTGATTTAAATATACTTGAACAACATATGAGGGAAAGTATTTCAAATAATTTTAATGATGGGAGAATTTTATCAAATGCAAGAACAGCCCATATAACTGAGGGAACTAAACCTGGACTGGGGAGGGTAACATGCCAGTATAGAAATAGATGTATAAGAGGGTGTCCATATGGTGCTTATTTTAGTAGTAATTCCTCAACACTCCCTGCTGCTGAAGCAACAGGGAATATGACATTGATGCCTAATTCAATCGTTCATGAAATTATATATGATGAGGATAAAAAAAGAGCTACAGGAGTAAGAGTTATAGATTCAGTAAATAATCAATCTTATGAATATTATGCTAAAGTAATTTTCCTTTGTTCATCAACAGTTGGCTCAACTTCAATTTTAATGCAATCAAAATCAAACAGATTTCCTAATGGAATGGGAAATGACTCTGGTGAATTAGGACATAATATAATGGATCATCATTTTCAGGTTGGTGCATCAGGAACCTACAAAGGTTTTAAAAATAAAACAACATATGGAAGAAAACCTGCAGGGTTCTATATACCGAGATTTAGGAATATAGGTGGAATTACTGATCAAAAAGACTACATAAGAGGATACCAATATCAAGGTGGTGCGAATAGGGGATTTATGTCTGTCTCAGATAGTGCAGAAGAATTAATTTCATATGGTCCAAGGTTCAAAGAAAATATTGTCAAAAGGGATGAGTGGACTGCTAGCATGAATGGATTTGGAGAGATCCTTCCATATCATGATAATAAAATGAGTCTTAATTATGAGATAAAGGACAAGTGGGGATTACCTACAGTAACATTTGACGCTAAGATTAGAGAGAATGAAATAACCATGAGAAAAGACATGAAGATTCAAGCTGAAGAAATGCTTGAAAGAGCAGGTTTTGAGGACGTAAGTGGATGGGAAAGTAAATATATCTTTGGTAACGGAATTCATGAGATGGGGACAGCAAGAATGGGAAGAGATCCTAAAACTTCTGTTCTAAATGGTAATAATCAAATTCATGAGGTAAAAAATGTATATGTTACAGATGGTTCATGTATGACTTCTGCAGGAAATCAAAATCCATCTATAACTTATATGGCCTTAACTGCAAGAGCAGTAAGCCATGCTGTTGAAGAATTAAAAAAACTAAATATCTGATATGAAAAGAAGAGGTGCTATTAAAAGAATAAGTTTAGCTTTTGGTTCGTTATCATTATCATCCGGATTAATTACTACTATTCAATCATGTCAAACTAATGAATTTAATCAACAGTTTTCATTTTTCAATAACACTCATTTAGGATTTTTGGAAAGAGTTATGGAAATAATTATTCCTGAGACTGAAACTCCAGGTGCAAAAACATTAAACATAATTAATTTTGTTGATGCACATGTAGCAAAAAATATAAGAACTGAGGATCAAAAATATCTTGTTGCTATGATAGATGGTTTTATTGAAATGATTCTTGAATCAGAGAGTAGAAAGTCAATTAATGAAATTGATGATTCAATTATAGAAAAACATTTTTCTAACCACATTGATAACTATAGTATGATTTCAAATAATGGTCAAAATTACTCTGAAATATGTGGATTAATTAGGGAAATGGCTGTTACATCTTACAAGATGACAGAGTATGTAATGACTAATAAATTAGGTTTTGTACCTGTTCCTGGATATTATGATGGTAATGTAGATGTTTAATTAGCATTAAATTAGACAACTATAAACTCACCCATCATTAACTGATAGTGCCCTGGAAAAGAACATATAAAAGTATAAGTTCCAGGTTCTGGTGCGTCAAAGGTAATAGTATCAGACTCTCCTCCCCCAAGCATTTTGGTGTAAGCTATTTCATTTTCTCCTTCTGGAATATATTCAGAATTTCTAGCTCCAGCAGCTCTAAGTGCGTATTCATTTATATCCACATCATTTTTAACTAAAACGAAATTGTGACCCATTGAGGCAGCAGGAAATCTGCCTGTATGATTCAATGTAATGGTAACCTTTTGATTTGAATTCACTTTAATTATTTTTTTATCAAATTTCATCTGATCATTTGAGTTAAGAGTTACATTATTGTTGATCATATTATTTTGGACAATAACTGGCTCTTCTTTAGTTCTTTCATAAGTAAACTTTTCCTTTGAACTATTCGTATTGTTGCAGGATAAAACTAATAATGATAATATTACTAAGACTCTAATTTTCATAATCTAATATTTAGATTCAAATTTATTACAGAAAATTTAAAATCACTACAATAATTAATTATAATTTATTGTTAAAAGATCAGTTATTCTTATTCTTTACAGAAACCAAATAAACCCCAATGAATACTAATAAACAGGATAATAATTTAGTTGAATCCAAAGTGTCATTTGATGTAACTAACGCAAATATTATAGTAATAATAGGCTGAAGATATATAAATGAACCAACTGTAGTTGGTGAAAGAGTCTTCAGTGCATATATATTAAATAGATATGTCAGAAATGTTGTTCCAATAACTACATATCCCATTCTCCAAATAGCAAACCAAGGAAGTTCGGACCAATTTACTTTTATGAATTGATCATAGGTTAAGGGTGCAGATAAAATTAAACCAATTAAGAATAACCATTTCATTAATGTGAAAAGACTATATTTTTGAGTGAGAGGTTTAACTATAATTAGATATCCTGCATATGCAGAAGCATTGAGTAGAAAAAATGAATTTCCGAGTGGAATATTAGGAGCATTAATTCCAGTTTTACTTGTATTTAGTATTAAAAAAACTGCACCAGAAAAGCCAATTAAAATTCCAAGAATTTTTTTTATTGTTATTTTCTCTTTTAAAAAAAAGTATGAAAGTATTAATACTAAAACAGGTGATAAGGTAATTATAACTCCACTATTTATAGGTGTAGATAACTCTAGACCTCTAAAGAATGCAAGCATATTTATACACATTCCAAGTATTGATGCAAAAATTATTCGAAAAAAATCTTTTTTTTGAATTTTTTCTTTTGGTGTAAAAAGACTAATTATCCAAAAAATTGATGTTGCACCTAATAACCTTAACATAATGAATCCAGATGAACCAATATATATTGGCATAATTTCTTTAGCTACAGTATGATTAATTCCATATATACTAGTAGCTAAAAAGGCAGCAATTAATGCAAGGCTTCTTTTACTCATCTCAAAAATTATCCAACAAAGAAACTCATTTTAATATAATCCTATATCTATTTTCGAATATCTTTATCTTTGCAACTATGAAGAAAAAAATGAAGTTCAATACTAAGACAATCCATGGAGGTCAAATTCTTGATCCTGCATACGGATCTGTTATGACTCCAATTTATCAAACATCAACATATGCTCAAACTTCACCTGGAAAACATAAAGGCTATGAGTATAGTAGAACTCATAATCCAACTAGAACAAATTTTGAAAGATCTATTGCATCATTAGAAAATGGAAATCATGGACTCGCATTTTCCTCTGGGCTTGCAGCAATTGACGCAATAATAAAAACTTTAAATCCAGGAGATGAAATAATATCAACTAATGATTTATATGGAGGAAGTTATAGACTATTCAAGCAGATATTTGAAAAATATGATTTGAAATTTCATTTTGTCAATATGGAGGATATAATTTCTGTCAAACAAAAAATAACTTCAAAAACTAAATTAATTTGGGCTGAGACACCTACTAACCCTATGATGAATGTTGTTGACATTAAATCCATGTCAGATCTAGCTAAAAAAAACAACATATTACTCTGCGTGGATAATACATTCGCAACACCATATATACAGAGGCCACTTGAATTAGGTGCAGACATTGTTATGCATTCTGCAACTAAATATATTGCTGGACATAGTGATGTTGTAATTGGTGCACTTGTGGTCAATAATTTGGCTCTATTTAAAAAACTATCTTTTATCCAAAATGCATCTGGAGCTACTCCAGGTCCTATGGACTGTTTCCTAACTTTGAGAGGGATAAAAACACTTCATCTAAGAATGCAAAGACATTCTGAAAATGCTGAAAAAATAGCAAAATTTTTAAAAAATCATAATAAAATAACTAATGTTTATTGGGCTGGATTTAAAGATCATAAAAATTATAAAATTGCCAAAAATCAGATGCACGCTTTTGGAGGTATGGTTTCCTTTATTCCAGCTGATCAAACTTTTGAAACTGCAAAAAAAATAGCAGAAAAGCTTAAGTTATTTACTTTAGCTGAATCACTAGGTGGAGTAGAAAGCTTATGTTGTCATCCAGCCAGTATGACTCACGCGTCTATCCCCCCTGAAGAGAGGGAAAAATCAGGTTTGGTTGAATCACTCTTAAGGCTTAGTGTAGGTATTGAGGATGTTGAAGATTTGATAGATGATTTAAACTATGCTATAGGTTAATAATTATGGAAATTCCCAAAGACAAAAAAATATACTTTAGCTCAGATAATCATCTAGGTATTCCATCATTGCAAGAAAGTCATGAAAGAGAAAGAATATTTGTTAAATGGTTAGACTCAGTTAAAGATGATGCTGAAATTATATTTATTCTAGGAGATTTATTTGACTTTTGGTTTGAATATAAAGAAGCAGTTCCAAGAGGATTTACTAGATCTTTAGGTAAGCTTGCTGAATTATCAGACTTAGGAATTAAAATTTATTTTTTTGTTGGAAATCATGATTACTGGATGACAGATTATTTTGAGAAGGAACTAAATATAAAAATATTTAGATCTACAGAACTTTTTATTTTTAATTCTAAATCTTTTTTGATAGGTCATGGGGATGGGCTAGGTCCCGGTGATTATGGATATAAACGAATGAAGTTTATTCTTTCAAATCCATTTTTTACATATTTATATAGATTGATACACCCAGACTTAGGCTTGGCAATTGGGAAATATCTATCACAAAAAAATAAACTTATATCAGGGACAGAAGATCTCAAATTTAAAGGTGAGCATAATGAGTGGTTAATTCAATATTCTTTAAAAAGATTGTCTAAAGAGCATATTGATTATTTTGTTTTTGGTCACAGACATTTGCCAATAGTTCATCAGCTAAAATCAAAATCTAAATATATAAATTTGGGGGATTGGATTACTCACTATACATATGGAGTGTTTGATGGGAAAACATTTACCTTAAGAAATTTTTTAAAAAAAAATGATTGAATCAAAAAAGTCAAATTTTGAAAGAACTGTTTTAGTAGGGGTGATTAATGAATCACAAGACGAAGAAAAATTAAAAGAGTTTCTTGAAGAATTAGAATTTCTTTCTGTAACAGCAGGAGGTAAAGTAGTTAAAAAATATACTCAGAGGATAAATACTCCGAATCCAAAGACGTTTATTGGAAAAGGAAAGATTGATGAAATCCAAAAATATATCAAAAGTAACGATGTTTCGATTGTAGTTTTTGATGATGAACTTTCGCCAACTCAACAATCAAATATAGAAAGACTGTTGAAATGTAAAATACTTGACAGAACAGCACTAATACTTGATATCTTTGCTCAAAGAGCTAAGACAAGCTATGCCAAAACACAAGTTGAATTAGCACAGTATGAGTATTTATTGCCAAGATTAAAAGGACTTTGGACACACCTTGAAAGGCAAAAGGGGGGGATTGGTATGAGAGGTCCAGGAGAGACTGAGATTGAGACTGATAGAAGGATTGTAAGAGATAAGATATCTTTGTTAAAAAAAAAGATATATACAATTGATAAACAAATGAAAGTTCAAAGAGGTAATAGGGGTTCATTGGTAAGAGTTGCTTTAGTTGGATATACAAATGTTGGGAAATCAACAATTATGAATATGCTTTCAAAGAGTAAAGTTTTCGCCGAAGATAAATTATTTGCCACTCTTGATACTACTGTTAGAAAAGTTGTAATTAACACTTTACCTTTTCTTTTAACTGACACCGTTGGGTTTATAAGAAAATTACCCACTCAGTTAATTGAATCTTTTAAAAGTACACTTGAGGAGGTAAAAGACGCAGATATTCTTTTGCATATTGTAGATATATCTCATCCAAGTTTTGAAGACCACATTATATCAGTAAATAAAATTTTGAGTGAAATAAACTGTCATAACAAGTATAGTTTAATGATTTTTAATAAAATTGATAATTATAAACAGATTGATTTTAATGATTCTTCTACAAAAATTAATGGTCATTTTTCTTTAATGCAATGGAGAAATACCTGGATGAATAAAACAAATGGTAAAGCATTATTTATTTCTGCAAAAAATAAAATTAACTTTGATAATCTTAGAAAAGAGATTTACGAGATAGTGAAAAATGTTGATATGAGTCATTATCCTAAAAACGATTATTTATACCCCGAATATTTTTCCAAGTAAATAATTGGTTATCATTCAATTTAACCAATTATTAACAAGGATTTTACTAATAAATTTTGAAATTTGAATAATTAAATTCATTAAATATGAGCGATAAAATAACAAATGTTGATTTAAATCAAAAAGATGAGCTAATAAAAAAAGAGAGTGCTTTTGTTGATCTTCTTTCAATGGAAATAAACAAAAAAATAATTGGCCAAAAGAAAATGATTGAAAGGTTACTAATAGGTCTACTTGGTAAAGGACATATTTTGCTGGAGGGAGTTCCTGGACTGGCTAAGACATTAGCAATAAATAGTTTAAGTAGTGCAGTAAAGGGATCATTTAGTAGAATCCAATTTACTCCTGATCTGCTCCCAGCAGATGTTGTAGGGACTATGATATATAATATGAAAGAAGGAAACTTTTCTATTAAACAAGGACCAGTATTTGCAAATTTTGTTTTAGCTGATGAGATAAATAGAGCTCCTGCTAAAGTTCAATCTGCTTTACTGGAAGCAATGCAAGAAAAGCAAGTTACTATTGGGGATAAAACTTTTAAATTAGCTGATCCATTTTTGGTTATGGCGACCCAAAACCCAGTTGAGCAAGAAGGGACATATCCTCTTCCAGAAGCGCAGATTGATAGATTTATGCTTAAAGTTGTTGTTGATTATCCAAAACTTGAGGAGGAACAGAAAATTATTAACATGAATCTTTCTTCCTCAACTCAAAAAATTAAATCAGTAGTTACAACAAAACAAATTACATCTGCTCAGGGAGTTGTTAATGATGTTTACATGGATGAAAAAATAGAAAAGTATATTCTTGATTTGATATTTTGCACTCGATACCCAGAAAAATATAATCTAAATAACCTATCACCCCTTATATCATTTGGAGCATCTCCAAGGGGAAGTATAAATCTTGCATTAGCTTCTAAATGTTTCGCCTTTATAAAGCATAGAGGTTTTGTAATACCTGAGGATGTCAGAGAGGTAGTAACTGATGTTTTGAGGCATAGAATAGGTTTAACATATGAAGCTGAAGCTGAAAACATAACATCTGAAGATGTAATTAAACAAATCGTTAATACTGTAGAAGTACCATAATTAATGAATTCTAAAGAATTACTTAAGAAAGTAAGACAAATTGAAATAAAAAGTAGAAGACTAAGTGATAACATATTTGGAGGAGAATATCTTAGCACCTTTAAAGGTAGGGGTATGACCTTTAGTGAAGTTAGAAAATATGAATTTGGTGATGATATTAGGTCAATTGACTGGAATGTTACTGCTAGATATAATGAGCCATTTATCAAAATTTTTGAAGAAGAAAGAGAATTAACCTTAATGTTGCTTATCGATGTTAGTGGTTCAAAAAACTTTGCAACTAGAAATAAATTAAAAAAAGAAATTGTAACTGAAATTGCAGCAACATTAGCATTTTCAGCCCTTAAGAATAATGATAAGGTTGGGGCAATTCTTTTTACTGATTCAATAGAACTATTTATACCCCCTAACAAAGGAAAGAAGCACATATTAAGAATCATAAGAGAGCTACTTGAATTTAAACCTAAAAGTTCTAGAACTAGCATTGATAAATCTCTTAAGTTTTTATTAAGTGTTATTCAAAAAAAAGCAATTGTATTTGTATTATCAGATTTTATTGATAGTGATTATAATAAGTCCCTAAAATTATCAGCAAAAAAATTTGATTTAACAGGTATAAGAATTTTTGATCAAATGGAAACCGAAATACCCAAACTAGGTTTTGTTCCAATGATTGATGCAGAGTCAGATGAATTAGTCTGGGTAGATACATCATCAAAAAAAATTCGAAATAGTTACTCCTTAAATTATAACTTATCAATTAAAAACTTTGAGAGTCTATTTACTAAAAATGGAGCAGGAGTTATTAACTGTATGGTTGACCAAAGTTATGTTAAAAAACTTCTAGGATATTTTAAACATAGATAAAGATGAAGAAAACAGTATTGTTTTTTTGTTCAGTATTTTCTACTTTTTTAGTTGCTCAATCAGCATCTTTTGATCCAAATATTGAAATAAAAACTGTTACAGACAGTACGCAATTTAAAATTGGTCAGGAGATTAAATTTCAGATTGAGATTGTTTCTAAAAATCAATATAATATAGGTTTTGACGAGAATCCAAACTTCATGCCCTTTGAGTTACTAAATGTCTATTCAACCGATACAATAAATGAATCATCCACAATTTTAAAAAAATATTCATTAATTAATTTTGAGCCAGGAGAATATTGGATCCCTCCTCAAAAAATATTCTTTGACCAAACTATTAAATTTAGTGATTCACTGTTGGTAATTATTAATGATGTTGAAGTAGATACTCTTAAGCAAAATCTATATGATATAAAGCCTTTAATTCCTGTTAAAAGAAATTATCAAAATTTATTATTTAATATTATAATAGTTTTCTTTCTTATAGTTACAGCCTATTCGTTCTACAGATATAATCTAATAAACAAGAACAATAATTCTAAGGAAAACATAAAGTCATTACATGAAATTGCAATTGAAAAATTAAGTCACCTTGACACTTATGATCCTAACTCTCAAATTGAGTTTAAAGAGTACTACACAATTTTAATTGACATTTTTAGAGAATATTTAGAATCTCAAGTTAATATTCCAGCCATGGAAAGCACATCTCAAGAGCTTATTTTGCGAATAAATATGCTAAAGGATAGTGGAAATTATAATTTTGAAAAAAAAGAAATCAGTAAACTCGAAAATCTTTTTACAAAATCAGATTTAATCAAGTTTGCAAAGTCTCTACCCACAAAGAATGATGTTAATAATGATCTATCGACCATAAAGAACTTTATTGATGCCACTGAAAGAATTTACAAAGAAAAATATAGTTTAGTTGAAGAACCGGAGACTAAAGATAAAAATCTCAATTTAACAGAAAATATTTTAAATTTTTTAAAATATGCATTTGTCTTAATATCGTCATTAATTATTATATCTACTCTAATATTTGGATATTACCCTGTAAGAGACACCTTATTATTGAATCCCACAAAGAAGTTGCTGGGAAAGGATTGGTACATAAGTCAATACGGTTCTCCCCCTGTTCAATTGAATACCCCGAATATTCTAGAGAGAATTAACGACAGTATTGAAGACAAGAAATTTGTATTAGGAGACTTTGATGACTCTTTTTATCTATCACTTGATTTTAAGAATGTTGTTAAGGATGAAACACCTTTAAACTTAGATATTTTAAAAAATGAACTTATAACTCAATTTCAAAATTTAGGATCTAAAAATATTCTAGTGAAAGATGATCAGTTTACAATAAAATCTGGAGATAAAGGTTTAAGACTTTTTGGTAGTTTAGATATTGAAATAAACAATGATTTGCATAGGTCAATTTTTACATCAATTATTCTCCCCTATGAAAAAAAGACAATTAAACTTATAATAGTATATCGAGATGATGATAGATATGCAGGAGAAATAGAAACAAGAATTTTAGAAAGTTTTGATATCATAAAGGAATTATAATGTTTAAAGATTTATATTTAGCGGACCCTGGGTATCTTATAATTTTTATTATAATCCCATTTACTATTTTATTTTGGTATAAATATGGAAAATTAACCCAAGCCACTTTAAGATATTCATCATTATCCTTACTTAAATTTAATAGATCATTAATTTCAAGGTTAAGACCTATTCTTTATATATTAAGAATTCTGGCAATAATATTTATAGTGATAGCTCTTTCAAGGCCTCAATCAGAGTCAACCTCAAAAAGGATAAAATCATCTAGAGGTATAGATATTGTTATGGTTATAGATATTTCATCAAGTATGCTTTCCAAAGATCTTAAGCCAGACAGACTATCTGCATTAAAGAGTGTTGCATCTAATTTTATAGATGATAGACCTAATGATAGAATAGGGCTTGTTGTATATGCGGCAGAAAGCTATACAAAGACTCCAGTTACAACAGATAAGTTAATTTTAAAGCAATCTTTATCAGATATAAATTACGAGTCACTCCTAGAGGATGGAACTGCAATAGGGATGGGTTTAACTACAGCAGTTAATAGGTTGAAGGAAAGTACTGCTAAAAGTAAAGTTATAATACTTCTGACAGATGGTGTAAATAATTCTGGATTTATTGATCCAAGAATTGCAGCTGAATTAGCTGCTGAATATGAAATTAAAACATATACAATTGGTCTTGGAACAAATGGTAGAGCTTTAGCTCCAGTATCTATTCTCCCTAACGGGGATTTTCAATTTGCATTAACGAAAGTAGAAATTGATGAGGATCTTCTTAATTATATTTCTGAAAAAACTTCAGGAAGGTATTTTAGAGCTACAGATAATCTTGAGTTGCAAAATATTTATGATGAAATTAATAAATTAGAAAAGACTGAGATAACAGAAACTATATTTACAAATATTTCTGAAAAATATAGATCCTTTGTTTTAATTGGGTTTATTCTATTTCTATTAGAAATAATTACTAGAAAATTAATATTTAGAAGTTTTATATAATGTATTTATTTGACAGTCCTAACTTCCTTTATTTAGCAATATTAATTCCAATATTGATTATCATTAATTTACTATATATGTCGTGGAGAAAAAAAGTACAGAAATCCTATTCAGATACAGAATTACTAAATCATATTAGCCCTAACAGATCAAATTTTAAACTTAATTTAAAATTAGTATTGGAATCGTTTGCAATTTTATTTCTTATTGTTGCATTAGCAAATCCAAAGATAGGTACAGAATTAAAATCCATTAATAGAGAGGGAGTTGATATTGTATTTGCAATAGATGTTTCAAAGAGTATGTTAGCTGAAGATGTAGCTCCAAATAGACTTTTGAGATCAAAAAGAATTATCTCAGAAATAATTAACTCATTAAGTAGTGACAGGGTAGGTATTGTTGCATATGCTGCTCAGGCTATTCCACAGGTTCCTCTTACTACCGATTTTGCTTCAGTAAAAAATTTTTTACAAATAATAGATACTAATATGTTATCTTCTCAAGGAACCTCAATAGATGCAGCATTAAATTTATCAGTAAATTTCTTTGATAAAAATTCTGAAACAAATAGAGTTTTAATTCTTATTTCTGATGGGGAAGATCATGATGATATTCCTGATGCTCTTTTAAACTTAATCTCTGAAAATAATATTAATCTTATTACAGTAGGAGTTGGACAAGATTCAGGCACAACAATTCCAATAAAAATTGATGGAAGAGTTGATTCTTACAAAAAAGATAGTAATGGTGAGGTAGTCATTACTAAAAGGAACAGTACTATTTTAAATAAAATAGCTAATTCGTCTAAAGGTGAGTATGTCGATGGAAATAGCACAGAAGAAGCTTTAAATATTGTAAAAACAACACTAGAAAAAATAGATAAATCAGAATTTGAAACTTCACAGTTTGTTGAGTATAAACAACAATTTCAAGTATTTTTAATTTTATCATTGTTGTGTATAATCTCTGATATTTTTATATTTCAAACAAAAACAAGCTGGATACAGAATTTAAACCTCTTTAATGAAAATGAAAAATAGAAAATTAATACAATTCATTTTTTTAATATTAACTATATCAACTTACAGTCAAAGTGATCCAAACAATTTTGTTAATTCTGGAAATAAAAACTCTAATAGTGAAAATTATACTCAAGCAGAAGTTGAATATAGGAAAGCTATTTCAAAGGGTAAAACACAGTCTGAAGCATCTCATAATTTAGGAAATCTGTTATTCAAAAATAAAAACTATGACGAAGCAATTCAAGAGTATTTCAAAACACAAAAAATTTCCGAAATTGATCATGAAAAACATTCTGCTTTTCATAATTTAGGAAACACGTATATGAAGAAAAAGGACTATGCTCAAGCAGTTGATGCATACAAAAATGCACTGAGAAATAACTCTGAGGATGAAGAAACTAGATATAATTATGCATTAGCCAAAAAGTTTCTTGAAGGTGACAAAAGACAAAATTCCAAAGACAAGGATGATTCAGAGGAGGAAAAGAAAGATAAATCAGACGATCAAAAAGAAAATGAAGATCAAGATCAAGCTAGTGATAAAAACTCTGAATCAGAAAAGGAAAAACCCAAAGAAAAGGATGACAAAAAAGAAGATGATCAAGGAGGAGGACTTTCAAAACAACAAATGGAAAATCTTCTTGAAGCTGTAAATAATATAGAAAAAGATTTAAATGAAAAACTTAAATCTGGAAAGAAAAAAGTTCAAACAACAAAAAAAGCTGAAAAAGATTGGTAAAAAAATTTTACATATTATTTCTTTTACTTAATTCATTAATTCTGTCTTCGCAGGTTAAATTTGACGCATCAGTAAGTAAATCTAAACTGGGTCTCAATGAAAGATTAAGAGTAGACTTTGTTATGAATCAAAATGGAGATAACTTTTCACCACCAAATTTTGAAAACTTTCAGGTTATAGGAGGTCCAAATCAGTCAATAAAAACTTCATATGTAAATGGAGAAAGAAGCTTTTCAAAAACATATTCCTATTTTTTAAAACCTCTTAAAAAGGGAAATTTAAAGATTACTCAAGCGTCTATAGAGATTGAAGGGGAAATATATAAGTCTCTTCCATTGGAAGTTTTTATAACAGATTCAGTTAATCAGCCATCAGATTCAGTCACACAATATTACAATGATGATGATATTGAGCTTCGTGCGCTAGTTTCAAAAGGCTCACCATATTTAAATGAGCCAATCACAGTTATATATAAACTATATTACAAAGCTCCAATTAATATTTCTGACGCAAGAGAAAATGAGACTCCTAATTATAAAGACTTTTGGAGTCAAACAATAAAGATACCCCAGCTAAAAGTTCAAAGAGAAATTTACAGAGGTCAAGATTATAATGTCGTTGAGTGGAGGAAAGTGGTACTTTATCCTCAAAAATCAGGAGAGCTTGAAATATCTCCCTTATCATTAAACTTAGTTTTAGATGTTCCAACTGATAAACGAGACTTTTTTGGAAATGTTATTTATGATCGAACTTCTCAATTTATTTCAACTGGAATGAGAAAAATTAATGTTAAGGATTTGCCCAGAGCAGGCAAACCCGACAGCTTTACTGGAGCAGTTGGTCAATTTGACTTTGATGTAATTTTAAACAAAAGTTCATTGCGAGCTACTGAATCATTTACGGCTGAACTCAAAGTTAATGGTAATGGTAATCTAAAATTATTTGATTTACCGAACATCTTAGTCCCGAATTCTATGGAACTTTTTGACCCGGAAAGAGAAGAACTTATTAATACAAATTTATCAGGTATGAATGGGTCTGTTTCTAAGTCTTTTACTATAATTCCAAAGTTTCAGGGAAATTTTCCAATTGAAGAAGTTGAGTTTTCATACTTTGATCCTAATACGGAACAATATAAAGTATTAAAGTCTCCCAGATTAACAGTAGATGTTTATGATGGCCCAACTATAGGTAATTCTATTTCAAATGATAATTCAAATGTTATAACTTCTGATGATTCATTTAGGTTTATTAAGTTGAAAGGGAACCTCAAGCCAGCTAATAGAGATATATTTTTTGAATCTCAATTTTTCTATATCCTTGCTTCATCTCCATTTATTTTATCTCTAGCTATAATTGCTTTAAGCGCTTATAGAAAAAAAAGAAAACAGTCTTATTCTGAATCAATTAAAGCTGAAGAAAGGAAAATAAAAAAAATGCTAGAAACTGCTCTATCATCTCTTGGAGACAAGGATTTATTTTATGATATAATTGAAAAATGTATTATTAGTAGTTTAATGCTTAAGTCTTCAGTTAGAATGGAAAGTCTTAACAAGGAAAAAATTAAAGAAATTACTCAGGAAAAAGGATTTTCTAAAGAAACTATATCATTAATAATCAGTCTAATTGAAAATTGTGAAAAAGCTAAATTTTCTAAATCATCAGATACCGTTATGAATAACGATTTAGAAAGTGCAAAAGAAGTAATTAATACAATTTTAAAAAGCTAAATTATGAAGCTATTTGTTTTAATATTAGTGACAATTTTATCAGACAGCCAAGATATTAATACCATCTTTCAGGAATCAAATGAATATTACACTAATGGAAAGTATCAAAACGCAGTTAATGGTTATCAAAATATTATAGACTTAGGGTTTGAAAGTGCTGAATTATATTTTAACCTAGGAAATACATACTATAAACTAAATAACATTCCTGAAAGCAATTATTATTATGAAAAAGCTAAAGCTTTATCCCCAAATGATAAAGATATTTCAACAAATCTTATATTTGCCCAAAACCTCAGAATAGATAAAATTGAAAGATTACCAGTTACTCAAATACAAAATTTTAAATTAATTTTCTTAGATGTTTTTACAGAGAGAGGATGGTCTATTTTATTTATCATCATAATCTGGTCTTTGTGTTCAGCATTCGTTTTATATCTCCTGTTAAAAGATCCCAAATTTAAAAGATTGTTTTTTAGCTTATCAATAGTCTTTTTAATCTTTTCCTCTTTACTACTATATTTAAATTTTGAAAAAAAAGAACTAAATAATACTAAATATGCAATTATTTATGATAAAGAGATTGAAGTTTGGTCTGAGCCTAATAAAATATCTGAATTAAAATTTCTTCTTCATGAAGGAACAAAAGTTAAGCAAATAGATATGATTGAAGATTGGGTAAGTATTCAACTTGAAAATGGCACACTTGGGTGGATTAAGTTTTCAGGCATTAAAGTGTTAGATTAAGTTATCTTGATAGATTTCTCCAGTAATTTCAAAAGACTCAAAAAGTATTTCAGAAAGTATATGTAATTGGATAATTAATGATGATTCACTGATTAAATCAACTGATAGAAGATTAAGCGAAAAAACAATTTTTACAATTATTAGTAAAATTAATAGAAACTTTAATCCTCCAAAAAGACCACCCATTAGACTATTTAAAAGACCTAGATATACAATCTTAGCTAATTTTGTGAATCCTCTAGCAATAAAAATAATAATTAAATAACAAGAAACAAAGATTATAATAAATGAGATTGTGTTTATTAAATCAAGATTTAAGTCGATATATTTAATTATCTGTTGAGAAATAAAAGTATCAATATTACCAGCAATAAAAAAGGATACAAAAATTCCAAAGAAGCCTGATATTTCTATTATTAAACCTTTTAGATAACCTCTAATAATTCCGAAGCCTAATATTGCAATTATTGATAAATCAATTAAATTCATAAAACTTAATTTATATTTGCAATATACTGAAGGATAATTACAGACTTTTAATTTTATTAAAAAATTTAAGATGATAGAGAAACTAAAAGAGCATATTACAGACTTAAGTAAATTTAATTCTCAAGACATTAAAGAGATTGACTTAATGAAAATTAAATATCTTGGAAGAAAAGGTATAGTAAATGATCTTTTCTCAGATTTTAAAAATGTTCCATTAGATCAGAAAAAAGAATTTGGAAAAAAAATCAATGAATTAAAGATTCTAGCACAAAAGAAATATGATGAATTAAAGTTAGGAATTAAGAAATCAAATAAAGTTTTATTAGAAGATTACACAAAACCTGGATTTCCAATTTCTTCTGGCTCACTTCACCCTATAACTTTAATTAAAAATAAAATTATAGATATATTCTCAAAAGTTGGCTTTGAACTTTCAGATGGTCCCGAGATTGAGGATGATTGGCATAATTTCACTGCTCTTAATCTTCCTAAGGATCACCCTGCAAGAGACATGCAAGATACTTTTTTCATTCAGCAAGACCCTGATATACTTCTAAGAACTCATACTTCATCAGTTCAAGTAAGGTATCTTGAAGATAATCCACCTCCTCTAAAAATAATTTCACCTGGAAGAGTTTATCGTAATGAAGCAATATCCTCGAGATCTCACTGTATTTTTCATCAAATAGAAGGAATTTATGTCGATGAAAATGTTTCATTTGCAGACTTAAAACAAATGATACTGTATTTCACAAAAGCCATGTTTGGTAAATCAAAGCTCAGATTTAGACCATCTTTTTTCCCATTTACTGAACCTAGTGCAGAAGTAGATATTTATTGGGGATTAGAGACAGAAACTGACTATAGAATTACAAAGGGAACAGGTTGGTTAGAAATTATGGGCTGTGGAATGGTTGACCCTAATGTATTAGAAAATTGTAATATAGATTCTGAAAAATATTCGGGATATGCATTTGGTTTAGGTATAGAAAGAATAGCTATGCTTATTTATCAAATACCAGATATAAGGCTTTTTTTTGAAAATGATATAAGATTTTTAAACCAATTTAAATAACTCAATTATTAACCTATATCAAATTTAATTCCCTGCGCTAATGGTAACTCAGATGAAAAATTAATAGTATTGGTCTGCCTTCTCATATAAATCTTCCATGCATCAGATCCACTTTCTCTTCCTCCACCAGTCTCTTTTTCTCCACCAAATGCGCCTCCAATTTCTGCCCCAGATGTGCCAATATTAACATTAGCAATACCACAGTCACTTCCCCAATGAGAAAGAAATGATTCAGCATCCACTAAATTATTTGTCATTATCGCTGAAGAAAGACCTTGATCTACTTCATTTTGAATATCTATTGCATTTTCAACATCCCCTGAATACTTAATTAAATACAAAATTGGCGCAAATGTCTCTTGATGTACAATTTTTAATGAATGATCTACTTCAGCAATTGCAGGTTTTACATAACAACCACTATTATATCCATTACCATTAAGAATTCCTCCCTTAACTAGCCATTTTCCGCCTTGATCATTCACTTGAGATATTGCATTTTCATATAATTTTACAGCTTGTTTATCAATTAGCGGCCCCATATGATTATTGGAGTCAAGAGGATCTCCAATTTTAATTTGATCATATGCGTTTATTAATGAGCTTCTTACATTATCGTATATTTCTTCATGAACGATGAGTCGTCTTGTTGAAGTGCATCTTTGACCACACGTTCCAACTGCACCAAAAACAGAGCCCATTATAGTCATTTTGATATCTGCGTTTGGTGTAACAATAATTGCATTATTACCTCCTAACTCAAGCAATGTTTTACCAAGTCTAGCTCCAACTTTTTCTGCAACAACTTTACCCATCCTAGTCGAACCAGTAGCAGAGATAAGAGGAATATGTTTGCAGGTAGATAATAATTCACCAATTTTATAATCACCATTAATTAAACATGAAACACCCTCAGGTATGTTATTCTTTTTTAAAACTTCACCTATTATTTTTTGACATACAATACTGCAAAGAGGAGTTTTTTCACTAGGCTTCCATATAGAAACATTACCACAAACCCATGCTAATGCAACATTCCAACTCCAAACGGCGACTGGAAAATTAAATGCTGAAATTATTCCGACAATTCCAAGAGGATGATATTGCTCGTACATTCTGTGGTTTGTTCTTTCCGAATGCATTGTTAACCCATGTAATTGTCTTGAAAGTCCGACAGCAAAATCGCATATATCAATCATCTCTTGAACTTCTCCAAGACCTTCCTGGTAGGACTTACCCATTTCATATGATACTAATGTTCCAAGTAGTTCTTTTTCTTTTCTAAGTTTATTTCCAAATTGTCTAACTAAATCACCTCTTTTAGGAGCTGGCATCTTTCTAAATTCTTTGAAAGCTTCCTTTGAGACTTTAACAATTTCATTAAAGTCTTTTTTTGATCCACCATTAATTTCAACAATTAATTTCCCATCAACAGGTGAGATACTTTTAAATTTATCCCCAGACCCAAACCATTCAGAGCCAGTAGAACAACCATTTATTAGTCCATCTAATTTATATCTATTAAATAATTGATCTAAATTTTTCACATCTAAATTTTTGAAACTCTAACCGTATTCACCATACCTTTCTTATCAATTGGCATTGAAGTTAAATTTACAACTTTATCGTTTTTTTGAAGGTAATTACTTTCAAGAGCAATTTTATTTATTTCTTCAACAGTTTTATCGGTACTTTCTGTACCAGAATAATAGAATGCTTTTACACCCCATAAAAGACTAAGTTGTGTTAAAATCTTTCTATTTGAAGTAAAAACTAATACATGTGTTTTAGGTCTCCAAGAAGAAATTTGGTATGCAGTATAGCCACTATTAGTTAATGTACTTATAGCCTTCGCGTTAGTATCGTTTGCAATTTTTGCAGCATAGAAACAAACAGATTTAGTAATAAACCTCTCAGAATCATAATCTGTAGGATGCTTATGTTTGAGTGATATTAAATTTGAATTTTCAACTTTACTAATAATCTTTGAAATCGTTTGAATTACTTCAACAGGATGCTTTCCAACAGATGTTTCTCCAGATAACATAACTGCATCTGCACCATCCATCACGGAATTTGCTACATCATTAACTTCAGCTCTATTTGGATTGAGACTATCCATCATACTTTCCATCATTTGAGTTGCAATTATAACAGGAATTCTAGCTTTTTTAGCTTTGTTTACTAGCTTTTTTTGAATTAAAGGAACCTCAGCAGCGTTAATTTCAACACCAAGATCTCCCCTTGCAACCATAATTCCGCTAGCATGCTTCATAATATCATCAATATTTTTTACACCTTCCGGCTTTTCAATTTTTGCAATGACCGGAATTCTATGCTTTGTGTTTTTTTCTAATAATTTAATTAGGGATTTTATATCAGATTCATGCCTTACAAATGAAAGAGCAATCCAGTCAACCTCTTGTTTTGCAGAAAACATTGCGTCCTCAATGTCTTTTTCTGTAAGTGCAGGTTGGGAAATATCTGTATTGGGTAAGTTAAATCCTTTGTTAGATAACAAATCCCCCCCTTGTATTATTTCTGCAGAGATTTCATCTATGGTGTTTGAATCTAAAACTTTTAAAATAATTTTACCATCATCAATTAAAATTTTCTCTCCTATATTAATATCTGAAGGTAAACTTTGATAATTAACAAAAATCATTTTATCATCGCCTGTAAATTTTTTCCCTGTCTTAATTTTAATTTTATTTCCAACAATAAGAGTGACTTTAGATTTTATTTCTCCTATCCTTAATTTAGGTCCTTGAAGATCTGCTAAAATAGATGTATTTGTAGAAAGCTTTTGATTTAATTTTCGGATTTCTTTAATAAGAATTCCTGCTTCTTTGTGTGATGAATGTGAGAAGTTAATTCTTAATACATCAACCCCCTCTTTGATAAGTTTTTCAATTCTTTCACTGGATGATGAAGACGGTCCAAGCGTTGCAATAATCTTTGTTTTTTTAATTCTCTTCATAAATCAAAATTAAAGTTTTCTGAAAGTTCATTATTTTGAACTCTATAAACAAGTGAAATATTTTTAATTGTTGACATTTTTTCAATTAAGTTTGATGTTGAAAAATAACAGTTTTGTTTGATAAAAAAATCAACTTCTTTATGTGATTCTATCAAAGATAACTCTTTTGAATTTGTGAAACTAAAAAGAGAATTTGATTGTTCAGGTTGATCATCCCTTACATAATATTTATTATTAAATAGCTCAAAATCAATTCCTTTTTCTTGATTGTCCCACTGATAATGAGGTATGTTAATATCCTGTTCCACTTTTAAATCATTTCTCGATCTTAAAAAATTTGTAAAACAATATTTATTCATCTGATAAGCAAGTGAGAATACTTTTAGACTAGAATGAATAGCTATAATCTTATATTTCTCTTGAATAATCGAATCTAATTTTAAAATTTTTTTGATAAGAAAGGGAATTATATGCTAGTCAAGATTTTTAAATATTACGCAGGCATTATGACCTCCAAATCCAAATGTGTTTGACATTGCATAATTTACAGATTTTTTCTGTGGAGACGAGAATGTAAAATTAAGATTAGGGTCAATATTTTCATCATCATTAAAATGATTTATTGTAGGAGGAATAATACTGTTTCTCATAGCCATTACACATGAAATTGCCTCCACTGCACCAGCTGCACCGAGAAGATGCCCTGTCATAGATTTTGTAGAATTAATATTTAATTTATAAGCATCATCTTGAAAAACATGTTTAACCGCTTTGCTTTCTGCAGCATCTCCTAGAGGAGTAGATGTCCCATGCATATTAATCAAATCAATATCACTAGTATTAAGGTTGGCATCATCTAAACAGTTTTTCATAACCTTAATTGCACCTCTTCCGTCTGGATGTGGTGCAGTCATATGGTACGCATCACATGAAAGCCCTCCACCAACAAGTTCAGCATATATTTTAGCACCTCTGTTTATAGCATGTTCATATTCTTCAAGAATCAACGAACCAGCTCCTTCACCAAGGACAAAACCATCTCTGTCTCTATCAAAGGGTCTTGAAGCAGTTGATGGGTCATCATTTCTAGTGGACAATGCATGCATAGCATTAAATCCACCAAGACCAGCTATAGTGACAGGGGCTTCTGATCCTCCAGCAACTATTACATCAGCATGACCAACTCTAATGTAAGTTAGGGCATCTATAAGAGCATTAGAAGAGGAAGCGCATGCTGAGACTGTAGCGTAATTGGGTCCTTGAAAACCATATTTCATAGCTATTAGTCCTGGAGCTATATCTGGAATCATTTTGGGAATCATAAATGGATTAAACCTTGGAGTTCCATCACCTTCAGAATAGTTAAGAACTTCATTTTGAAAGGTTTCTAATCCTCCAATACCAGCACCCCAAATTACACCTATTCTATCAAAATTTGGCTTGGATTCAATAAGTTGAGAATCTTGAACAGCTTCTGAAGCGGCAACAATTCCATATTGCGAGAACTTATCATATCTTCTAAATTCTTTTCTTTCAAAATGATTGGCAGGATCATAATCTTTTAATTCACAAGCAAACTTTGTCTTAAAATTTGAGGCATCAAATTGTTTAATGTTAGCACAGCCAGAGGTTCCACTAATAAGACCATTCCAATAGGAATTTAAGTCATTACCAATTGGAGTTAAAGCTCCCATTCCAGTAACTACAACTCTTCTTGAAGTCATTAACTATATTTTATTTTGATTTTTCTATAAACTCAATAGCCTGTCCTACAGAAACAATATTTTCTGCTTGATCATCAGGAATTTGGATATCGAATTCTTTTTCAAATTCCATAATAAGTTCTACTGTATCTAGAGAATCAGCTCCTAAATCATTTGTAAAACTAGCCTCTGAAACAACTTCGTTCTCATCGACTCCTAACTTATCCACTATTATTGCTTTTACTCTTGAAGAAATATCTGACATAATATTTTTATTTATGAGTTTAGTTGACAAAATTAAAAAACTTTTATCAAAACTCGTCTTTAAATCGAAAATATACCTTTATTTGTTAAATAAAAAGTTTTTTTCAAACTTATTGAAATGTGTCATAATTATGAAAAAAAAAATCATACTTTTCATTTCAGGTAAAGGATCAAACGCAATAAATATTATAAATTATTTTAGTAAGTCTAGTGACATTAAAGTCTCGAATGTTTATTGCAATAATAAGAACTCACCTTTCCTAAAATATTCTTTAGATTCAGGAATTAAAGTTTCAAATTTTTCAAATGATGAGCTTTCAACTAAAGTTTTTGATGAACTAAAGCTTATCAACCCAAACTTAATTGTTTTAGCAGGTTTCTTAAAAAAAATTCCCCCATCATTTATTAACTATTTTAATAAAAAAATTGTAAATATTCATCCTTCTCTTTTACCGAAGTATGGTGGTAGAGGAATGTATGGTTCAATAATTCATAATAAAGTTATAGAAAACAATGAAATTGAAACTGGAATTTCTATCCATTATGTTTCTGAAAATTATGATTCTGGAGAGATAATTTTTCAAAAAAAAATTCAACTAAATAGAGATGATACTGCAAAGACAGTTGAGAAAAAAATACATATTTTAGAATATGAGTTCTATCCACAAGTTATACAATCATTATTAAATGAATAGGTTAATTAAAATTTACACTGATGGTTCATCAATTGGAAACCCAGGTCCTGGAGGTTATGGAATTGTAATGTTAATTGAGAATGAAAATTATAAAAAAGAGTTTAGTCAAGGATTTAAATTAACTACTAATAATAGAATGGAATTACTTGCAGTAATAATTGCACTAGAAAAATTAAAAATAAAAAATTCAGAAGTTAAAGTTTTTACTGACTCTAAATATGTTTCAGATGCTGTCGAAAAAGGGTGGCTATTTGATTGGGTAAAAAAAGATTTTAAAAACAAAAAAAACTCTGATCTCTGGAAAAGATTTTTAGAGATTTACAATAATCATAATGTTAAATTTTTCTGGGTTAAAGGTCATAGTAATGATTTTTACAATGAAAGGTGTGATTTTTTAGCTAATCTTGCTGCCAGGAACTCAAATCTTATCGATGATATAGGATATAACAATTAAAACTAATTAAATGTCAAGAAAATCTCTACTTATTGTTGCCTCATTAGCATATGATGGAATTGAAACCCAAGAAAACAAGGTTGATAATATTCTTGGAGGTGCAGGAACTTACATATGTTTGTCTATTAAACATTTCATTAATAATTCATCTATAATATCAGTTGTTGGAAATGATTTTAAAAATCAAGATTTAAAACTTCTTGAATCTTGTGGTGTTGATATATCCGGCGTTAAAATTGAAAAGAATGATAAAACATTTTATTGGAGTTGTATTTATACTGATAATTTTAGTCAAAGAATTACAACAAAGACAGAGTTAAATGTAATGGCTTCATTTAATCCCATAATTCCTAAATCAAAATTAAGCCCAGATATATTGTTATTAGGTAATCTTCATCCTGAAATTCAACTTTCTGCAATAAATCAATTAAAAAACAAACCTCAAGCTGTTATCTTAGATACTATGAATTATTGGATTGAAAATTTTTGGGACACTGTTAAGGATGTTATTTCAAAAGTTGATATTATTTCAATAAATGATGAAGAATCTTATATGATAACTGGTCAAAAAGACTTAGCTCAAGCAGCAAAAGTTCTTCATTCTATGGGGCCAGGCTTTGTAATAATTAAAAAAGGAGAATATGGAGCAGAACTATTTAATTATGAAAAAAGATTTATTTCTAATGCTTATAAAGTAAGGAAAGTAATTGACCCAACGGGTGCAGGAGACTGCTTCATAGGAGGAATAGCAGGGTTCCTAGCTCAGTCTAAAGAAATTTCATTTGAATCTATTAAATCAGCTATTAATTATGGAACTTCCCTAGCATCATTTAATGTTGAAGACATGGGAACAAAAAACTTATTAAATTTGTCAATGAATGACATTGAAAATAGAATCAATAAATTATAATAGGTGAGCGATCAATTAAAACATGAATGTGGAATTTCATTAATTCATCTAAAGAAACCACTGGACTTTTACACTCAAAAATATGGTTCACACATGTATGGTGTTGATAAGATGTTTTTAATGATGGAAAAGCAAAAAAACAGAGGTCAAGATGGGGCAGGATATGCTAGTATTAAGTTTGACTTAAATCCAGGTCAAAAATATTTTTATAGAGTAAGGTCATTTGAGCAACAAGCAATTCATTCGATTTTTAAGAAAATCAATAAAAAAATTAACTCATTTGTTAAGTCTGAAAAAATTATAAAAGGTTCAAATTTATTTTATGATAATACACCATTTATAGGGCAGGTAATGTTAGGGCACGTTAGATATGGAACATATGGTAAAAATTCAATAGACTATGTCCAGCCTATGATGAGGCAAAATAATTGGATGAATAGAAACTTGATTTTAGCTGGTAACTTTAATATGACAAATACTGATGAGTTATTTCAAAGTTTAGTTAAACTAGGTCAACATCCAAGAGAACAATCTGACACAATTACCATAATGGAGAAAATTGGACATTTTTTAGACTCGGAGGTTATATCTGGATATAATAAGCTGAAGAAAAAAGGAGTCTCAAAGTCTGAAATGCCTCCATTAATTGAAAGGGATCTGAATATTGAAAAAATATTAAAAAAATCGTCAAAAAAGTGGGATGGCGGATATGCAATTGCTGGAATGATTGGTCATGGTGACTCATTTGTACTAAGAGATCCTCACGGTATTAGACCAGCCTATTTTTATGAAGACGATGAGGTTGTTGTGGTTGCATCAGAAAGACCTGCAATCCAAACAGTTTTTAATGTTTCATATTCTGAAATAAATGAAGTTCCCAGAGGAAATGCTCTGATTATAAAAAAAAGTGGAAGAACCTATATTAAGGAAATATTAAAACCTAAAGTCAATAAATCTTGCTCATTTGAAAGAATTTATTTCTCTAGAGGTTCAGATGCTGATATTTACAAAGAAAGGAAAATGCTTGGGAGTCTATTAATGTCTCAAATTGAAGAGTCTATCAAAAAGGATTATTTAAATACAGTTTTCTCGTTTATTCCAAATACAGCTGAAACATCTTTTTATGGACTAGTTGAAAAGGCAAAAAAACATAACCCTAGAATAGAAAAGATTGCTGTTAAAGATGCAAAATTAAGAACTTTCATATCTGAGGATAAGGGAAGAGAGGACTTAGTTGCCCATGTATATGACATAACATATGGAATAATAAAACCAACTGATAATCTTGTAATTATTGATGATAGCATTGTAAGAGGAACTACTTTAAAAGAGAGCATTCTTAAAATGTTATTTAGATTAAATCCAAAAAAAATAGTAATAGTATCAAGTGCTCCACAAATTAGATTTCCAGATTGTTATGGAATCGACATGGCGAAAATTGAGGATTTTATAGCTTTTAAAGCTGTAATTGAGCTTCACAAGGATAGAGGAACATTTGATTCTGTTGTTGAATCTACTTATAAAAAGTGTAAAGCTTCAATCGAGTCAGGCGTGTTCAAAAAAAATCATGTAAAGGAGGTTTATAATGATTTTTCTCCTGAACAGATATCTTCAAAAATGTCAGAGATGCTTATTGATAAGAGCTCAGAGGTTAAGTTAGATATAATTTTTCAAAAAGTTGAAAATCTTCACAGAGCATGTAAAAGACATAGAGGAGACTGGTATTTTACAGGAAATTATCCAACACCTGGAGGAAATAAGGTTGTTAATCAGGCCTTCATAAATTTTGTTGAAGGTAAATCAGCTAGAGCTTATTAACCCATATAATAAAAAATAATTTCTAAATAAGTTTTATTTATAAAAAAATTATTCTAAATTAGAATCACCAGAACATAAGTAGGTTAAGTTCATGGTAAGATTTGGGGCAAAAAAGGGGATTTATCCCCTTTTTTTATTTATTTAAAAATATTCTATTTACCTCTTCCCAATTTATCACATTAAAAAATGCCTCTATATAATCAGGCCTTCTGTTTTGGTAATTTAGATAGTAAGCATGTTCCCAGACATCCAAACATAAAATGGGATTACCTCCACATCCATTTGGCATTATGGGATTATCTTGATTTGCAGTTGAACATATTTCAAGATTACCATTTTCGTGAGCACATAACCATGCCCATCCAGAACCAAATCTAGTTGAAGCAGCCTTGCTAAACTCAGCCTTAAAATTTTCAAATGATTCAAACTGGGAATTTATTGAATCTGATATCTCTGATGTTGGTGATCCTCCGCCGTTAGGGCCCATTATCTGCCAAAAAAGATTATGATTGAAGTAGCCTCCACCATTATTTCTTAGTCCTTTATTTTCAAGATTCAATGATTGAAGTATTTCTTCAATACTTTTATTCTCATTTTCTGTTCCAGATATTATGTTATTAAGATTGTTTGTATAACCATTATGATGTTTTCCATAATGAATTTCCATAGTTTTTGCATCTATGTTTGGTTCTAATGCATCAAAAGCATAATTTAATTTAGGTAATTCAAAAGCCATAATTTTTTTTTACAAAATTAGGATTATTTTACTAAGTTTCAACATTAAATATGGACTACTCATTTAAAATTATAAATTCATCTGCAGGATCTGGAAAGACTTTCAATCTAGCAATTGAATTTATTTCAAAGCTTTTACAAAATAAGGATGATGATCATTTTAAGTCAATGCTTGCTTTAACATTTACGAATAAGGCTTCTGTAGAAATGAAAGATAGGATATTAGCTTATTTAATTGATTTAAAGTTTCGAAGAAATAAAATTATTGAAGATATAATTATAGATAAAACAGGGCTTAATAATTCATATATAAAACAAAAGTCATCTAATATCTTAGAAAAAATTTTTCAAAATTATTCCAATTTTAATGTAATCACAATTGATAGTTTTACAAACAATATAATTAGGAGCATTACTGAAGAATCAGAATCTAAGAATGAATTTCTTATTGAACTTGATAATTCAAATTATTTAGAGGAAGCAATTGATGAATTAATAATAGATATTGATAATGATATCGAATTAAAGGAATTACTCATTGAATTCGCAAAGTTTAAATTATCAATTAATAAAAGTTGGGATATAACTTATGATTTAAATGATTTTGGATTATTTATTGATAAGGAAACAAATCTAGACCAGGTTAAATATTTCAAGAAATTAAATCCTTATTTATTTACAAATTTTAGAAAGCAAATTTTAGAATTATACAATCAAAACAAGTCAAACATTTATGATTTGGTAAAAAGTACATTTGAGTTAATATATACCAATGGTATTAATGATGATGATTTTAGTGGTGGATACTTTACTGGTTATTTGAAAAATCTAATTTCAGATCAAAAATTCTTTATTAAAGAATCAATTGAAAACTCCCTTCAAGGTATATCTAAACTTTACAATAAGAATTTAGAAAAAAGTAAAGTAGAAAGTATTGAAAGAATTAGAAAAGAGTTACTTATTAACTATTTAGAGATAAAAAAATTAGTTTTAGATCTTTACAAGATAAATTCAACTCTAATTTATCTCCCTTCTTTATCGCTTATCTCAAGAATTGATGAGAAAATTGAACAAATACAAAGTGATAATAAAACTAGGTTAATATCTAAATTTAACTCACAACTTAATTTCTTGATTAGATCTAATGATGCACCATATATTTATGAAAAATTGGGATCTAAGTATGTAGATTTCTTTATTGATGAATTTCAAGACACCTCTGAGCTTCAATGGAAAAATTTAATTCCTTTAATATCAAACTCAATACATAGCGAATCTCATGATGGATTAAAAGGTTCACTTTTAATAGTTGGAGACCCAAAACAATCAATATACAGATGGAGAGGAAGTAAGTTTAATCAGTTTATTAATTTAATATATGGCCACCAAAACCCTTTTCATTTTAAGCCAGTAATTGAGAAAACAGATATTAATTTCAGAAGTTCTAAACAAATTGTTGATTTTAATTCAGATTTTTTCAACTTTTTATCAAACAAATTAAACATTGATATATACAATTCAATGGACTTAAATTTTAAACAAGAATCTAATAAAAAAAATCAAGGATATGTATCTGTTGATTTATCTGAAAATAATAATTTTTATTCTAAAATTGAACATCAGATCTTAGATCTGTTAGGTCGAGGATTCTCTCAATCTGAAATAACAATTTTAGTTAGAAAGAATAGGTATGCAAGAGAATTAATTGAGAATATAAATAATTTAAAATTTACATTGATTTCCAATGATATTCTTCAAATTAATAATTCAGATAATGTTCAGTTTATTATTTCAATTCTTAAACTGAGCTTAAACGATGAGGATTATGCTGAAAGAAAGAGAGTAATAAAGTTCTTGTTTAATCAGAATTATTTTAAAAATAAATATGAAAATATTAATCAATGTCTATTTAGTAATTTAGGAAAGTTAGAAATCAATAAGTTTTTTTTAAAAATTTCTAATAATTCAAAGTTTGAATATAAATACTTTAAGTCTTTAGATATTCTAGATGCAATAAAATACTGTATAAATATTTTTCAAATTGATATTAACGATCCATATATTATTGCAATAGTTGATAATGTTTTTGAGTTTCTTGAAAACAATGAGGATTCGATAAAAGAATATCTAAAGTATTGGAAAAAAAAATCTGAAAAGATAAATTTAAGTATATCTGAAAATCAAGATTCAATTTTAATATCTACAATTCATAAATCCAAGGGCCTTGAATTTCCAGCAGTAATTATTCCAATATATGATGACAAAGTTGATGAGAGTAATTTATCAGATCCAATCTGGCTCTATCAACCTTTTGAAAGCATTGAGGACCTAAAGTGGTCTTTGATTAGAAAATCTAAAAATCTTTTGTATATGGGAGATGATACTAAAGAAATATATGAGAGTAGTGAACTAAATAACTATTTAGATTCAATTAATCTTCTTTATGTTGCATTTACAAGGGCAGAAAAAGAGCTTTATATTATTTCAAAAAGAACTAATTCTAATGTTTTAACATTCTCAAGTATAATTCAAGACTATTTAAATCATAAGTTAGAATTAGAAAAACTAACAATAGGTAAAAAAACTAAAAATCAGATTACTCTTGATAAACATAATTTAAATACAAATGACCAAAAATCTAAGAAAATTAATATAATATCAACTTCAAAAAATGCTAATCAAGCAAGGTACATATCTGATACTCTATCTAAAATTTATAGGAAAAAAAAGTCTGCAAAAGTCTATGTTTATTTTGCAAATAATAGATTAGCTAGTCTAGTTAACTTTTTTGATAATGACAATAATTTAAACTTTACTTCAAATCATCATATTCTTGATTCAAAGATTTTAAACTACGACAATGTTTTAATTTCAAACATGAATGAAGGTTTTTTCCCTTCAATTGATGTTAAAGATGGATATTTATCAACTTCACAAAAAGAAGAATTTGATAAAATGTCTCAATTTGAGCAAGAAAATAAAATTTCTAAAATATTCTACAAGTTAATTAACTCATCAAAAGAAGTTCACTTAATTTATGATTCTAATTTAAACTCCTTTATCAGCGGGGAAGAAAGTAGATATATTAAACAATTAGAATCTCTAAACAATTTCTCTCAAATGTGTAATAGAAAAGTAATTGAACAAAGAATAATTCCAGTAAAAAATGAACGAGCAAATATTTCTAATGATGATTTAATAAAAAACAGGCTTAAAAAAATTTTAAAAGATGGAATATCAGCTTCTACTATAAATTTATTTATAAAAAACCCATACTTATTTTATGAACAAAAAATACTTGGGATAAATGATTATGAAGAATCTAAGTATTTAAATTACATGGATCAAGGGACTCTTATTCACAAAGTCATTGAAAAACTTTATAAACCCTACGTAGGAGTTAATCTTCAAATTAATCATGTTAATGAGATGAAAAAGAAACTAGAGAGTGAGTCATTAAATTCATTTGTAGGTTTGTATTCTAAGGAGCCAAAAGGGAAAAATCTAATATTTTTAGAAGTATTAAAAGAGTATATTACTAATACACTTAATTATGAGTTAGATCAAATAAAAAATCAAAAAGCCAAAATTAAAATCATTTCTTTAGAAGAAAACCTATCTACTAATATTCTAGTAAATAAGCTTAATGTAAGACTAAAAGGAATCATAGATAGAGTTGATTTATTTAATGGAGAATTGAGAGTAATAGACTATAAATCTGGAATAGTTAAGAAGGGAGTTTTAGATATAAAAAACTTAGATAAAATTAGTACAGATTTTAGGTACTCTTATCTTTTACAATTACTATTCTATAGATTTATAGTAAAAAGTAATTATGGAGATAAAGAAATAAAAGATGTTGGAATTTGTTCGCTAAGAGAAAGAAGTTTACCATTTCATTTTGTGAAAAACCATTCAATATTGTCAACTAAAGAATTAGAAAGAATACTAAGAGATATAGTTTTGAATATAATAGAGACAAATGAGTTTATTGATTCGGGTAATCCTTTATAACTTCATTAGACACAATTTTTCCAGATATTAAAGAGGGTGGAACTCCTGGTCCAGGTACTGTAAGCTGACCTGTGAAATATAATCCTTTTATTTTTTTACTTTTCATCTTTGGTTTGAAAATAGAAGTTTGAAATAATGTATTAGCTAGACCATATGCATTTCCTTTATATGAGTTATAATCATCAATAAAATCTTTAATACAAAACGATTTTTTGTAAATAATATTATCGACGATTTTTTCACCTGAAATATTCTCGATTCTTTTAAGTATAAGTTTTAAATATTTATCCCTTATTTCTTCATTGTCCTCTATATCTGGAGCGATTGGAATTAATATAAAACAATTCTCACAGCCATCAGGAGCCATACTTTTATCTGATAATGATGGAAAATTTAGATAGAAAAGTGGAGATTCAGGCCATTTAGGGTTATCGTATATATCAGAAGCATGTTTATTAAAGTCAACATCAAAAAAAAGATTATGATGAGTTAAGTTATTTATTTTTCTATCTAATCCAATGTAAAAAAGTAATGAGGAGGGTGCAAAAACCTTTTTATCCCAAAATGAATCATTATAATTCTTTAGATTATTAGGAATAAGTGACTCTGTATGATGATAATCCGCCCCACTAATAACAATATCACTATGGAATTCTATGCCATTTGAAATAACACCTTTAATTCTCTTCTCACTAACTATTATCTCGTCAACATTATGATCTAATTTAAATTTTACACCTTTTTCTTTTGCAAGTTTAATCATTGACTCGACAATTTTATGCATGCCTCCTTTTTCTGGAAACCAAGTACCAAGGCCTAAATCAGCATGATTCATTATATTATAAAAAGCAGGAGTATTTTCTGGTTTTGCACCTAGAAATAATACAGGAAATTCCATTATTTGACGAAGCTTATTATTTTTAAAATACCTACTAACTTCAGATTTAATATTAGTTGTAAAGTATCTTAACCTTTTAATAGTTCCAGGAGTGACTAACTCTAAAATTGATTTACCAGGTTTATAAACGACTTTTTCCATAGCAACCGAATAATTATTTTTTGCCTCGGTCATAAATTTTAAAAGTTTTTTTGATGCACCTTTCTCAACTTTTTCAAAAGTTTTACTAATCTTTTCGAGACTATCTTCTATCTCAATAAAATCATTTTTTCCAAAGTATACTCTATATGCAGGATCTAATTTTTTAAGTTTATAGTAATCATTAACAGATCTATCAAAATCATTAAAATATTTTTCAAATACATCTGGCATCCAATACCATGATGGACCCATATCAAATGTAAATCCATTTGCTTCAAATTTTCTGGCTCGCCCACCAAAAGACTTATTCTTTTCCAAGATGGTTACATCATATCCTTTGTCTGCTAGATATGTTGCAGCAGAAATTGAAGAAAATCCAGATCCAATAATTATAATTTTTTTAGTCATTTTTAGTTGTGATGTAGTCGTAAAGGATAGAACCTAAAACTACAAACATTGAGAGAATAACTATAAATACAACAAATGATTTACTCATATTTAAAATATTGAATGATAAAAGTATAAAATATCGTAGATTTAGTTCAATTATGAGAGGGTTTTTAGATAATAAATTTTTATTAATTATAATTCTAATTACATCTTGTAATCAAACTCCAAATTTTAACTCTGATTTAGAAGATAATTCGCAGAAGATAATTGAGGCAATTTTTGAAGTCCCGCTTGTACTGGAAGAAGAATTCAAAAAAGAAAATAATCTTGACGATTGGTCTGAATTAATTCGACTAGAATATAATATTCTGTCTACAGCAAATTCTATTTCGGGATATCTTGAAAATGATTTTAATTATATAACGGAAATATTAAATACTCTAAGTAATTCATCAGATCAAATATCTAGTTCAGAATTTCTATTATATAACGATAGGCCTGAAATTAAGGGAAGAATAAAACTCCTAAATATTCAAATACAAAAAACAAATCTAAATATAAATGATTGGGATAAAGAAAAGGGTCTCGAGGAACTAGATAAAATATTCAAATTTTACAATTATTTAATAAATACTATCATCACAATCCTAAATGAAAATTTAATAAGTTAAAGATGGTTTTTTAATTTATTAATTTGAAATTCAATTTCAGAATCTTCTATTCTTCTAAATAACATTTCTTTATTAGTAATTGTAAAACTAAAATCTATTTTATCACCTAAATTATCAAGATCAGACCATTCTGATTTATTTATCCCAATCATTTTTTTAAGCTTTTTAGATGTATAAGGAATAAATGGTTCAGATAGAACTGCTAGGTATGAAACGATTTCAAAAGAAGTTTTTAAAATCTGTTCAACTCGTTCTGGATTTTCATTTTTTATTTTCCATGGCTCAGTATCTGCAAGAAATTTATTACCTATCCTAGCTATATTAATAAGACTTTTTAACGCTTCTCTAAATTTAAATTGATTTAGATTTGATTCAATATCATTTTTTTTAGAAATTACTTCATTGAGGATTTCGTAATCTTTATCATTTCTGTTCTCAGGGGTTGGTATTTTACCTTCATAATATTTATCTATTAAAGACAGTACTCTGTTAGTGTAGTTGCCATAAATTGCAACTAGCTCACTATTATTTCTTGTTTGAAATTCTTTCCATGTGAAATCATTATCTTTTGTTTCAGGGCAGGTAGATGTTAAAACATATCTAAGTACATCCTGCATATTAGGAAATTCAATTAAATATTCATGAAGCCATACTGCCCAGTTTCTTGATGTAGAAATTTTTTGACCCTCGAGATTGAGAAATTCATTAGCTGGTACATTTTTAGGTAATATATAATCTCCAAACATTTTTAACATTATTGGAAAAATGATACAATGAAATACAATATTATCTTTTCCAATAAAATGGATTAGATTAGTTTTGGAGTTTTTCCAATATTTCTTCCAATCTTTATTATTATTTTCTGCCCATTCTTTTGTTGAGGATATATATCCTATAGGGGCCTCAAACCATACATATAAAACTTTTCCATTTTCATCGTCAACCTTTACAGGAATACCCCAATCTAAGTCTCTTGTAACAGCTCTTGGTTTTAGTCCACTATCCAGCCAGGATTTAACTTGTCCAACAACATTTGTTTTCCATTTTTCTTTATTTTCAACAGTTATCCATTCTCTAATAAATTCTTCAAATTCATCAAGTTTAATATAATAATGTTTAGTCTGTTTTAGTATCGGTTTTGAATCTGAAATAGCTGATCTAGGATTGACCAATTCATCAGGACTCAAAGTCGCACCACATTTTTCACATTGATCACCATATGCTTCATCAAATTTTCCGCATGGACATGTACCAATAATATACCTGTCTGCTAAAAATTGATTCTCTTCTGTATCATAATACTGCTCTGATTCTTTCAATGAAAAAAGATTTTTTTCTTTCAAAAGATTAAATAAATCTATTGATGTATCATGATGAATTTTTCTTGATGTTCTGGAATAATTATCAAATGAAATTCCAAATTTTTCAAATGAAGATTTTATTATTTCATCATATTTATCAATTAATTCTTTTGGGCTTATGGATGCTTTTTTCGAAGCTAGAGATATTGCAACACCGTGCTCATCACTTCCACATATAAATGCTACATCATTATTGGTTAGTCTTTTATACCTAGCATATATGTCAGCTGGGATATAAACACCTGCTAAATGCCCAATATGAATAGGTCCATTAGCATATGGTAATGCAGCAGTAATAGTATAAGTTTCTATATTTTTTTTCATTAAAAACTATTGATAACTATTGAAAACGAATCCAAGATAAAATATTAAATTAGTAATTGAAACTATTCCTAAATGTTTTTAATTTTTGATACAGAAACTACTGGTCTTCCAAAAAAATGGAGTGCACCGTTAACTGATTTTGAAAATTGGCCAAGGGCAATTCAAGTAGCATGGCAAGTTCATGACTTAAATGGTAATTGTATATCAAATCAAAGTTATATTGTTCATCCTGAAGGATTTTCAATTCCATTTGATTCAGAAAAAATCCATGGAATTTCAACTCAGCTAGCAAAAAAAAATGGTGTTGAGATTACTTTTGTATTGGAAAAATTTCAAGATGATTTAAATAAATCAAAATTTATATGTGGCCATAATTTAAATTTTGATGAAAAGATTTTAGGTTCTGAATATCTAAGAATTAATGGAACTAATCCACTTCAAGATTTTCCAAAAATAGATACATGTACTGAAGAAACTGCAGGGATCTGTATGCTCACTGGAGGAAGAGGTAGAAAGTACAAATTACCAACATTAATGGAGCTATATAGTCACTTATTTAATGAGAAGTTTGACTCAGCTCACAATGCTTCAGCTGATGTTGAGGCGACCGCTTTGTGTTTATTTAAATTATTAAAAGAACAGAAAATTCATCCTGTTTCTATTTCAGGTGATTTAGAAATTTTAAATAATTTAAAAGATATTGATATAAATAAAGCTCGAGTTCATGACATAAAACATATTGATTTATTTAAGGAATCAAGACTATTAAAACAAAGTTTAGAATCAGAAAAAGTTGAGTCAAAAGTTTTTTCTGAGGTTACAGAGCAAGAATTTAAGTTTGGTCATTTACATTCATATACTCAATTTTCAATTTTACAATCAACGTCCAAAATTTCAGATTTATTAAAATACTCAATAGAATATTCTCATGATGCAGTTGCTATAACTGATAAGTCAAATCTTATGGGTGCTTTTCACTTTATAAAAACAATTAAAAATTACAATGAAAACCTTGAAGATGGTCAAAAATATATAAAACCAATTGTTGGATGTGAATTAAATGTATGTGAAGATCATAAAGATAAGTCAAATCGAGACGATGGATACCAAATGATTTTTTTAGCAAAAAATAAAAATGGGTTTAGAAATATTTCAAAGCTTAGCTCAATTGCAAACATCGAAGGTTTTTATTATCTACCAAGAATAGATAAAAATTTACTTAAGGAGTATTCTGATGATATCATTGTATTATCTGGCGGATTAAGGGGCGAGATTTCTTCAAGAATTTTAAATCAAGGTGAAGAAAAAGCTGAAGAATCTTTAATTTGGTGGAAGGATACATTTGGATCAGATTTTTATCTTGAAATTCAAAGACATAAACAAGAAAGCGAAGACTATGTTTTTCCAATAATTAATGAGTTTAGTAAAAAATATGGTATTAAGCTTATTGCAACTAATAACACTTTTTACACAAAACAATCTGAAGCTAACGCACATGATATTCTATTATGTGTAAGGGATGGAGAAAAACAATCAGTCCCAATAGGAAGAGGAAGAGGTTACAGGTATGGTTTACCAAATGAAGAATACTGGTATAAACCAAAAACTGATATGTTTAAACTATTTAGTGATATACCAGAGAGTATTTATAATATTTCTGAAATTATAGACAAAGTTGAGACTTTTGATCTTGCTAGAGAGGTTCTACTCCCAGATTTTAATATTCCACAAAAATTTATTCAAAAAAATGATTTTGATAATCAAAAAGGGCAAAATCTATATTTAAAACATTTAACCCTAGAGGGTGCAAAAATAAAATATAAAGAGATAGATGAAGATCTTGAAGAAAGGATTTATTTTGAATTAGATGTTATTGCTAAAACTGGGTATCCTGGATATTTTTTAATTGTTCAAGACTTTATTAATGCTGCAAGAAAAATGGGCGTATCAGTGGGTCCTGGAAGAGGATCTGCCGCTGGTTCAGTTGTGGCATTTGCTCTAGGAATAACCAGTATAGATCCAATAAAATATAATTTGCTTTTTGAGAGATTTTTAAATCCAGATAGAGTTAGTCTTCCAGATATTGATATTGATTTTGATGATGAGGGGAGAAATAAAGTTATTGAATATGTTGTTGATAAATATGGCTCTCAACAGGTTGCTCAAATTATTACTTATGGACGAATGGCTGCTAAATCATCGATCAGAGATACTGGTAGAGTCCTTGATTTATCCTTATCTGAAGTTGACCGCATTTCGAAATTGGTTCCAAACATGAAATTAGATGAAATCTTTTCTAAGAAAGATATAGATTTAAAATCTGAGTTAAGAACAGATGAGTTTAGTAGAGTTAGTGAATTAAAGAAACTTTATAATTCAAAAGACCTTTCAGCACAGACCTTAAAGCAAGCAAGTCTGTTAGAGGGGTCACTTAGAAATACAGGTATACATGCTTGTGGAGTAATTATTACACCAAGTGATATTTCAGAATTTGTGCCAATTACTAAAGCAAAGGATTCAGAGTTTTATGTAACACAGTTTGATAATTCAGTAGTTGAAGATGCAGGTCTTCTAAAAATGGATTTTTTAGGACTAAAAACACTAACTATCATAAAAGATACTGTTAAGCTTATTAAATATAAATATGATGTTCAATTGTACCCAGAGGAATTTCCATTGAATGATAAGAAAACTTACAAATTATTTCAAAAAGGAGAAACAGTAGGAATTTTCCAATACGAATCACTTGGAATGCAAAAGTACCTTAAGGATCTTAAGCCTTCAGACTTTAATGACCTTATAGCAATGAATGCATTATATAGGCCTGGTCCTTTAGAATACATACCTTCATTTATTTCTAGAAAAAATGGTTCCGAACCTATTGCATATGATATTCCAGAGATGGAAGAATTCCTCAAAGAAACATATGGAATTACCGTATACCAAGAACAGGTTATGTTATTATCTCAAAAAATTGCTGGTTTTTCTAAAGGTGATGCTGACCTTCTGAGAAAAGCAATGGGAAAAAAAATATTTTCTTTGATTCAAAAATTAAAGCCAAAATTCATGACAGGAGGACAAGAGAATGGGTACAGTATTGAAGTACTAGAAAAAATATGGAAGGATTGGGAAGCTTTTGCATCTTATGCATTTAATAAATCTCACTCTACATGTTATGCATTCATAGGTTATCAGACTGCTTATTTAAAAGCAAATTATCCATCTGAATATATGGCTGCAGTTCTTTCAAATAATATGAATGACATTAAACAGGTAACTTTTTTTATGGAAGAGTGTAAAAGAATGGGAATAAAGGTTTTAGGTCCAGACATAAATGAATCTTATTATAAGTTTAATGTAAATGCAAGCAAGGCAATTAGATTTGGAATGGGTGCAATTAAAGGGGTAGGGAAAGGAGCCGTTGAAACAATTGTAGAAAATAGAAAAGATGGAATATATAAAGATATATATGATTTTGCGAAAAGAATTGATCTAAGATTAGCAAATAAGAAGACTTTTGAAAATCTTGTCTTTGCTGGTGGGTTTGACTCATTTAATAATAAAAGAGCTCAATACTTCAGCATAGATAATGATGGTAATAGTTTTTTAGAAAAGGCTATTAAGCATGGAGCAAAGTATCAAGAGACAATAAATTCATCTCAGATTAGTTTATTTGGAGAAGGGGCAATTGAAATAGAATCTGACCTTTCAATTCCGGATTGTGAAGAATGGATAAATCTAGAAAGACTCAAAAAGGAAAGAGAAGTTGTTGGAATATATCTTTCTGCTCATCCGTTAGATGATTTTACAAGAGAGATTAAGAATTTCACATCCACAGGTTTATCATCATTAAATAATTTAAATCTTCTATTGAATAAAGATTTATATGTTGGAGGAATAATTAATGAGGTTGAACATTTACAAACAAAGACTGGCAACGGATTTGCTGTTTTCTCTTTTGAAGATTTTTATGATCAATATAAGTTTAGAATTTTTGGAGAAGATTATTTAAAGTATAAACATTTGCTTGAAGAAAATAAAATTTTAAGACTTAGAGTAGCAATTAGAGAAGGGTGGGTTAACCGCGAAACAGGTAGGGTTGGAGATCCTAGAATTCAATTTTTAAATATGGAATTGTTAGACGGAATTATTGATTCGAGTTCTAAAAAAATAACCTTAAAAATTGAATCTAGTAATTTTAATAAAAATGAGGTTAAAAGATTAAAAGATACATTTTCGAAACATAAAGGTTCTAAGCCAGTTTACTTTGATATTCATGATTCAAAAAATGATTTCAAATTAAATATGTTATCAGAGGAAGCAAAGGTCTCAATTACAAAAGATCTCCTGTTATCATTAGAAGAGAATGAGTTTGATTACAAATTAAATTAGTTTAAAATTTAGTTCTTTTAATAAAAAATCTTAATTTTGCTGCTTAAAATTATAAGTTATGGCATTAGAGTTGAATGATTCAATTTTTGAAGAAAAAGTACTAAAATCTGATAAGCCTGTTCTTGTTGATTTTTGGGCAGAATGGTGTGGTCCTTGTAGAATGGTGGGTCCAATTATGGAAGAATTAAGTAAAGATTTTGAAGGAAAAGCTTTGGTTGGAAAGGTTGATGTAGATGCTAATCAAGAATTTGCTGCAAAGTATGGTGTTAGAAATATACCAACAGTTCTTTTATTTAAAGATGGTGAACTTGTTTCAAGACAAGTAGGAGTAGCTCCAAAAAAAACTTACGAAGATGCAATTAATGCAGCTTTATAACTCAAAATAATTATATTTGCAACCGTTTTGGTCTGGTAGTTCAGTTGGTTAGAATACCTGCCTGTCACGCAGGGGGTCGCGGGTTCGAGTCCCGTCCAGACCGCTTAAAAACCCTCTTTACTGAGGGTTTCTTTTTTATAAAAGATATCTAATCAACTTTGGTAAATATATTAAGTCAAAAATAATAGCAACTATTGCAGAAATTATAGTTAGTAACCCTAATTGACTTATTGAATTAAACTCAGAAAAAAGAAGAGGAATTAATGTTACTATTATAATCATAGTAGTTTTAATAACTGCTCTTCCAGTAATTCTTACAGATTTATCAATAGCTTCTTTCTTGTTTAAACCTCTAAGAATATTAAATCTATAAGAAGTTATTATATGAATAGAATCATCAACAATTAATCCAAATATAATTGCAAAAATAAAGGCATTAGATAAACTAAAATAAAAGCTTCCTAGACTCATTATTCCAATGCAAACAAAAATTGGAAATGTGTTAGGAATTAGAATAATTAGTAAATATTTAAAATTAAAACTGGAAATAATCAAGAATAATAAACAAATTGTTAAAACAGCAATCATCAAACCAAAAAGTATCTCCAATGTAATTTTGTCACTTAGTTTATCAAACAGATAACCATTTCCTTTTATTTGAATTTTGATATTTAAGTCGTTAGCTGCTTTCTTAATTTTATTCACAAGAACTAAACTTTTTTTTGATCCAATATCAGGCATCCTACTTTTTATGCTAATTTGTTTCTCCTCCAGTTCTTGTAAATAATTTTCATTTAGAGACTTTAAATTTTTAAATGATCCAAAAAGAGAATAATCAATTGTGAATCCCATTGATTTTATTTCATTTTCAAATTTAATCACACTGTCAATTTCTAAATCATCCTTTATTTCAACATTAAAAGATACTTCTTTGTAGCCTCCGAAATTCTTATCGAAAAACTGCATTTCTTTATAAAGATCAGAGGACTTATTAAATTCGTCATTTATATAATTATTAATTTCAAAATAATTTATTCCAAAAAGACATAAAAAGGACATTAGTAAAATTAGCGGGATAGATTTTTTACTATTTTGAAATTTAATAAATTTAGAAATCAGATTATCTATATTTTTATTTAATGATTTTTTACCATTTATAATATGTAGATTCAACTCTATACATATTGCATAAGTTACAAGAATAATAAAAAGAGAGATTAAGATTCCGATGGTAGTGATTACACCTAATCTTAAAATTGGTAAAACATTAGAAAAACAAAAACTTAAAAATCCTATTGCTGTGGTAACTGAGGTTAAAGCAACAGGTTTTCCAATATTATTGATCTGATATTTAAAATATTCAAGTTTAGATTTTTTAGCATCATCACTTTCATTAACTAAATGCATAAAATCCGATATACAAACAATAAACAATATAGCCGGCATAATAATCATCACAAGTTCAATTCCTCCAAAAAGTAGTTGAGATATCATGAACCCTATAGTAATACTAAACAAGACACTTATTATAACAATGGAAACAAATTTTATATTTCTAGAAAAAAACCAAAGTATCACACAACATAAAAAAGCACTAAAAAAAGTGATATAAAGAAGCTCTTTAATAACTTTATCCTTAATGTAAAGCTCCCCTTTTACTTGACTTGTGATATAAATAGATGAAGCTTTTAGTGTGTTAAATTTATATTCAAGATTTGTAATAAACTTTTTATTAAAATCTTCTCCTAAATCAGATTTTAATAGAATTATATAAAATATTTTTTTTTGATCTTTTGAAACAAATAAACTTTCTCTCTTTTTTATTTTTTTAATGAAATCATCAAAATCTTCTTTGTTTTCTATTTTTTTGTTGCTTCCAAAAGGAGCTAAAAAATTTATATCTAATAATGAAATATCATTAAAAACACTCTGGCTTAATTTGATATTTTTATTTTCTAATAGCTCGTTATGTAATGACTGAAGTTTAATTACATCTTCAAATTGAATATTTTTATTAAATTCGACTCCAACTAAAAAAAGATTACTAGAATCTATATTTTTGTTTTTTTCTAATTCTATATCATTAGCGTACTGTAATATTCTATCAGAATCATAAAATATTTTAGGATTTTGTAATGTAAAAATTGAAAAAATAAAGCTTAATATTAT
The DNA here is from genome assembly GCA_004213645.1 of Flavobacteriales bacterium. Lineage (GTDB taxonomy): Bacteria > Bacteroidota > Bacteroidia > Flavobacteriales > Flavobacteriaceae > Marisimplicoccus. The sequence goes on along the minus strand of SGZF01000001.1, from coordinate 68,668 downwards.
TATCGATAATAGTTTGAACTTGTGGTTCCAGACGAATTTTATCACTTTTTTTACTATTTACAGGAAATTACAGACAGAATAAAATGTCTTTATTATTTTAAAAACTTTTTTAAATAAAATAATTCTTTAATACAATTTTCCAAATCATCTCTTTTTAATATGGGGACTCAATATTTATTGATTTTAAATGTATTTTATGTTTTTTTAATCTTTGATTGTAATCCTCCCATTTTCTAAGGTCTTTTGATGTCCACCCAACTTCTGAATGACCCAATAATCTTGGAAAGACTAGATAAGATAATTCGTCAAAAGAACTAACTGTTTCTGTCCAAACAGGAGCTTCAATACCTAGAATTTCAATTTCATTTAAATTTAATTTGGTTGATAGAATTTTTGGATCCCATTCATATGCATTTCTAACTGATGAATATCCAGCCCAGGAAAGACCATATTTACTTAAACTATCATATTTCATATCAAGATATGTTTTACTGGCTGGTGAATAGATTATTTTTTTACTTTTTTTAATAGCCATAAAATCACTTCCTTCATTCCATAATTGATTAATTTCTCCTGTTTTAACATTATTATCCCATGTGATGGGTGTTTTATTATTCTTTTGAACATATGAAAAAACAGAATCAATTATTTGAATAAAATCTTCGTCTGAAGTTACATAAGATTCATCACCCCCAACATGAAAATACGGACCTTTTGTTAAAAGAGAAATTTCATCTACTACATCTTCTAAAAATTTATATGTTACTTTCTTTTGTGCACAAAGTGAACTAAATCCAACTTCTATTCCAGTATAAATATTAGGGCTTATACCATTACAATTTAATTCTGCATATGAAGCTAATGCAGCATTTGTGTGTCCAGGTACATCAATTTCAGGTATTATTGTAATAAACTTTTCATGCGCATAATTAACTAGTTCTTTATATTCAGTCTGAGTAAAGAATCCACCATCTGTGCCTCCTACTTCTTTTGCTCCTCCAATAACGGTTAATTGAGGCCATTTTTTTATTTCTATTCGCCAACCTTGATCATCAGTAAGATGAAGGTGAAGAAAGTTAAATTTATATAAGCTTAATATATCGATATAACGTTTAACATCATCAATATCAAAAAAGTGCCTAGCTACATCTAACATCGCACCTCGATACTCATAATTTGTAAAATCATTTATGGTGCCAGTTGCTAGTCTTTTAATATTATTTGTTTTAGAAGAAAAAATTACTACTTGTTTTAGAGTTGTCAATCCTCTATATAAACCTTCTTCAGTATTTGATTTAATAATTATTCCTTTTTCATTAATTTCCAACTGATAAAATTCTTTTGATGTTTCTGAATTATAATCTAAGTCTAAATGTATAGATTTTAATGAATTATTTAAATTAGGATTAATAACTATTTCATTAGAGGTTTGTTGTTCCCAAAAATTTGTGAAATCTTTAAGAGCAGCTTCAATTCTCTCAGATTTAATTTCTGTTTGAATGGAACTTAATTCACTAACAGAAAGAAACAAATTTGAACTTTCAATTACTTGAGGTAAGGGTATAAAAGGAATATTTTCTAATTTTTGATCATAGTTTACTGTATTCGTTGAACAATTGACAAATATTAGAGAGGCAATAATATAGAAGCATTTCATTAATAAGAGATTAAAAGGTTTGTTATTCAAAATTTAGGATCAAATATTTTAGTCGATTTTTACTTTACAAAAACTCAAGTTAATAAAAAACATTACATTTGTATGTTGTGTGTTGCCAATGGCAACTAAATAAGCTTTCCTATCGGAGGGCTTTTTTTTTAGTCTTCAACTAAAGGTCTTTCAATACTCTCACTGGTAATCTCGATATTAGACTTGTTAGAAGTCAACTTTGTTATGTCTTTATCAATTTTTTTAAATTCTTTGTTACTAACATTATAATGATTTACAACTGTACTTAAACTATTACCTAACTTTTCATGATAGGTTAAATATGCTTTTAAATGATTACCTAATTTCTCAATATTCATTTGAATCTCTTGAATTGACTCTTCAACTTTCATATTGTTTAAGGCTTTACTTGTTACTTGGAGCATAGGGAATAAACTCATAGGTGAAACTATCATAACTTTTTTTTGATATGCATAAGAAACCAGATCTCTCTGATTTATTTTCAATGATCCAACTTTATTATTAAGTAAATCTTGATATAAACCATCTGCAGGAATAAACATGTATGCATAGTCCACAGTTCCTTCATTTGGTCTAATATATTTTGATGTTTCGTCAATTCTATTCTTTATATCATTCTTAAACTTTTTTTCAAGATCATTTAACCTATCTGTATCAGTTTCATCTCCCTCTATCATTTTGTTATAATTATCCAGAGAGAACTTTGCATCGATAGGAATTATAAATTCTCCAACTTTTATTATTGCGTCTACTGCTTCATTATTACTGAAGGAATATTGCATTTGGAAAAGTTCAGGAGGTAATACATTAGCTAAAAGATTTTCTAATTGAATTTCTCCTAAAATTCCTCTTTGTTTTTGGTTTCCAAGAATCTTTTCAAGAGTTTTCATTTGATTTGCAAAAGTTAAAACTTGTTCATTAGTCCCTTTAATTTTCTGGAGTTCTTTTGTAACATTCTCTAGCGCATCAGACATATTTTTTTGATCTTGTTTGGAATCTTTAATCTGATCAGCTAGATTTTTTGCAGATTCTAATTTAAATGCTTCAACAAAATCATCAAGTTTAGACTCGATTTGTTTTTTGTTATCCTGAGAGTTAGACTCGATTTGTTTTTTTAAGAAAAAATAAAGACCAAACAAACAGCCAATAAGAGAAAATATAATTAAAAAATATTCCATTAATTAAATTTAATGAAATCACAATTATAATATGCAATATTTAAAAAAAAACCCTCAGATCTGAGGGTTTTTTTATTGTAATAGGAATTTTATTCAGGAGCAGATTCTGGTTGATAATCGTAATAACCTGCCATTGGATACATAACATGAGCATATGTAGTTCCAGAAAACATTACATATGGAGCACCTGATTCAAAATCAGTAGTCATCCCATCAAGTGAAGAAGGGTTAGCAGGCGTTCTCATTAAATGCGGTCCAGATTCAATCCATTGACCTGGTGTAGATTCTTCCTGAGTCATGACTCCTGCCATAGTATTATCCTCACCCATATCACCATGAAGCATCCAAGCGTAACCATCTTTATCCATTACTGGAATTTCTCCGGCAAAATAAGCTCCAATCCATTTAAATACTTCTGCATCCCCACATAGTGGCATAGCTTCGTGTGCATCAATCCATCCATTTTCCGGATCAGATTGACCTCTAGGATTTGCAGGCAAGCAAGTCCAACCATTATTTCCTTGTCTAAGAAGATTTCCTCCCATATCAGGGGGACCATCAAAAACTGTAGCATCAGCAGCTATATAATCAGGAGCAGCAGTTGAATAAGCCCATATCTGCCATTCAGAAGATGTATGAGGACCTTCAGGCTCACCTGTATTGTCTTGATTTTCGGCTGGCATATTACAACTAGTAATTAAAGCCAGTAATAAAATTGAATATATGTATTTCATGAATAATTTATTTAGTATAAATCTACAGAAAAACAGCTAACATGCCAAAAAATATAAACTGAATGACTAATATATTAGATGATAATTTATACTCTTTGGTTTTAACTGTTTTCAAAAAAATATATTGAAAAATAATTGAAAATATAAACCACCATAAATAATTTGAGAAAGGAACCGGAGATATAACAAACTCCCAATAATCAAGTTTTGGAGCAATTTTTTCAATTAAAAGGTCAAGTAAGACCATTAGAATTGAAGCAAATAATATCTTATTTATTATTTTACCTTTTATTAGTTTATCAGACAAACTACCCGTCGCTATAATTAATAATACCCAGTTAAGTCCTATTACATATGGCACTCCATAAATTTTTGGACCAAGATTAGCTCCATAACTATATTCCCCGAAAAAAAGACCGTAATTAACTCCTAAAATCTCAGTAATTAAACCAAGTGTAAAAATTAGCATCAACCCAATTTTTGATTTTTTGTCAGATAATTCATGATTTAAAATCAATAATAAAAAAGTTAATGTAAGAACATATGGTGAGGTAGATAGGAAAAATTCTTTTTGATCTGATAAAATTCCAAAGAATCCACTGACGTTTATTAACCAAAGAATAAATATTGATAATCTTAAAAATTCTTTATTGTTGGAAAGCCCTATCATTCTATTTAATTAAGTCAGAAACTATTTTTGCTGAGTTTAAACATAGTGGAATTCCACCTCCAGGATGAACACTTCCTCCACAAAAATATAAGTTTTTGATTTTTTTCGAAAAGTTCGGATGTCTAACAAATGCTGACATTAGAGAATTACTTGAGCTACCATATAGAGATCCATATAGAGATAAAGTCTTTATTTCTATATCTTTTGGAGTAAATATTTCTTCCATTTCAATATGGTTTTCTATTGATATGTTTAACGTATGATTTATTTTTTTAACGATATTTTGTTTCAAACTATTTTTAATTTCATCCCAGTTTTGTCCTGAATCATATGGCGAATTGATAAGAATAAACCAATTTTCAGATCCTTTTGGCGCATCATTTTTAACAACTTTAGAAGTTGGACATATGTATATAGTAGGATCTTCATAAACTAATTTTTTATTAAATATGTAGTCAAATTCTTTAGAATTATTTTCACTAAATATAACATTATGTAATTCAAGTTCCTTGAAGGTCCTATTAATATTCCAATAAAAAACAATTGCTGAACTAGAGGGTTCATAGTTGTTTAAATATCTAGGTTTTTTAAAGCCTTTTAATAATTTACTGTAGGTTAAACTTACATCCATATTTGAAACAATGATATCAGCTAAATACTTATGCCTATTTCCCTCTACACCAATGGCTTTATTTTTATGAGTAATAATTTTTTTAATACTTGAATTAAAACTAAACTCCACTCCAAGATCTTTAGCTAAATTATAAATTGACTTAGATATATCAGACAAGCCATTTGATGGCATAAATACTCCAAGATCATGCTCCAGATGCTGTATCATTGACATTATTCCTGAGGTAACATATGGGTTAGATCCATTATAAGTTGCAAATCTATTAAACAATTGAACCAATCTTTTATCATCAAAAGCCTCTTCATTTAATTGGTTTAATGATTTTGAAATATCCAGTCTAGAAAAGTTTAAAACACCTTTTAAAGCAGATAAAGAAAAATAAGTGGATAATTTATGCAGAGACTTTTCTAAAAATATTGTTTTTGTTAATGCAAATTTTATTCTTGACTTTTTTAAATAATTATTTAATCTTTTTGAGTCTATGTTAAACTCTGATTCTATTTCTCTTATTAATTTTTTTTTATCAGAAAATGCGTTGAAAACTTTTCCATCATTCCAAAAATATTTACAACCAACTTCAATTTTTTTGTACTTGAAATAATGATCAATGTTGCGATTGGAAATTTTAAATAGGTCAATTATCAGTTCTGGCATAGTAAATAATTTTGGTCCAAAATCATATCTATACTCACCTAATTTGAATTCAGATAATTTTCCGCCATAAGATTCATTTTTTTCAAATACATGAACATCATAGCCTTTAACTCTAAGCCTAACAGATAACGCAAGACCAGCAATTCCAGATCCAATAATTATAACTTTTTTACTCATTAATTTTTTTAATATATTTTATATTACATCTAACAAAAAGCTCTTCAGAATACCATCTTCTTTTTCTAGCCTTGGTAATAATTTTCATGTGATCTGAATTATTGTAAGCATATAACTTCATTTTTTCTTCAGTCTCCCAAATACTAATTGTTGATTGCTCAATTATTGGTAGTTCACCAACACCTTTATAATATAATGCACCACTATGACTTTTAATTGATCGAGATGCCTTCGAAGTACTTATTAAAAACTCTAATATTTTTTTAAATTTAACTCTTGCTCTTGTTATAATTAGAATTTTTCCACCCTTATAACTACTATCATTTTTAAATGGATTAATTTTATTCCATGAGCCTTTATAATCATAAGGATCAATTTTAATTTCTATCCTTTCATGGCATTTACTTAAAACAGTAGTCATTATTTTATTTTTTTCTAAAAATTTCTTTCTTTCAGAATCATCACTCCAAGATGATATTATAGCATAATTTGCAAAGTCTGGAAAAATACTAAAACCATTTTTTGAACCTGTACCAAGAAGTTTAAAAAACTCTAGACCACTAGATCCAAAAATATTTTTATTGAATGTATAGCTTCCCATTAGCTTAAACATCCAAAACTTATTCTTTTTAAAATAAAGTCGATCAATATAATAGGTCAATTTAAATAAGAGTTTGGTGCTTCAAAATACAAAAAAATCCTCAACATATGCTGAGGATTTTTTGTGGTACCTCCAGGAATCGAACCAGGGACACAAGGATTTTCAGTCCTTTGCTCTACCAACTGAGCTAAGGTACCATAAAGCAAAGGCAAATATATTAATTTTAAATAAAGCCGTGTTGAAATGTTTCTGTAATTTTATTAAAATTTTTGAATGAATTTAGTAATAGATATAGGAAATACTGCAGTTAAATTTTTTTTATTTGAAAAAGATGAGCTTATTGAAACAAAAATTTTAGACGAAAAAATATTCATAGAATCTATAAAATTAATTGACATCAATAAGATAGACAATATTATATGCTCTTCTGTAACTAAAAGTTATAGAGAACAACTTTCTGAGATTTTTAAAAACTCAAGTTTTCATGATCTATCTAATCAGTATTTAAAATTACCTTTCCAAAATAATTATAAGTCTAAAACTACTTTGGGCCAAGATAGGATTGGTCTAATTGCATCAGCTGTTTATAAATATCCTAAGCAAAACTCACTAGTCATTGATATTGGCACCTGTATAACCTATGACTTTGTTGATTCTCAAAATATTTATCATGGAGGAGCAATTTCTCAAGGAATATTAATGAGATATAAAAGTTTCAAAGAGCATACTGCAAACTTACCATTATTAGAATTTCAAAATATTGAAAAAATTATAGGTTCAGACACAAATGAGTCAATCCATATTGGAGTTTGTAGTGGAATTATTGGAGAAATAAAAGAATATATTAAAAACATAGAAAATAGTTACCCTATTTTTAATTTGATCATAACAGGGGGAGACTCAATGTTTTTGTTAAATAAGATAAAAAATGCAATCTTTGCGGATCAAGATTTTTTAGCACAGGGTCTAAACTATATTATAAAATTTAATGAAGTTGAATAAAAAATTTCCTTTAATTGTATCATTCTTAATTTTATCATCATTTGTTTTCTCTCAAACAAATACTGGATCACCTTACTCTCAAAATGAACTTGGGGAATTAAATTTTCTTGGTAATGTTTCTAGTATATCCATGGGGGGGATTGATACAGCAATTGATTCAATAGAATTTAATATAAATAATCCTGCCTCATTGGCTAAGTTAAAAACAACTAATTATTTAATTGGGACTTTTTACAAAACAACAATTATATCTGATGGTATTGCAAAAGATAATATTAATACTGCAAATATAAACTACATTGCCATTGGAATTCCAGTTAAAAAATTTGGTTTTGGTTTTGGGGTACTTCCTTATTCATCTGTAGGTTTTAATCTTCAAACTACAGAAGAATATAATATGTCAAATTCAATAAGTTCAAGACTCTATGGAGCTGACGGAAATATAAATAGAGCTTTCTTATCTATTGGCTTGCCTTTGATTAAGTATTTATCAGTTGGAGCTACATTAAATTATAATTTTGGAAAATTTAACTATGAAAGTTTTAATTTGTTTGAAGAGGTAAACTATGGAATTTTTACTAATAGTAGTTCTGAAATAACAGGATTTTCATATAATTTTTCAACTAATTTATCAATTCCTTTAAAAAGAGACTTAACTATTAATTTATTATATAATATTTATCCTGAAGGAGACTTAAATTCATATAATATTAGATCTCTATACACTTCTAACAACACTTCTTTAAGTCTTGAATCTCTTGGTGATTTCGTTGATGTAAATTTAGATTCAAGAGGTTTAGAGAATACAAAACTTCAAGTACCTAAGAAATTCATTTATTCAATTGGATTAGAGAGAAAAAATTCTTGGTTTGTAGGTGTTCAATATGAGGCTAAGCTTTCATCTGGATTTAAAAATGTTTTCTTAAATACACCAAATATCTCTTACAGAGATTCAAATTCAATATCGATAGGGGGGTATTACATACCAGATAGCTCATCTTTAACCAGTTACTGGAAAAGAGTTAAATATAGTATTGGCTTTAAAAATACTGAAAAAAGTATTATTGTAAATAATTTGCCTGTAAATCAATTTAGTTTAAATTTGGGGCTTAGTTTACCGTTATCAGGTCTTTCTAAAGCAAACCTAGGTCTTGAAATTGGTAAAACAGGAAATGATAATAACCTAATTAATGAGAATTATTTTGCTTTGAGATTAGGTGTGTCACTTAATGATATATGGTTTATAAAAAGAAAATATAATTAGACATAAACTCTATGAATTACCTCAAGTTTTTTAGAAATTTATTTTTAATAATTTTTGCCCTTCCTATTTACTCTCAATTAAGTTCAGACGAGTGTTTAGAGAAACTATCAATCTTTGCGGAATCAGCTAAAATCAAAAATTATGAAGCCGCATATGAACCATGGAAAATAGTACTTGATAATTGTCCAACTCTAAATGTAGCTACTTATCAATACGGAGAATTAATTCTCAAAGATTTCATAAAAAAATCATCAAATGATGAAGAAAAAAAACGATACCTTGATGAATTGCTCAAAATGTATGACCAATGGGTTGAAAACTTTCCTATTAGAAAAGGTATAAATCAAATTGGTAAAATATATAGTAGCAAAGGTCAGGCAATGCTTGATAATGGTATTTCCGATAAAAGTTTAATTTATGATACATTTGATTATGCATTCAATAATGATCCTAATAGTTTTACAAATCCAAAATCATTAGCGTATTATTTTCAAACAGGATATGATTTATTTAAAACTGGTTCTAAAATTGATCTTGAAACATTATTTGAGAAGTATGAGGAATTAACTGAAAAATTTCAACTTTTAAAAACAGATATTTCGAAGAATATTGATATTATTCTTAATAAAGAAGAGTTAGGCACACCTTTAACTTCAAGGGAAGTAAGAAATAAAAGAATTTATGATACGAATTCAAGAGCAGTTAGTGCTTATTTACAATTAATTGATCAACTCATTGCGAAAGAAGCTACTTGTGATATTTTAATACCATTATATTCTAAAAGCTTCGAAGAAAATAAAAATAATTCATTGTGGATTAGGAGAGCTGCTGGTAGGTTAGATGGAAAAGATTGTTCGGATGATCCATTATTTGTCACACTAGTTGAGCAACTTCACAGTCTCGAACCTTCTGCTGATTCAGCATATTATTTAGGGATATTAAATGATAAACAAGGTAATTCTGAAGATGCATTAAAGTACTATCAAGAATCAGTTTCACTTCAAACAGATAATTATAAAAAGGCTAATATTTTATATAAAATCGCAGTGAAATTTAAAAATGCTGGAAGACGAGTATCAGCTAGAAATTATGCTGAACAGGCTTTATCTTTTCAACCTTCTTTAGGTCAAGCATATCTGCTAATTGCAAATATGTATGCTGACAGCGCAAATGGTTGTGGAGATACTCAGTTTAATAAAAGAGCAGTATTTTGGCTAGCTGCGCAGACTGCAATAAAAGCTGGTAGAGTTGATTCTTCATTAAAAAAGATATCTGATAGAACTGCTGCTGCATTTAATGGTAGAGCTCCATCAAAAACTGATATCTTCACTGAAGGTAATCAAGGTACAAGCATTAGATTTTCTTGCTGGATAGGAAAAAGTGTAAAGGTTCCAAACCTTTAAAATGAAAAGTCCAATTTATTTTCTTTTATTAATAACATTTTCTATATCATGTATAACTGAACCTAATTCAGTAGAGTCTGAAAATATGAAGGTACCAGTCAGTATTGCTAGAGATTTTCAAATGATATATTCAGATTCAACTTTTAAAAAGTCTTATGTATCTGGAAAAATGCATTATGATTTTTCAAACGATCAGTTAAATTATTCAGAATTTTTTGAAAATGTAGAGTTAATAATTTACGATAATGATCGAACATCAAAAATATATTCAGATTATGCAATTGTTTTTAATACACATAAATTTATGGAGTTTAAAGGTAATGTTGAGGTTACTACATCCGATGGTGAATTATTAACTACAAGTCAACTTTTTTATGATACGGAAAATGAATGGTTATTTACTGAGGCTAAGTTTGAGTATATTGATAAAACAAACAAGATAATTGCAAATAGACTTGATTCTAACAGAGACTTTACAGATCTTGTGACTGGAAATTTAACAGGATCAATTAACATTAACGAAAAATGAAGCATTATTTAATTTCTGAAATCATTTATTGGATTATTGCAGTTATTTCCATAATTAGTTTTTTTGAGAACTTTGGAATTAATAGTAATAGAGCATATATTTTTTTAGGATTTTCAATACTTTCAGTATTTATGGCTCTTTTTAGAAGGTATTTTAGGAAGAAATACTCAAATAAAAACTAAATGATAATTATTCTCAGTCTCTTATCATCAGCTTTCTTCTCTGGAATGGAAATAGCCTATGTTTCTTCAAACAGATTGAATCTAGAAATTGAAAAAAATCAAAAAGGGTTAATACCAAAGTTACTTTCAATTATAACTCAAAATCCGTCAAGGTTTATTGCAACCATGTTGATTGGCAATAACTTTGCACTAGTTATTTATGGAATTTTTATGGGGGAATTTATAATGAATAATTTATTGTATTACGATATCTATGTAATGAATGAAATATCTATTGTGTTAATTCAGACTTTAATATCGACATTAGTTATATTATTAGCTGCAGAGTTTATACCTAAAGTGTTATTTCAAATTTATTCTAATATTTCAATGAAGATTTTTGCTTTGCCTGCATATTTTTTTTATACAATATTTTATCCTATAACCAGTTTGGTTACAATTATTTCAAATTTTATTCTACAATCTTTTTTTAAAGTTAATCCAGATGAATCGTCAATGTCTTTTTCTAAATTAGAATTAGAAAATTATATTGAAAATGAAATTGAAAAATCAGATGAAAATTTAGATTCTGAGATAGAAATTTTTCAAAATGCTTTAGAATTATCTGAAATCAAAGCAAGAGATATTATGGTTCCTAGGGCAGAAATAATTGCTTTAGAAGATTCTACATCAATTTTCAAAGTAAAAGATTTATTTATAGAAACAGGATTTTCAAAAATTCCAATTTATAATGATACAATAGATGATATAGTTGGTTATGTTCACTCATTTGATTTTTTAAAAAAACCTTCAAACATTAAGGAATTTATTCTACCTGTTGTATTTGTCCCAGAACCAATGTTGGTCAATGATGTACTAGAAAAATTGACAAGAGAGAGTAAGAGTATTGCTGTTGTAATTGACGAATATGGCGGTACATCTGGAATAATTACTGTTGAAGATATAGTTGAAGAGCTTTTCGGTGAAATAGAAGATGAACATGACACTAATGACCTTCATGAAAAAAAATTGTCAGAGAATATATATGAATTTTCGTCTAGATTAGAGATTGAGTATCTTAACAGAACATATAATTTTAATCTACCTCAATCTGAATCATATGACACTTTAGGAGGTCTTATTGTATTTAACAAGGAAGAAATTCCAAAAATTGGAGATATAATTATAATTGGTTCATACTCTATTGAAATTTTACATGCAACTTCATCTAAAATTGAGAAAGTAGTTCTAAAAAAAATTGACGAACAATAGTATAAATAAATTGTAAATTGTAATTTCGAAAATATTTTAATTATGGCAGTACTAGGACAAATTAGAAAGCGATCAATATTTCTTATTATAGTTATTGGAATGGCTTTATTTGCCTTTGTAATTTCTGGTGTTTTTACCTCAAACGGAGGATTTAGTTCGAATAAACCTATTGGAGAAATTAATGGTGAGGAAATTGATTATGAAATGTTTAACATGATGGTTGAACAAGCCCAGAATGTTTATGGATTAAGTACAATTAACGCAGTAAACTTTGCATGGAATCAAGGATTACAAAACCAAACTCTAATTCAAGAGCTTGAAAAACTTGGAATTGATGCTGGTAAAGATCAGCTTGAACAAATTATTTCTGAAAATCAATCTATAGTAATGAATCCATTATTTCAAAATGAAATTGGTCTTTTTGACTTTAATAAATTTACAAATTATATTTCGCAACTAAAGTCTTCAAACCCTTCAATGTACAATCAATGGAGACTTCAAGAACAGGACATTATTTCATTAGCTAAACAGAAAATTTATTTTGATTTAATAAAGTCTAGTGTAATATATACAAATGTAGAGTCTAATATTCAATATCATTTAGAAAATGATAAAGTCAATATTGAATATTTAAGAATACCCTATGATATGATTCCTGATTCAATTTTTCAGATTAAAGACTCTGAAATTTTATCATATTTGAAGAATAATAGGGAGTTATTTGAAATTGGTGAATTTAGAAAATTAGAATATATATATATTCCAGATGTTGCATCTAGTCTTGATTTAAATAATATAAGATCTGATCTAGAACAAATCAGAGATGGTTTTTCTCAAATGAATCGGGTCACAAATAATATTGAAGAAATTCCTGGATTTGATGATGTAGAGGATTATTCTGAATATATTGAGATTTATTCTGATGTAGCTTGGGATTCTATATATAAATCTAAACAAGAACTTACAAGTGATTTCTCTGATATTTTATTTGGTTTGAATGTTGGTGAAGTTTTTGGGCCCTACAGAGATGGAAACTTGTTTAAAATTTCAAGAATGATTGATAAAAAAAGGGATGGAAATATCAATAAGGTTTTGATTGCAGATTTAGTTAAAGAAATATCTCCATCTAATGAATCTTCGAACTTAAGTTATAGAATTGCTTCTCAGGCTGAGTTTGATGCTAATAACGATTTGCCTCTGAATAATGATAACTCATTATCTATTAGTTCTTACGACTCATTTGAAGATTTTGACCCTGGCTTACCTGCTCTCTCAAACTCAAGACAAGTTATTAAATGGTTACATGAAGATCAAACTAGAGTTGGGGATGTTAAAAGGTTCACACTTAGTGAAGGATATTTAGTAGCTAAAGCATTAAGTTTTAATAAAAAATCTTTACCTAGTATTGATGAGGTTAGAATGGAAGTTTCGCAGATTCTTTTAAGAGAAAAAAAATATAACTTTTTTACAGATAAAAACAAATCTAAAGATATTGAAACACTTTCTAAAAATTATGATGTTGAACTAGAAAGAGCTTCAGCAGTAACTCAATATGACCCAATTTTAGTTGGGGCTGGTGCTGAACCATATATTATCGGATCTGCGTTCTCTTTGGATAATGACGAAACATCTAAAATTCTAAAAGGAAACGAGGGAATATATTTAATAAGGTTAATATCAAAACAAAAGGCTGAAGACATCAACATAGCCTCTGCAATCTCTAACTCATTAAGTGATCAAGAAGTTCAGAGAATATCAACTTTAATTCCTGAAGTACTAGAATCAAAGGCAGAAATAGTTGATAACAGAAGTTTTTATTATTAGGCTAATAGCTCTTGATATTTAAAAATGGTATTATATCCTTTACTTCTAAAATAACTTGAAGGGTCATCTTGACTTATAGTTAATATAAAATCGCCTCCCCAAGCTCCTAAACTTTTTATTTCACCCTCAAAATCTTTAAATAGAATATCTTTAATTGGTTTCTTTGAAATTAATTTTGATATAATTTTTTCATGAGAAGATATTAAGTCGATAAATTCAATTTCATTTTTACAATTAGAAATTCTTAATGTTATATCAGATATTTCACTTAATATTAAATTTGAAGGTTTCAAACTTTTATATCTCTTTATTTCAGCTAAAGAACTCTGTTTTTTATTTAAAAAAACAAAATATATTTTGTTTTTAAATATTGGATTGAAATTAGTCTCTTTAATTGTTCTTTCAGCTTTTTTTATCTTATACAATATCGGTGAATTAGAATTTGCACATGCAATATCATAACCACTCCCTTTAAAAATTTTACTATTAATTATGTATGGGTCAACATTAGCAAGTTTTGAAAGATTTGAAATTAGTGTTGATGATGATCCTAACCCCCAATTTTTATCAAATGTTAATTTTGTTGAAATTTTTGAGCCAGTTTTCGTCAAAAAAGATGGATTATACTCCTTAATTAAACTTATTATTTTTACTAACCTATTTGAAATTTCATTTGAAGTTGTTTCTTCAACATTTAAATTTTTTATAGATATTTTGCATTCAAACCACACCTTATCGTCACGGTTTTTGCTCTTCCAATTAATAAATTTTGTTGAGTTTTCGGAAATATCTAAGTATTGGCCAAATTTTGAGGGAATAGCTAGAGATAAAGCCCCATTTAAAACAGCATATTCACCTGTAATTAGAAGTTTACCATTACTGTAGAATTTCATTTGAATTAATTTTTATTAAGAAATTCAGATACTGATTGGCTATTAATTTCTTTATTTTTAAAATATTCTTCTGCACTTTTTATTTGATCCTTACTTGCTTTATTCTTATTTAAAAGATTGATAAGATGCATTTTCATATGGCCCTTTTGAATTCCTGTAGTTACTAATGATTTGACAGCTGCATAGTTCTGAGCAAGACCAACAGAACATATTATTTTCATAAGATCTTCAGAAGATGGGTTACCCAATAATTTAAGAGATAATTTTACCATAGGATGTAGATCTGTAATACCCCCAACTGTCCCTACTGAAATAGGAACTTTGAGACTGATTTTAAATTTATTATCAATGATTAAGCACTCAGATAAACTTTTATAGTTCCCAGATGAAGAAGCAAATGCGTGAATTCCAGCATCAACTGCCCTAAAATCGTTTCCTGTTGAAATTAAAACTGCGTCAATTCCATTCATTATTCCTTTGTTATGTGTTACAGCTCTACCTACATCAACTTTAGCTATATCAAAAGCATTTTTAAATTTAATGGCAAATTCTTCTTTAGAGTAATTATCAAAATTTTCTAACTCGTTTATTTTACATTCAGCTGATGCTTCAACAATACAATTAGGAGTATAATTTGATAAAATTGACATTATTATTCTTGTTTTCTTTTCTGACTCATTAAAGTAATCTGACTCATGAATTAGTTTTTCAAAGGTTTTTGAGATTACTTCTAAACAAGAGTTAATAAAATTAGCTCCCATAGAATCTATTGTAATAAAATCAATAGATAATTGAAAATATGAATTCAATTCACCAGATTTGTCAATTAGTTTGATTTTATTAATTCCACCACCTCTCTCTCTCATTTTTTTAGTAATTCTATCCGTTGACTCAATTAGTTTTAATTCATTTTTATCTATAAACTTTTTAAGTTTTTTAATATTTCCATTATACATGAAATGAATTTGCCCATTCTTTAAGCTGTTAATTACCTTTGATTTAAAGCCTCCTCTTTCAAACCAAAATTTTGACGATTTTGATAGAGCAGCTATAACAGAACTTTCTTCGGTGACCAATGGAACACAATAATTTTTATCATTTATTAAAAAATTTGGAGATACAGAGTAGGGGAGATTAAAATTTGAGATAACATTTTCTGAAAATGAATTATGTAGAGATTGAATTTTCTTATCATCAATCAAATAATTATTTAAAATACTTTCAAATTCATCTGACTTATCTAGAAAATTTCTACTAATCCAACTTATTTTCTCATCTCTTGAAAGTTTGGAAAAACCAATTATTTTATCTGGCATAATTTTCTTTACTTTATGTAAATATAAGTGAAATCAATCTCAATTAAATTTTAGTTAATACTAACTATGGAAAAACTAAATATCTTTAATGGTGATGAAATAAATCAACGTACAATTTTAGGCCACCCTTCAGGTCTTTTTACACTTTTTTTTACAGAGATGTGGGAGAGATTCTCTTATTATGGTATGCGAGCAATTCTTGTATTATTTCTTATTTCATCCATTGAAAACCAAGGATGGGGATGGGATAGAGCTGAGGCACTTAAATTATACGCTTTATATACTGGTTTAGTTTATGTTACTCCAATTTTTGGGGGATTAATTGCAGATAGATTAATTGGCTATAGAAAAGCTATTGTAGCTGGAGCATTTTTAATGACTCTTGGACATGCAGCTATGGCACTTGAAGTATTTTATGATTTTTATTTATACGTTGGACTATCGTTACTTATACTAGGTAATGGTCTTTTTAAGCCCAATATAAGTTCAATTGTTGGTCAGATGTATAAGGATGAAGGAAAAATTAAAGATGCAGCATATACAATTTTCTACATGGGAATAAATGCTGGTGCATTTCTTGGCATACTCTTATGTGGTTATATCGGTGAAAATGTTAATTGGCATCTTGGATTTGGATTGGCTGGAATATTTATGCTTTTTGGTATGCTTCAATTTCACTTTGGTCAGAAAATTTTTGGAAATATTGGTTTAAAACCCACAATAGAAAAGGAAAAAATTGATATAAATGAAAAGAAAGTATCAAAAAACATTATTGTAGATAGGTTAATTGTAATAGGGATATTTTCTTTTGTAACTATATTTTTCTGGTGGGGTTTTGAGCAAGCTGGTGGTAGTATGACAATTTTTGCAAATGATTATACAGATAGAAATTTATTAGGAACAGGCGCTTTAGTATTTAAAATAGTTAATACACTGTTAACCATTGTCCCAATGATTATTTTAACTTTTATACTTTATCTATTATTTAAAAATACTTTTAAAAAGTATGCGATTTCAAATATTTTTCTTGCTACAAGTTTTGTTATTATTTGGGGAATAGTTGTATGGATGTTATATAGAGAATTTCTTGAAGATGCAACAGAAGTTCCTGCCTCATGGTTTGCAATTTTAAATTCCTTTTTTATTATTGTATTTGCTCCAGTTCTTTCAAGATTATGGCAATCAAAATATAATCCTCCTGGCCCAGTTAAATTTGGTATTGGATTAATTCTATTATCTTTTGGTTTTGCAATATTAAGTTTTGGATCTATTAATATTCCTCTTGGAGCTTCCACAGCATCCCAAAGCATGATATTCCTTATCTTAGCATATTTATTTCATACTCTAGGAGAGCTTTGTGTTTCACCTGTTGGATTATCCTATGTAAGCAAGCTTGCACCTAAAAAAATTGTAGGACTAATGTTTGCAGTATGGTTACTATCAAGTGCTATAGCTAATTATCTTGCTGGAATAACAGGTAGTTATATTGACCCTATTGTAGAAGATTATGGAATGTCAATCTTCTTTTTACTGTTTACAATTCTTCCAGCTTCAGTGGGATTGTTAATGATTCTTGCAAATAAGAAAATTGTAAAAATGATGCATGGAATAGAATAACTTTTTTTAAGATTTAATTATTGAATTGGCTATATTATGGGATGTATTATTTAATGAAAGCATAGAATATATTTTAGAATAATGATCAAGCATGATTGATCTTTTACTACCCTCAATTATTATATTAAGTTCCTTCAATAATCTATCTTCAGTTAATTGGTTCTGAATTAGTTCTTGAACTACCTTTTGTTTTAATATGATATTCACAAGTGAAATAAAATCAATCTTGATAAATGTCTTTCCAATTAAGTAACTAATAAAACTTGTTTTATAACATACTATTTGAGGAACCTTAAATAAAGCACATTCTAATGAAGCTGTTCCACTAGTTACAATTGCAGCTTTTGAATTATACAATAAGTTATAAGTCTGATCATACAAAATCTTCACATTCATTTCTAATGCTTTTTTATAAATGCTTTTATCTACATTTTTAACACCTGCTATAATAAACTCATATTTTGGAAAATGTTTTTTTAAAGTTAAAAATATAGGAAGCATTGAATTAATTTCTTGAGATCTACTTCCTGGTAATAATGTTATTATCTCTTTTTCATCTGCGATATTATTATGCTTGTAAAATTCAAAGTTTGTCTTAAAATTATCAATTTGCTCAATAAGAGGGTGACCATAAAATTCTGATTTCAAATTGTGCCTATCACTGTAATATTCTCTTTCAAAAGGGAATATTACATAAAGTTTGTCAATATTTTCCTTGATAGTTTTAATTCTATTTTCTTTCCAAGCCCATATTTGAGGACTTATGTAGTAATAGTTTTTAAAGCCTTTTTTCTTTGCCCATTTACTAATTAGTAAATTAAAGCCAGGATAGTCAATATATATAATCTTATCTGGATTGAAATCACAAATATCTTTTTTACAAAAGTTTATATTTTTACGTATAGTAAATATGTTTTTAAAAACTTCATAGAATCCCATGAAAGCAAGCTCTTTAATGTGTTTTACATTAAATCCACCACTTAGGATCATTTTATCACCTCCCCAAAAGCGGATATTTGCTTCTCTATCAATTGATTTGATTTCATCAATTAATCTTGATCCATATAAATCTCCAGATGCTTCTCCAGCAATTATGTAATATTTCATTTAAAATTCCATTCATTTAGATCTTGAATGGCGTGATGAGCAGTTAGATCAAACTTAACTGGAACAATAGATATATAATTTTGGTTTAAAGCCCACTCATCAGTGTCTTCCCCTTTATCTTTATTCACAAATTTTCCAGTTAACCAATAATATTCTTGTCCTAATGGGTTTTTTCTTTTGTCAAACTCTTCATCCCAAAATGCTTTTGCTTGCCTACAAACTTTAATTCCTTTAATTTCAGATTTTTTTACTGAAGGTATATTTACATTCAGAACAATCCCTTTTGGAATTCCGTTTTTTAATGCATTTAAAGTAATTTTCTTAATAAATTCTTTAGATTCTTTAAAATTTGCATTCCACCTATAATCAAGTAATGAGAAGCCAATAGCAGGGACACCTTCAATTCCTGCTTCTATAGCTGCGCTCATTGTGCCAGAATAGATTACGTTAATAGATGAGTTTGATCCATGATTTATTCCAGAAACACATAAATCTGGCCTTCTTGGCATTAGTTCATTTATTGCTAGTTTAACACAATCTGCAGGTGTTCCAGAACAACTATGTTCAATTACATCTGCAGTTTTAGGAGTAATTCTAGATGAATGAAGAGTTGAGTTTATAGTTATTGCATGTCCCATTCCAGATTGAGGACTATCAGGAGCGACCACAATAATATCTCCAATTTCTTTCATCACCTCTATAAGAGTTCTTATTCCAGGTGCATTAATACCATCATCATTTGTTACTAATATTAGTGGTTTTGTCATAAAAAAATATTTCATGTAAAGATATAAAAACGTTTAACTAATTTAACTTTAACAAAAAGTTAGGTGCTAATCTGTTTTGCTTATATTTTTTTTAAATTAATTTAGCTTTATGTTTTTGAGAATATTTGGATTTATTGTTTCAGGGGTAATTTCTTTGTTTATATATTTTGAGGTTTCTAATACTAGTTTTTCTAGTAATGAATCTAATAAAGATAAACTTCTTTTAGACTTGGTTTCATATGTTTTAGATAAACTACATTATGACCCGCAAATTATAAATGATGACTTTTCTGCTAAAGTTTATGATAATTTCATTGATGCTATCGATTCACAAAAAAGATTTTTACTTAAATCAGATTTAAAATTATTCTCTGAATACAAGTATTTAATTGACGATCAAATAAATTCTTCAGACATAACTTTTTTTAACTTAGTTTATGAAACATTTAATAAAAGAATTGATGAAGTTGAAAATTTCTATCAAGAAGTGCTGGAAGTTCCTTTTAATTTTAACACAAATGAAGAAATTAACCTTGATTATGATGTTTTAAGTTTTGCAGAAAATATAAATGAGTTAAAAACGCTATGGAGAAAGAGACTTAAATTATCGGTCTTGGATGGATTTGCATCAAAGAAAGAAACTAATGAGAAAGAAAATGAGGAAGGAACTAAAGAATTAAAATCAGATCAAGAGATTGAGCTTGAATCTAGAGAATCCATAATTGAAAATCTTGAAGACTTTTTTCAGTTTAACAGTGAGCTTGAAAGATTTGACTGGTTTTCGATCTATTTGAATTCAATTGTAACACAATTTGATCCACATACATCATATTTAGCACCTGAGGCTAAAGAGGTTTTTGATCAAAATATATCTGGAAAATTCCAGGGGATCGGTGCTAGACTTCTTAAAAGAAATCAACAAGTTGAGATTTCAGAGGTAATTATTGGTGGCCCAGTTTGGAGAGATAATTTATTAAATGTTGGTGATATCATTCTAGCTGTTGCTCAATCTAAGGATGAAGAGCCTACAGAAATTTCATTGATGAAACTGAGTGATGCAACTGATTTGATAAAGGGTGAGAAAGGAACAAATGTATATCTAACAATCAAAAGAGTTGAGGGTGGAATTGAAGAAGTAGAAATTACTAGAGATATTGTTGAACTTGAAGAAACTTATGCAAAATCTTCTATAATTAAAGATGACTTTAATACTTTTGGATTAATAAATCTGCCAAGATTTTATGTTGACTTTGATGACTATGGAGAAAGAAATGCAGCAAGTGATATAAAAAAAGAAATATTATCCTTAAAAGAAAAAGAGATAAATGGTTTAATTCTTGATCTCAGAAACAATGGGGGAGGATCTTTAAAAACTGTTGTTGACATAACAGGTTTTTTTATAGAAAAAGGACCTGTTGTTCAAGTAAAAAGTATTGGTGGAAGAAAAGATATTCTTAAAGATAATGACCCATCAATCTTGTGGGATGGTCCTCTAGTAATATTAGTAAATGAGTTTTCAGCCTCTGCTTCAGAAATTTTAGCAGCAGCACTTCAAGATTATAACAGGGCTATCATATTAGGTGGCAAACAGACATATGGAAAAGGTACTGTACAAAATATAGTTGACTTAAATAATGTGATTTCAGGAAACACTTTTGGTGATCTGGGTTCTCTTAAGATTACAACTGATAAATTTTATAGAGTAAATGGTGGATCAACTCAGCTTGAAGGAGTCAAAAGTGACTTAATATTTCCAAATAGGTATTCTTATATTGATATTGGAGAAAAAGACTTAAATAATCCTCTTAATTGGGATAAAATTGATCCAGCTAGGTATGACAATTCTTCAAAAATTTTCAATTTTTCTCAGGCCATCACAAATAGTAAAAATAGAATTTCTCAAAATGCATATTTTTCTTTAATTGATAAACATGCTTTATGGATTAAGTCACAACAAGAGGATAAGACTATTTCTCTTGAATATAGTTCATATAAAGAAGACATAGAAAATTCTAAGTCACAAAATGAAAAGTTAAAGTTAATTGATGACTTCTCTTCGCCTTTTATTTTTGAATGGAATGAAACTGCAGTTAACATAGATAGCACCTATAATGATGATATAAAAGAGAAGAGAGATAGATGGATAAAATCTTTACAAAAAGATATTTATGTAGATGAGGCTATGAATCTTTTAAAAGACTTATCTTCTATTGAAGGAAATGAAATCTTATCTCAGATTAATAAAATTGATTAATCTTCTTTTAATCTGCTAGAATCAAAATTTAAGTAGATAAAGAACATTATACTAAAAATTAAAAGACTGGATCCTCCATAACTTATATATGGGAGTGGAATTCCTATTGAGGGAACTAGTCCTATTGACATACCTATATTTATAAAAAAATGAAAAAACAATATGCTTGCAAAACAATGTGAATAAATCCGCCTAAAATGATTTACTTGTTTTTCAGCTCTTAAAGTAATGCGAATAATGAGAAGGGCAAATAGAATAATTGTGAATAAAGTGCCTACGAAACCCCACTCCTCTCCAATTGTACTAAAGATATAATCTGTATGTTGTCTAGGAACAAAATTCCCTTTAGTTTGGGTTCCCTCTAAAAATCCAGTTCCAAATAATCCACCATTGCTTATTGCAATTTTTGATTGATTAATATTATAACCAATACCCTTATTATCGAACTCCTTTCCTATTATTAGATTAATTCTATCTCTATGTCTTTGCTCAAGAATATTATCAAATAAATAATTGGTTGAAAATGAAATAACAATTAGAGTAGTTAATGATAATAAATAATTAATTATGGAGATCTTAATTTTTTTTTGCCTCAAATAGATTAATATGAACATAAATAATGTTATCAATATTATTAAGCTAATTATAAAGTTAAAAACAAGAGTTAGAATAAGGGTTGATAAAATTATAACTCCAAAATAGAAAAATCTTAAATCCAAACCCTCCCGTAAAATAGGAAAAATAAAGGCTAAAAAAACCAATGCAGAACCAGGATCAGGTTGAAGGGTAATAAGTAAAAATGGAATTAAAATAATTGTTCCAACAATAATAATATCTCGATTTTTTTTTAAGTCTGTCTGAATTATGCTTAAAAACTTTGCTAAAAAAAGAGCAGAACATAACTTAGCAAACTCAGTAGGTTGAAAACTTATAGGTCCCAATATATACCATGACTTTGCTCCTCCTCTTTCAACTCCAAAAAAGAATAAACTTATCAATAATAATATTGAAGTTATATAGAGTAAAAGTGCAATGTTATCAAAAAACTTATTTTTACTAAAAATGATTGTGATAAATGAAACTATACAAGCAACAAGAAATATTAATTGTTTACCAACAAGGGTAGTATAGTCAAATATTGATGTAAATGAATCTGAATAACTTGAAGAATATATATTAATTATACCAAAAATAACCAACAAAAAATAGCTCAAAAATGATATTAAATCATACTTAAATATATTAAAACTATTCATTTATGCTAAAGCTTTTAGATAAGTAAGGCTTCTCATATTCACTTAGTAGACTTCCATTAAGCATTCGGTTCTCTAACCATTTTCTTTTAATGTCATTTGTTAAATATTTTTCAATAATTAGGCTAGCTATTGGTGCAGCCCATCTACTTCCCCAATAACCATTTTCAATGAAAACTGAAACAACAATTTTTGGATCATTAGCGGGAGCAAAAGCAATAAATGTTGAATGATCTGTTAACTGTCTTTTTTTATCTTCAATTAAGATAAAGTTTTCTACAGTCCCGGTCTTACCCGCAACATCAATACCATTAATTTTAGCAATTCTAGCAGTACCTTTATCAACAACATCAACCATTCCATCAATGACAATTTCAAAGTTTTCTTTATCTATAGTTGTAGATATTTTATCTACATTAACTATTGACTCATTATTGATTTTTTTTACAAAATGAGGTTTTAAATAGTAGCCTCTATTTGCAATTGCAGCAGCAAAATTTGCCATTTGAATAGGGGTAGTTAATATCTCCCCCTGTCCAATAGCATTTGAAATAGTTGTAGATGACCCCCACCTATTGTCACCATAAAATTGATTGTAATAGTCAGATTCTGGAATAAATCCTTTTTTGCCTATTGATAAATCATATCCAAGATAATTACCTAAACCAAAACTTTTAATATGATTAGCCCAGTTATCCATTCCTTCACTTGGAGAGTCGTATTTATCAATTATCATTTTATATGTTTTAGCAAAATATGTATTACAAGAATTATATATTCCTTTTCTAAGATCACTAATTGTACCAAAACTATTGTGACATTTCATGAAAGCATTATTTGCATAATAATGACCACCATCGCATTTAAAGGATGTGTTAGCATCTATAACATTTTCTTGAAGACCGACTAAAGCATTTAATATTTTCATTGGTGATCCAGGAGAATACTGTGCTTGAAGAGATCTATCAAATAAAGGTTTATTAATTGTATCAGTCAAAAGCTTTTTAAAATTATTACTTCTTTCTTTTCCAATAAACTCATTTGATTTATATGTTGGTGAGCTGACTAAAGTTAATATCTCACCAGATCCTGGTTCTAATACAACAACACCCCCCCTTTTATTGCTTAGAAGATTTTCAGCATATTCTTGAAGTTCAATATCTATAGTAAGAGTAATATTTTTAGCTTTGAGAGGATCTACATCTTTAGAAGAATTATTATAAACTCCTATCACTCTATTAAATCTGTCTTTTTGAAAATATCTCTTTCCTTTAAATCCTTTAAGTTCATTTTCATAGTATTTTTCAATACCTTGTTTACCTATCATTTCACCTTTCTCATAATATGAATCTTTAGAAATATCGTTTTCGTCTACCTCTCCAGTATATCCAATTACATTACTAGCATATGGTTTAATATAATCTCTTACAGAATTTTTCCTTAAATAGAAGCCTTCATATTGCCAAATTTTTTCTTGAAGAAAAGCATTCTTTTCTTTTGAAATTTGTGATTCAATTACATAAGGTAATTTTGAAGAATAATTGACAGCATCAGAGATTTTTTGTATTAAATCATCAACTTTGATACCGGTTAATCTTGATAATTCAATTGTATCAAATTCTGAGGTATTCTCAGGAACAATAATTAAATCATACATTGGCTGATTAGCAACAAGAAGTTCACCATTTCTATCAAAAATTAGTCCTCTTTCTGGATAAATTGATAATTCTTGAACTGCAAAATCTGAATTAAAATAAGAATCACTTGATAATTGAAGAGATGATAGTCTAATTACAAAAACTATTGAGCTTATAATTGTTACCCATACTAGTAAGTACCTCTTTAACATTATTTATTAGATATTAATTTTGAAATTACCCAAACTATCATAAAGGTAATAATTGAATTAATAATAGTATAAGAAAATATTTCTACAATTGCATTTATATTAAAAAAAATAAGAGAATAATATATAATTGAATGTATAAAAATTAGTGATAAAAAAAAGAAAGCTCTACTAGAAAATTTGGTTCCCTTAACCATAGCTGAAGGTAGATTAGCATTTACTCCAAAAGAGGTCTTTTCAATTTTAGTCCTTAAATAGCAGATTGTTATTGTAGCAAATGTATGACATCCATATGTTTGTATTGATAAATCAATAATTATACCTGATAGAAATCCTAAAAAAAGTAAAAGTGTTTTATCATAAGAGGTCTTGTAAATAATAAATATAAGTATATATATATATGGAGTTATAATTTCAAATAAGTTAATATGATTGAAAATAAATATTTGCAATGTTAAAATTGTACTATAAATAAAAATATTTCTAAATACCTCTCTATTCATATAATAAATCTTTAATTTCTTCATTGTCAGATCTATCTATAACATATACATTAGATAATGAAGAGAAATCATTAAATATCAAAATATCAATTTCGTAATAACCCTCTAGAGATGAATTATCATAATCAATTATTTCTCCTATTGGAATTCCTTTAGGGAAGTAAAATGACATACCCCCAGTTATAATTGTATCTCCAACTTTAATTGAACTACTTAGTGGTATATCATTTAATTTTACAATTTTTGGATTTTTCCCATCCCATGATATTGAGCCTAAAGTTGAAGATTTTTTCAAAATGGCATTAATTTTTAAATCTATATTTAATAATGAAATAATAGATGAATAATTATCTGTTACATTTTTAACAATTCCTACAATTCCATTTGATGAAATAACACCCATTTCTTTATTAACCCCTTCTGATAAACCTTTATTTATTACTATAATATTTTTGTTCTTATTTACAGAGTTTAAAATTACTTCTGCACTAGTAATTGGTCCTGATAAAATTGATAAATTTTCAGTATTTTGAGATAAGATATTATATTTTGACTCAACTTTTTTTAACTCTAAATTTTCAGTAATAAGTTTCTGATTTTTTGATCTTAAACTAAAATAAGAAGAAACAGAAGATGAAAAACTTGATGAGGTTCCAGATATAAAAGTAGCAATCTTACCAATGTTTGTTGAATGAATTGGGCTCTTTTGATAAAGGAAATTAAAAGTAATTAAAGAGAGAACAATATAGATAATTAAGTTCCTGTTTTTAACTATGGAATTAATTATAGATTGCATTAAATGATTTACTTGATTAAAACTGACTTGAACTTATCAATATTCTTTAGAGCAATTCCTGTTCCTCTAACTACAGCCTGAAGCGGGTCTTCAGCAATGTAGACAGGAAGATCAGTTTTTTTTGATAATCGTTCATCAAGACCTCTTAATAAGGCACCTCCGCCAGCTAAGTATATTCCTGTGTTGTAGATATCAGCAGCAAGCTCAGGAGGTGTTTGAGATAAAGTTTCCATAATAGAATCTTCAATTCTAATTATAGACTTATCAATAGCTTTTGCAACTTCTATATAAGAAATTATTTTTTCTTTAGGCTTACCAGAAAGAAGATCTCTACCTTGAACGTGCATATCATCAGGTGGTTCGTCTAGACTTTCAGTTACTGAACCAACTTCAATTTTAATTTTTTCAGCAGTTCTATCCCCAATATAAAGATTATGCTTAGTCCTCATGTAATAAACAATATCGTTGGTAAGAACATCACCAGCTACTTTTAGAGATTTTTCACATACAATTCCAGATAATGCGATTACAGCAATTTCAGTAGTTCCTCCTCCTATATCCACAACCATGTTTCCTTTAGGTTTAACAATATCGATTCCAATTCCAATGGCAGCAGCCATTGGCTCATGGATTAAATAAACTTCTTTTCCATTTACTCTTTCTGCAGACTCTTTTACAGCTCTCAT
Source organism: Flavobacteriales bacterium (assembly GCA_004213645.1). Taxonomy (GTDB): domain Bacteria; phylum Bacteroidota; class Bacteroidia; order Flavobacteriales; family Flavobacteriaceae; genus Marisimplicoccus. The sequence continues at coordinate 41,840 of SGZF01000001.1, read as the reverse complement.
TTCTACTTCTGTAATACCAGAGGGGATACATATAACCATTGTTAAAGAGGGAGAAAACCATCTTTTCTTAAGAGTTGGAATGCTCCTAATTAATTCACTTATCATTTTTTCTGAAGCCTCAAAATCAGCAATTACTCCATCTTTTAAGGGCCTAATAGTCTTAATATTTTCATGAGTTTTACCCTGCATAAATTTTGCTTCCTCTCCAATAGCTATAATTTTTTTTGTTGAGCGATCCATTGCAACAATAGAAGGACTATTGATAACAACCTTATCATTATGAATTATAAGTGTGTTTGCTGTACCTAAATCAATCGCAATTTCCTCTGTAAAAAACCCCATATTAAGCTGCAAAGGTAGTTAAATATTGCAAATTTAATGTCTAAAGTGCCTAATTCCCGAAAACACCATTGACATTTCATTTTCATTACAAAAATCTATTGAATCTTGATCTCTAACTGAACCGCCTGGTTGAACAATTGAATCTATACCATTTTTAAATGCAATTTCAACACAATCTGAAAATGGAAAGAATGCATCGCTTGCTAAATTTGATCCTTTTAATTCAAATCCAAATTTCTTTGATTTATCGATAGCTTGGTTTAAAGCATCAATTCTTGAAACCTGGCCCATACCAGAACCAATAAGCTGCTGATTTTTCACAATAACTATACAGTTTGATTTGGTGTGTTTTGCAATAATTGAGGCAAGTACAAGATCATTTGAATTTTCTTCATTAGGAGGGTTATTTGTTACAACTCTAAAATCTTGAAAATTCTCAATTTTGTCATCAATATCTTGTTCTAAAAATCCATTTAAACATGACTTTCTTAGAACAGTTCTCATAGGAAATTTATTTAATTTAATTAATATTCTATTCTTCTTTGACTTTAATATACTTAAAGCTTTTTCGTCAAAATCAGGTGCAATTAATATTTCAAAAAATAATTTGTCTATTCGGTTTGCACAGTCTTTATTAATTATTTTATTTGAACATAGGACACCCCCAAATGCAGACACATTATCACAAGCTAAAGCATCTTCATATGCTTCTAGAATAGAACTCCTTATAGCAACTCCACATGGGTTATTGTGTTTATGAATTAAGAAAACTGGATTATCTGTTTGTAAATCTTTAAGTAAGGCAATAGAAGCATCTATATCTAAAAGGTTATTATATGAAATATCTTTGCCATGTAATTGCTTAATATAATCTTCAATATTACCAATGAACCTTCCTTTTTGATGGGGGTTTTCGCCATATCTTAATTCTTTTACATCTAGAATATTCTTATTAATTGAACAATTATTTAAATATGAAAATATTGCATAATCGTATGTTGCACTTTTATAATATGCATTAACTGCAAGATCATGTCTGTAAGAAATATCAGTTGAACAATCAATTTTAAGAGTTTGAATTAGACTCTCGTATTGCGATGAAGAACTTATACATACTATATTTTCATAATTTTTTGCTGCTGCTCTTATAAGAGATATACCACCAATGTCAATTTTTTCAATTATTTCGGAATGGTCATTTGAGCTTTTAACTGTTTCTTCAAAAGGATATAGATCAACAATTACTAGATCAATGTCAGGAATCTTAAAGTTTTTGGAATCTTTGATATCAGAATCAGAATTAGTTTTGAGTATACCTCCAAAAACTTTAGGATGTAAAGTTTTAACTCTTCCATTTAATATGGAAGGATAGGATGTTAAGTCTTCAACTTTTTCAATTTTTAATCCAAGACTTGATATATAATTATAGGTTCCACCGGTTGAATAAATTGTTACATTATTTTTAGATAATAGAAGACATATTTCATCAATTTTATCTTTATTAAAAACAGATATAATAGCAGAATTAATTTTCTTCATAGTAGGTTAACTAATTTACAAAAAAAACCTGCTCTAAGGCAGGTTTTATATTGGTTAATAAAAACTTTACATCATGCCAGGCATACCTCCACCTCCCATTGGTGGCATAGGTGCAGGATTTTCTTCTTTAATATCCACAAGAGCACATTCGGTAGTTAGAATCATTCCTGCAACTGACGCTGCATTTTCAAGTGCAACTCTAGTTACTTTTTTAGGATCTATAATACCCTCTTTAAGCATATCAACATATTTACCTTCCTTAGCGTTATAACCAAAGTTCTTCTTACCTTCAAGAACTTTAGAAACAACCACTGAGCCTTCTCCTCCTGAGTTTTCTACTATTGTTCTAAGTGGAGATTCTATAGCTTTATTTACAATTTGAATTCCAGTACTTTCATCAGAATTTGATGCTTTAACTTTATCTAAATCATTTTTTGAGTTTAGTAGTGCAACACCACCACCAGCAACTATACCCTCTTCAATCGCTGCTCTAGTTGCATGTAACGCATCATCAACTCTATCTTTTTTTTCTTTCATTTCAACCTCAGATGGAGCTCCTACATAAAGCACGGCAACTCCTCCTGCTAATTTTGCCAGTCTTTCTTGAAGTTTTTCTTTATCATAGTCAGAAGTAGTTGTCTCAATTTGAGCTTTGATTTGACTAACTCTAGAATTAATATCTTTTTTGACACCTGATCCGTTAACTATTGTGGTATTATCTTTATCAATTGTAACTTTTTCAGCTGTTCCAAGCATATCAATTGTTGTATTCTCAAGAGTAAATCCTCTTTCTTCTGAAATTACAGTTCCTCCAGTTAAAATTGCAATATCTTCAAGCATCGCTTTTCTTCTGTCTCCAAAACCAGGAGCTTTAACTGCAGCAATTTTTAGAGAACCCCTAAGTTTATTAACAACTAATGTAGCTAAAGCTTCTCCATCTATATCTTCAGCAATAATTAATAGAGGCTTACCAGTTTGAGCTACAGGTTCTAGAATAGGTAAAAGATCTTTCATTACTGATATTTTTTTATCAGTTATTAGTATTTGTGGAGTATCAAGATCAGCTTCCATTTTCTCAGAGTCAGTAACAAAGTATGGAGATATATATCCTCTGTCAAATTGCATTCCTTCAACAACATCAACATATGTATCAGTTCCCTTAGCTTCTTCAACAGTAATAACACCTTCTTTACCAACCTTCTCAAAGGCTTCGGTAATTAACTTTCCAATATTTTCATCATTATTAGCTGAAATGCTAGCTACTTGAAGTATTTTTTCAGAGGCACTACCAATCTCAACAGATTGATTAGATAAACCTTCAACAACAGAAGAAACAGCTTTATCAATTCCTCTTTTTAAATCCATAGGGTTAGCACCAGCAGCAACATTTTTTAATCCTTCTGTAACTATTGATTGAGCTAATATAGTTGCTGTAGTTGTTCCATCTCCAGCTAAGTCATTAGTTTTGGAAGCAACTTCTTTAACCATTTGGGCACCCATATTTTCAAGATTATCTTTAAGTTCAATCTCTTTTGCTACGGTTACACCATCCTTAGTTACTTGTGGAGCACCAAAAGATTTACCAATAATTACATTTCTACCTTTAGGGCCAAGTGTTACCTTAACTGCATTAGCTAAAGCATCAACACCACGTTTTATACCATCGCGAGCTTCAATATCAAATTCAATTTTTTTTGCCATTTTTTTTAGTTTAAGTTATACAATTGCGAGGATGTCGTTTTCTTTCATTATAAGGTAATCAACACCATCGTGATTAAGTTCAGTTCCTGCATATTTACCGTAAAGAACAATATCTCCGGATTTTAGTGTTACAGGATTTTCTTTTGTACCAGGTCCAACTGCTACTATTTTACCTTTTTGAGGTTTTTCTTTTGCAGAATCTGGAATTATTATACCAGATGAAGTTTTTGTTTCAGCCGCAGATGGCTCAACTATTACTCTATCTGCTAATGGTTTAATATTTATTTTACTCATGTCTTTTTGTTTAATGATTTTCATAAATTATGCCACACTGTAAATGTATGTCAAAGTGAATCATGCGCTGACATCATGACATTAAATTAATCAGATTCAGATGGAATTTCTGGAATTGTTTGCTCAGGAATTTCTGGAATTGTTTGCTCAGGAATTGAATCATCTATCAATATAGAATCAGAATTTTCAGAGTCGTTCATTAAAGTAACATTTGATATTAATATTAGAACAAGTATAATTGCAGCTAATACCCAGGTACTTTTATCTAGAAAGTCGGTAGTACTTTTAACACCACCGATTTGTTGCTGACCACCTCCAAAAGTAGAGGATAAACCTCCTCCTTTAGGATTTTGAACCATAACAACAAGAACTAGTAAGATACACACAAAAATTATAAGCGATACTAATATCCAAAAGGTTCCCATGATTAATCTTTACTTTTTAGTTTTTTTATATCATTTATTTGGTTTGCAAAGAAACTACTTTTTTTTGGATATTTCAAGCTTAAAATTTCATAAGCTTTAATTGCTTTATTATACTTTTCTTGACTTAGATAAATCTTTGCAAGTGTCTCTGTAATAAGTTCATCTTTAGCTTTTGTATCAATTTTTAAATTTGATTTATCATTAAATTCTTTATTGATAGAAATTTTAGGAGAATTTTTGATAAACTTATCAATTAATTCAAATTTTTCGTCAACTTTTGGAACTACATCATTAATTACATCAAACCAATCTAAAAAAGAATATTTTTCAGGTAAAGAAATACTATTATCTTGAATGGTCTCGTCTTTTAATAGCCAGTTTCTTAGGATGGATCTATCATTAGTTAATAAAGCAGTTTTTGGAAGTAATTCCAAATAAGCTTCTTTCCCTTGAGATTCTAGAGTTTTCAGATAATGTGATGAAGCTGATTGAAAATAAGGATAAGAATTTAAAATTTTCTTAAGTTTTAATGACTTGTCATTATCACTTGGATTAAAATTTAAAATAATATCTGAAAATGAATTTTCTGATTTCTTTACCACTTTGCTAATGTTTCATTAAAAATATCTTGGGTTATTCTTTCAAAAATTTCCTCTAAAGCAGAATCCTTAATATCGTAAACCTGAAGATTTCCAGGAAAATCATAATAAAAAGAAAATCTTTTTTCAGCATTATCTTCCTCATTTAATACATTTTCATAAATTACATTTACAGCCATTGTAAGTCTGTTTTGCGCTGCTGTTATTTGAGCAGTTGCAGCCATTGGTGTTACACTAAACTCTGTAATTTCACCACTGTATATTATGTCACCTCCTTGATTAACTAGGTTTAAACTTGTTTGATTAACAATTAGATCTTGCAATGCAATTGTAAAATCTCTGTCAAGTCCAGGTTCAACTGTGGATCCAGGTCTACCTCCAGCTATATTTTCAAAATAATCTACTTGGAAAGTTTCAACCCCAACAGGTATTGAAGATCCAGTAAAACTATATATACCACATGAAATTACAAATAGTGGAAAAAGAACTATTAAGATTAATTTTTTATAAATCTGATACATCGCCTAAATTATGTTGTTTAATTTTTCTGTAAAGTGTTCTTTCTGATATACCAAGTTCTTTTGCTGCATATTTTCTTTTTCCATTTGTCCTTATCAATGCTTGTTTAATCATTTCAACCTCCTTTTCATGAAGAGAAAGTGTCTCTTCTTCTTCAATCGTCTCAGCATAATCAAAAGAACTATTATCTGGATTTTTATCAATCTTTATATCAGGCTGTAAATCCAAATTTTTTGAATTTTGGGGCTCTTCACTTTCTCCATATAATTTGTTTATTAAACCTTGGTTTTTTTCTTTGATATCAGTTGACTCATCTCCTTTCATTAATTCCATTGTAAGTTTCTTAAGATCGTTAAGATCATTTTTCATGTCAAACAAAACTTTATAAAGAATTTCTCTCTCGGATGAAAAAGATGAGCTGTCTTTCTTTACTTCATCTAAAGTTGCAGGTAATTTCGATATCTTGTCAGGCAGATAATTATTTAATATGTCAACATTTAGACTTCTTTCTTTTTCAAGAATTGACATTTGTTCTGCAATATTTCTAAGCTGTCTTATATTTCCTTTCCAGTCCTGTTGACATAAAAGATCTTGAGCCATTTCATCTAACCTAAGCGTCGGCATATTATATTTTTGTGCAAAATCAGAAGCAAATTTTCTAAATAAAATCGGAATATCCTCTTTTCTGTGTCTTAGTGGGGGAATATTGATAATAATTGTACTTAGTCTGTAAAAAAGATCTTCTCTAAACTTCTCTTTATTTATTGCCTCTTCCATATTTATATTTGTAGCTGCTACAATTCTTACATTTGTTTTCTCAACTTTTGAAGATCCAACCTTAATAAATTCTCCTGTTTCAAGAACTCTTAAAAGTCTTACTTGAGTTGCCAAAGGGAGTTCCCCTACTTCATCAAGAAAAATTGTACCTCCGTCAGCAACCTCAAAATAGCCATTTCTGTTAGAAGTTGCACCAGTAAAAGCTCCTTTCTCATGACCAAATAGCTCTGAATCAATAGTACCATCTGGAATTGCACCACAGTTAACAGCAATATATTTCGAGTGTTTTCTATGTGAGTACTGATGAATAATCTTTGGAATATTTTCTTTACCAACACCACTTTCTCCTGTAACCAAAACAGATATATCTGAGTTTGCAACTTGAATTGATTTTTCAATTGCTCTATTTAATTTTGGGTTATCCCCGATAATTCCAAATCTCTGCTTTACTGAAATAATTGATTCCATTAAACTTTAATTTTATTTACATCACCAATTAATGTGGCGGTAGTACAATCTTGAACTTCAACATTTACAATATCTCCAAGTGAGAAATTATACTTTGGAAATACAACAACATTATTTTCGCTAGTTCTACCACTCCAAAAATTATTTGATTTTTTTGATGATTTATCAATTAAAACAGAACATTCTAGACCCATAAACCTTTTATTTCTTTCATAACTATGTTTTTGTTGTAATGAAATAATCTCCTCAAGTCTTCTTTGTTTTAATTCAGGGCTGATATCATCTTTAAAATGTCTACCAGCGTATGTTCCAGGCCTTTCAGAATAAGCAAACATATATCCAAAGTCATATTTTACCTCTTCCATAAGTGATAGTGTATCCTGGTGATCTCTTTCTGTTTCACTTGGAAAGCCAGTTATCATGTCATGAGAAATACCACAATTAGGAATAATCTCTCTTATTTTTTTTATTAATTTAATATACTCTTCCCTAGTGTGTAGTCTGTTCATTTTTTTTAAAATTCTATTACTCCCTGATTGAATAGGTAGATGAATATAGTTACATATATTATCATATTTAGCCATCGTTTCAATTACATCAACTGTCATATCTTGAGGATTTGATGTAGAAAATCTAAATCTAATTTCAGGAAAACTTGAAGCTACTAATTCAAGCAAATTTGAGAATTTTTGAGAATTTTTTTTCTGATTTTTACTGGCCTTTTCAAAATCTTTTTTAGCTCCTCCTCCATACCACAAATAACTATCAACATTTTGTCCAAGAAGAGTTACTTCTTTGTAACCTTTATTATTGAGCTCATTAATTTCTCTATGAATACTTTTAGGATCTCTACTTCTCTCTCTCCCTCTTGTAAATGGAACAACACAGAAGGTACACATATTATCACAACCTCTAGTTATTGAAACAAAAGCATTTACCCCATTATTATGGATTCTAACTGGAGATATGTCTCCATAGGTTTCAGACTTTGATAAGATTACATTTACTGCTTTCTGATTATGCTCTACCTCATCCAAAAGGTTTGGAAGATCTTTGTAGGAATCTGGACCAACAACTAAATCTACCATCTTTTCCTCCTCTAAAAGTTTCTCTTTTAATCTTTCAGCCATACACCCTAATAATCCAACTTTAAGGTTTTTATTATATTTTTTTTGGGAATTAAAACTTTTAAGTTTATTTCTAACTGTCTGTTCTGCTTTATCTCTAATCGAGCATGTGTTAAGTAAAACAAGGTTTGCATTATTCACATTATCTGTAAGTTGGTAACCATCTTTTTTTAAAATTGACGCAACAACTTCACTGTCAGCAAAATTCATTTGACAGCCATAAGTTTCGATATATAAAGATTTCTTTTTGATAAATTCTTTATTAGCTAATAAAATTAATTAATTAATTTATAATATGCCAATTTGTCAGTATTTAAGATTGAAATTTTTTAATTTTATCAAACCCTCCTGGAATATTTGCAAATTCTGAAATTCCTTTTGAAAGAAGAATAGACGCTGCAATCATGCTTCTGTAACCTCCTTTACAATGAATATAGAATTTATTTTTAAAATTAATCTTATTTAATGAAGATCTTAACTCAGGCAAAGGGATATTTAATGAATTATTAAAGCACTCAGATTTATGCTCAGCATTTGATCTCACATCAAGAATATTTTCTTTTGAAGATTTTATATCAGTAAAGTCAGAAGCTTGTCTATTCTCAATATTGGCGATAGATCCACCAAATTTAATCCAGTTTTTAATACCTCCGTTAAGATAACCTAACACATTATCAAAACCAACTCTTGATAACCTTAATACTGTTTCTTCTTCTCTACCCTCGGGACATATAATTATTAGACTTGTGTAAATATTTTCTAAAACTTCTCCTACCCAAGGCGCAAACCTTCCATCAAGGCCAATAAAAATTGATCCAGGTATATGAGAATCAGAAAAATCTGCAGGACCTCTAACATCTAAAAGAACAATATTATTATCAATTAATTTTTCTTTGACTTCATTTGGTTCAAGTGAATTCAGATTTTTATTTAATATTTTATATGATTCGTCATAGCCTTTCTTATTTAATAAAACATTTGAAGGAAAATATTTAGGGGGATCAAGTAACCCATCTAACACTTCATTTATGAATTCATCTTTTGTCATATCTTCTCTCAACGCATAATTAGTTTTTTTCTGATCTCCAAGTTTACCTATTGTTTCTGAACTTAAATCTTTTCCACATGAACTTCCTTGTCCGTGACCAGGATAAATAATTACTTCATTACTTAGGGTCATTATTCTATTCCTCAGACTATCAAAAAGCATCGAGGCAAGATCTTTGTTACTTATAATTGATTTTTGAGAAAGATCAGGTCTTCCAACATCTCCTAAAAATAATGTGTCACCAGTAAATATAGCATGATCTTTCCCTGAAGAATTTCTTAATAAATAGGTTGTACTTTCAATTGTATGACCAGGAGTATGAATAGCAACAATAGTTATATCACCAAGAATAAATTCTTCGTAGTCATTTGCAATAGTTGTATCAAAGCTAGTTTCGGTATTTGGACCAAAAACTATTTCAGCACCAGTTTTCTTGGCAAGGTTAAGATGACCACTTATAAAATCTGCATGAATATGGGTTTCAAAAATATATTTAATTGAGCTATTAGTTTTGGCGGCTCTTTTTAAGTATATATCAATCTCTCTTATAGGATCTATAATAGCAACTTCATTATTACTCTCAATATAATAAGAACCTTGAGATAAACATTTTGTATATATCTGCTCTATTTTCATATAGTTACAAAATTAGTTTCTTTAAAATTATCAAGCAATTTTGTTAAACAAATTTTAAAATTTTTATTTTTTTTTTATACAAAACAATAAATCTATTTACATTTAAGGCCAAAATTACAATATGCCAAAAAATTTAGTTATAGTCGAATCAGCTACAAAAGCTAAGACAATTGAAAAAATTTTAGGACAAGATTTCAAGGTTGTTTCTTGTGTTGGTCATATTTCAGACCTACCCGTTAAAGAACTTGGAGTTGATGTTAAGAATGATTTTAAGCCTAAATATGTAATCCCAACTGAAAAGAAACCTATTATCAGAGATTTGAAAAAATATGTCAAAAACTCAGATAAAGTATGGTTAGCGAGCGATGAAGATAGAGAGGGTGAAGCTATAGCATGGCATTTATATGAAAATCTTGATTTAGTTAATAAAGATTATGAGAGAATTGTTTTTCACGAGATAACAAAGAATGCAATTTTGAATGCACTTGAAACACCACGTGAAATAAATTTTAATTTAGTTAATGCTCAGCAAGCAAGAAGAGTTCTTGATAGATTAGTTGGTTATGAGTTATCTCCTGTTCTCTGGAGAAAAGTTAAAGCTGGTTTATCAGCTGGTAGGGTTCAATCTGTTTCAGTAAGGCTAATAGTTGAGAAAGAAAGAGAAATTAAAAATTTTACTTCAAAAAGCTCATATAAATTAATTGGAGTTTTTGAGACTGAGGACGGCGTTAAATTAAAAGCTGAATTAAATGAAAAATATCCTTCAGTAGATGAGGTAAAACAATTTTGTGAAAAGAATTACGATTCTAAATTTAATGTTGCAAGTGTTGAGAAAAAACCTGCTAAGAAGTCACCAACCCCACCTTTTACTACTTCTACTCTACAGCAAGAAGCATCAAGAAAACTAGGTTTTGGGGTTACAAGGACAATGTCAACTGCTCAGAAATTATATGAGGCAGGACTTATAACTTACATGAGAACAGATAGTGTAACTATTTCAAATGATGCAAAGTCATCAATTGTTGAAAAGATAGAAAGCAAGTATGGTAAAGAATATGTCAATATTAGAAATTACAAAAACAAAAATAAGTCTGCCCAAGAGGCTCATGAAGCTGTAAGACCAACTGATATTGGTGTTGAAGAAATTACATCCGATTATGATCAGCAAAGATTATATGAATTAATTTGGAAAAGAACAATTTCTTCTCAAATGTCTGATGCTCAAATTGAAAGAACAGTAGTTAATATAAATTCTAGTATATATTCTCAATTTTTTGTTGCTAGAGGAGAAGTTATAATATTTGATGGTTTTCTAAGGGTGTATAATGAAGGAACTGATGATGAAATTGAAGAAGAAAAAGGAGTTTTACCTGCCTTAAATTTTGATGAAACACTTAATCTGTTAAATATTAGCTCAAGAGAGTCTTTTTCAAGACCCCCATCCAGATTTACCGAGGCTTCATTGGTAAAAAAATTAGAAGAGTTAGGTATTGGAAGACCTGCAACTTATGCTACAACAATTTCAACAATTCAAAATAGAGGGTATATTTCTAAAGGAGCAAATGAAGGGATAGAGAGAAGTTATAATTTTATTGAGTTTAATAAAGAAGGCATAAAAGAAATTAAACTAAAAGAAAAAACTGGATCAAACAAGGGTAAACTTATTCCAACTGATATTGGTATGATTGTAAATGATTTTTTGGTTGATAATTTTAATAATATTCTAGATTATGGATTTACTGCAGAAGTAGAAAAGAATTTTGATAAAATTGCTACAGGTGATCAAGATTGGACAGATATTATAAAACAATTTTATAATGATTTCCATGTAAATGTAAATGAGGTAAAGGACAATGCAGAAAGACAATCTGGAGAAAAAATTTTAGGCTCAGATCCTAGTTCTGGTCGAGTTGTTAAAGTAAGGCTTGGAAAGTTTGGGCCGATTGCACAGATTGGTACAATTGACGAGAAAGAAAAACCAATATTTGCAAGTTTAACTAAAGATCAGCAGTTAGATACTATATCTCTTGAGGAGGCATTAGAGTTATTTAAATTCCCCAAAGAAATAGGTAATTATAAGGAAGAGATTGTGACAGTTAATAATGGAAGGTACGGTCCTTACATTAAATTTTCAAATAAATCTATATCTATTCCAAATGGTACTGATCCAAATTCTGTGGATTTAAATCTAGCAGTTGAATTAATTGATGAAAAATTAAAATCAGAGGAACCTATTCACATATATAATGAAAACCCAGTTACAAAGGGTAAAGGAAGGTTTGGCCCTTTCATTAAATGGAATAATATGTTTATAAACGTAAATAAAACATATGATTTTGATAATTTATCAATAAGTGATATTGAAGAGTTAGTAGATCTAAAAATTAAAAAAGAAAAAGAAAAGCTTGTTTCAGAATGGCCTGACGAGGGTATTAAAGTTGAAAAAGGTAGATGGGGAAGATCAATTATATCAAAAGGAAAACGGAAAGTAGAAATTCCAAAAGAAATTGATCCTAAATCAATTACTTTAGACATAGCCAAAGAGTATCTTAACCCTAAAAAGAAAAAATGAGTCTTGAATTACTCAAACCAATTTCAAGTAGTTTTCTTAATGATCTAAATGAAAGTTATTTGCAAGGCTCTATATTCAGTAAAATTAATATTCATACTTCATCAAAAGGACTAACAGATATTGAATCATTTGATATATGTATAATTGGTATAGAAGAAAATAGAAATTCTTTTTTTGAAACTGAGGACCAAGATTTAAGTTTAGTAAGAAAAGAGCTTTACAAGTTAAAATTTGGAAATTGGAAAACTAAAATATTAGATCTTGGCAATATTCAAAACGGGGATACTGTAGATGATACTTACCACGCTTTATATGATATTTGTAAAGAACTTCTTTCAAAAAATATAATTTTAGTAATTTTTGGAGGAAGTAATGATTTGATTTACCCAATTTTCAAATCTTTTGATTCTCAAATTAATAAAATAAACATAGTATCTATTGATAATCAATTTGACTTATATCAAGAATCAGATTTGATATCAGGTAGAACTTACATGAATAAAATAATTGTTGATGATTCAAATAAATTAAATGATTTTACAAATATTGGATATCAGAGACATTTATGTTCTAATGATGAGATACAGTTAATGGAAAAATTATTTTTTGAATATATTTCATTGGGTGAAATTTCTGAAAATAATATGAAAGCTGAACCTATAATGAGAAATGCAAACATAGTGGGGTTTGATACAAAATCTTTAAACTCTCAAGGCAGTCCAAATGGAATTGATCCAAGGTTATCATGTATTCTTGCAAAATATGCTGGTCAAAGTAATAAAGCTAATTTTTTTGGGCTTTTTGAGTTAAATAATAATGCAATATCAAATAAATTGTATTCAGAAATAATTTGGTATTTTTTGGATGGTGTTGATAAAAGAATTACTGAGTCTGATTTTAATGATTCTCAAACCTTTAACAAATATATTGTTCAAACTTCGGGTAGAGACATTACATTTTATAAAAGTAAGATTTCTGAAAAATGGTGGATGTTAATTAATCCATCAAATAATTCAAATATTTCTTATCTCCCATGTTTAGAAAGTGACTATCAAAATGCACTTAATAATAACATACCCTTAAGTTGGATTAAAGCAATTAAAAGAGTTTAAATTTCTTGTAAGTATCTTTCAGCGTCAAGTGCGGCCATACATCCAGTTCCAGCTGCTGTTATTGCTTGTCGATAATCTTTATCTTGAACATCTCCAGCTGCAAATACACCTGGAATATTTGTTTTTGTTGAGATTTTATCTGTTATGATATAACCACTATCATCCATTTCAACTAATCCTTTGAAAATGTCAGTATTAGGTGAATGGCCAATAGCAAGAAATAGGCCTGTTATTTTTAACTCTGAATTATCATTATTAATATTATTCTTTATCCTAAGACCATCAACGACATTTTCACCCATTACCTCTTCAACTTCATGATTAAAAAGGACTTTGATATTATCAAAATTGGATAATCTATTTTGCATTGCCTTTGATGCTCTAAAATGATCCTTCCTAACAAGCATTGTCACATTGCTACAAATTTTTGCTAGATATGTTGCCTCTTCTATAGCTGTATCTCCACCTCCAACTATTGCTACATCTTGATTCTTATAAAAAAATCCATCGCATACTGCACATGCTGATACTCCACCGCCAATTAATCTTTGTTCACTTGGTAAACCTAGATATTTAGCAGATGCACCTGTACTAATTATGACTGTTTTAGAAATTATTTCATCCCCATTTTGATTGTAAAGCTTATGAATACCTCCTTTATCTTTAGAGAAATTAACTTTTGAAATAAAATCAATTTTAACTTCTGTCCCAAATCTTTCTGCCTGTTCTTTTAACTCATTCATCATAGTTGGACCATCAACACCTGCAGGGTAGCCTGGAAAATTATCAACTTCAGTTGTTGTAGTCAATTGCCCTCCTGGTTCAAGTCCAGTATATATGATTGGTTTTAAATCTGCTCTAGCTGCATATATTGCTGCTGTGTAGCCAGCTGGTCCGCTTCCTATAATTATTGTATTCATTTTAAAATTTTTGAGATTTTATTTCAATTATGTAAAATTAAAAAAACATAATAATAAATTGAGTAAAACATTATTAACTTTGTTATTTCATAATATATTTGAAAATGGCAATAAAAAATCTTAAGTATCAATCTCCTGGTATTGATGAAGAAACTAGATTTGAGAAACTGCATTCTATAACTTTTGAAAATTCCGAGAGAGGTTCAAATTTAATTGCAAGAGAAATTTGTGATTTAGTAAAATCAAAACAAAAGAAGAATAAAAATTGTGTAATAGGATTTGCAACTGGATCCTCACCAGCAAAAGTTTATCAAGAATTAATAAGAATACACAATGACGAATCATTAAGTTTCTCAAACGTAATAGCTTTTAATTTAGATGAATATTTTCCAATTAAGAAAGATGATAGCAACAGTTATCATCACTTTATGAATGAAAATTTATTTGATCATATTGACATACCTAAAGAAAATATTAATATTCCTTCAGGAGAAATTAAGGAAAAAGAAGTTAAAAAGTTTTGTGATTTTTATGAGAATAAGATTATAGAAAATGGAGGAATTGACATTCAACTTTTGGGAATTGGAAGAACTGGTCATATAGGTTTTAATGAACCAGGATCTCATTTTAATTCAACTACTAGATTAATTACTCTTGATCACACTACAAGATTTGATGCAAGTAAAAATTTTAATGGAATTGAAAATGTTCCGACCAAGGCAATGACAATGGGAGTGAGAACAATTTTTAATTCTAAAAGAATAATTATTATGGCGTGGGGGGTTCAAAAAAGTCTAATTGTAAAAAAGTCGGTTGAGAATAACATTTCATCTCTTATTCCTTCTACTTATCTCCAAAACCATAAAAATGCAACTTTAGTTTTAGATAATGAGTCTTCGAGCGAACTAACAAGATTTAGGACACCATGGCTAGTTGGGCCATGCAACTGGTCAGCTTTAATGAAAAGAAAAGCTATAGTATGGTTATGTAGTATTACAAAAAAATCAATTTTAAAATTAACTGACGAAGATTATAACAAAAACGGACTATCAGATTTATTAGCCCTTGAAGGCTCATCTTATGGTCTAAATATTAAAATGTTCAATCATTTTCAAAATACCATAACAGGATGGCCCGGTGGTAAGCCTGGCGCAGATGACTCAACAAGACCTGAAAGAAAAAGTCCAAGTTCTAAAAGAGTTCTTATCTTCAGCCCTCATCCTGATGATGATGTAATTTCAATGGGAGGGACTTTTGATAGACTGGTTTCACAAGGACATGAAGTTCATATAGCATATCAATCTTCTGGAAATGTTGCTGTTTCTGACCATGATGCATTGAAATTTATAGAGGTTTCAAAAGACATGTTTCCTGATGAATTAGGTGTAAATATTAAAAAATTAGTAAAGGAACTAAAAGATAAGAAATCGGGTAAAGTAGATTCACTTGAAGTAAGAAAACTTAAAGGGTTTATTAGAAAAAGTGAGGCAACTGCTGCAACTAGATATATTGGAATACCTGATTCTAATACACATTTTATGAATTTACCATTTTATGAAACTGGAAGAATTAAGAAGAAACCAGCTTCAAAAAAAGATATTTTAATAACTGCTTCTTTAATAAAGAAGATCAAACCTCATCAAATTTATGCTGCAGGAGACCTTGAAGATCCACATGGAACCCACAAAGTATGCCTTGATATTCTATTTAATGCTTTAGATTCTCTTGAAGGTGAAAAATTTATTAAAAACTGTTGGCTCTGGTTATATAGAGGTGCATGGCTTGAGTGGGATATACATGATATTGATATGGCAGTTCCTATGAGCCCAGCTCAAGTATTAAGAAAAAGAAATGCTATATTTTTTCACCAAACTCAAAAAGATGGAGTAATGTTCCAAGGGCAGGATTTAAGAGAGTTCTGGGTAAGAGCTGAGGAGAGAAATAATGAAACTGCTAAAAAATATAAGAAAATGGGTCTAGCAGACTATGCAGCCATAGAATCATTTAAAAGATATTATTTCTAACTTTATAATTATGAGAAATTCAAAAAGAATAATTACCGTTTTGATTGTTTTAGGTTCATTTTTAAATCTTCAATCACAATATTCAAAAAGAAAAATAAATAATCTTAAGACTCAAGTATCTCAGATGGTTGAGGATGATAAAAAGGCTACACAGGTAATGGTAGACAAAGTGTTTAGCTTTGCTGAACTCGGATTTCAAGAGTTTGAGACTTCAAAATATTTAACTTCAATACTTGAAGAAAATGGATTTGAAATTGAATATGCTATCTCAGATATTCCAACTGCATGGCTTGCTTCTTGGTCAAATGGTGAAGGTGGTCCTACTATAGCCTTAGGTAGTGATATTGATGGAATTCCAGTAGCATCTCAATACCCAGGTGTTGCATATCATAAACCAATGGTAGAAGGTGCGCCAGGACATGGAGAGGGTCATAATTCAGGCCTTCCTGTTGTCATTACAGCTGCACTATCTGTTAAAAAAATTATGGAAGAAAATAACATAGCTGGTAAGTTAGTTTTGTGGCCAGGAGTTGCAGAAGAACAAATTGGAACTAAAGCTTGGTATGTAAGAGATGGTTATTTTGATGATGTTGACTTGTGTATTTTTACCCATGTAAGTAGTAACTTATCTGTTTCATGGGGTAAGGCAACAGGAACTGGATTGATTTCTGTTGAATATACATTTGAGGGAGAAACGGCTCATTCTGCAGCTGCACCTTGGAGAGGAAGAAGTGCTCTTGATGCTGCTGAATTGATGAATATAGGATGGAATTACAGAAGAGAACATTTGCATCCAGATCAAAGATCTCACTCAATTTTTACAGATGCAGGAGACCAACCAAACGTTGTTCCTTCTAAAGCTTCAATATGGTTTTACATAAGAAACATAACATATGAAGGTATAATGGAAAATTATGAAAAAGCTAATAAAATTGCTGAAGGAGCTGCTTTAATGACTGATACTAACTTTACCTCAAAAATAATTGGAACTGCATGGCCAAGACATTTTAACAAAGTTATAGCTGAGGAGATGTATGAAAATATTCAAACAATTGGTCTTCCAGAATGGTCAGAGGATGATCAAAAGCTTGCTGTTGCAGTTCAAAAAGAAGTTAATTCAAGGAATACTAATGGTCTTGCAACTAAACTTAATAAAATAGGGGCTCCTCTTCCATATAATATAAGTGGAGGTTCAGATGATATTGGTGATATATCATGGAAAGTACCAACAGTTACACTTAGATTTCCATCAAATATCCCAGGACTGCAAGGACATCATTGGTCAAATGCAATTTCTATGGCAACTCCAATAGCTCACAAAGGTGCAAATGCTGGAGCTAAAGTTGTTGCTATGACGGTATTAGATTTTCTCTTAAAGCCCGAGAAACTAGATGAGGCAAAGAATTACTTTGAAAATATTCAGAAAAAAGAAACTGAGTATAAACCTATGATTTCTGAAAATGATCCTCCTGCTACATATTTAAATGTAGATATAATGGAGAGATATAAGAATAAATTAAAGGAATTCTACTTTGATGAAACTAAGTATGATACATATTTAGATCAACTTGGAGTTAAATATCCTGTTATTAAAGATGATTAAATTTTTTCTATAGTTGTTCATTTATTCATAATTGAATCTACTATTTAGTAAATCTACTTTTCAATTTTAAATAAACTTTGTAAAGTTTTCAAATTGTTAACTTCTCATAAAGAGGAGTATTATATGATAAATTTTCTCAGTTATAAGCATTGTTTTTTGAGAATAATTCATAAATTAGTTAACATAAAATTAACATAAATATGAAAAAGATACTAACAACAGTATTTTTACTATTTACATTACTGTCTTTTAGTCAAGGCTCTGTAAATGGTGTTATAACTGATGAAAATGGTGTACCTCTTCCAGGTGCAAACGTTATCATTGAGGATACTAACACAGGGGTCTCGACGGATTTTGATGGAAATTTTGAAATTACCGTTAATCAAGGCGAAGTCCTTGCAATAAGTTATATTGGTTACACGACTGAATATATTACAGTTTCTGGCCAAAGTAGCATAAATATTTCTTTACAACTTGACAATGAACTTGAAGAGGTAGTAGTAACTGCTCTTGGGTTTGCTGCTATTAGAGATCAGCAAGGTTCTACATCTTCTGTTATTGACAGCGATGCGGTTATTAGATCAGCTGAGCCTACAGTTGTAAATGCCTTAAGCGGAAAAGCTTCAGGTGTAAGAATTACTAGATCTAATGGTGATCCAGGAGCTGGAAGTGCAATTAGAATTCGTGGTGCCAATACTATTGATGGATCTATTCAGCCACTTATTATAGTGGATGGTGTTCCACTAGATAACACTACTTCTTACGCAGGAGGTAACAGTATTACAGGTTCTAATGGAGGTGTGTCTCAAGGATCACGTTTGAATGATTTAAATCCAAATGATATAGAATCCGTTAACGTTCTCAAAGGTGCTTCTGCTGCTTCTTTATATGGTAGTAGGGCTGCAAATGGTGTTGTTGTTATTACAACAAAGAAAGGGCAAAGAGGAGAAGCAAAAATATCTTTCAAGTCAAGTTATTCTTTTGACGAAATTTCTGAGAGAATTCCTCTGCAAGATACATACGGTCAAGGACAAAATGGAGTCTTTAGTGATACTAAAGTAGAATCATGGGGGGACTACATTCCTGGAAGATCAGGTGGTTCTGATACATACAGAGCTGGTGCATATTTTGTAGCTGAAAATGGTAAAGAGTATCAACGAGTTGATGATAAAAACTCTACACAAACATTTGTTGAAGAAAACTTTAACTCAATTTTTGGAACTGGAAATGCTCTTCAAAATGACTTAACAATAAGTGGTGGTGGTGAAAACAGTAACTATTTCTTCAGCTTAGGAAATCTATCTCAAGATGGTGTGATAAGAAATGCTTCTTATGATAGAACTAATGCAAGATTAAATTATGAAGCTAAATTGAACGATAAAATTACTCTTTCTAGTAAAATGGCATATACATTTACAGACTCTAACAGAATTCAACAAAGTTCAAATACTTCAGGGTTGATGTTGGGTTATTTGAGAACACCACCAGATTTTGATGGAAGGGATTATAAAGGTTCATACTTTGATTCTAGTGGTAATGAATTTATTAATAGAGGTAGATCTTATAGAAGACAAATTGGTCAAAGTCAAAACCAAGGATATACAAATCCTTTATGGACTGTAAATGAGCAAACTTCAAACACTAAAGTTAATAGAGTTACAGTTACTCCTCAGTTAACTATTAAGCCGGCTAATAATTTTACAATTATAGCAAGAGGTAATGTTGATGTAACTGATGATAAAAGAACATATTTCTTTCCAGTTGGAGATGCCAGCTCAAGAGCTAACGGTCAGTTTCAAGAGGATGTTATTGATGTTCGAGTTTCTTCTATGGATTTAATTGGTAAAGCAACATTTGAACTAGGAGATATGGTAAATTTAACAGCAACTGCAGGTTGGAGTTATTTTGATAGAAAATATAATCGTATATCGGGTAACATTACAGGATTTTTAGTTAATTCTAGTAAGCAAACTGTAGCTTTAAACACTTCTGCTGAAGCATCTTCATTTGATAACTTCCGAACTTTCAGAAGATCTAATAGAGGATATGGTGTTCTTAATTTTGATGTAAATGATGAATTGTTCCTTAACGTTTCAGGAGCACTAGAGGCATCTTCGACAATTAGCGGGACATTCTTTTATCCTGCAGCAGATGCAGCATGGGTTTTAACAGAAAATGTAATTGAATCTGATAATATGTCTTTTGCAAAACTAAGAGCTTCATGGGGTCAGGTAGGTGTTCAGCCATCTGCTCATAAATTTGAAACTTTAGCTGAGGGTGGATTTGGATATTCTACTTACAGTGATCCTTTAGATAGTAACTTATTTGGAGGAGGTTTTAGATTAGACAACAATTTAGGTAATCCAAACCTGGAGCCTGAAATTAAAACTGAATGGGAAATTGGTGGTGACTTCAGATTTTTTGATGACAAACTATCATTAGGAGTAACATATTATGATAACATAATTGAAGGAATACTTTTAGATGTAACACTTTCTCCATCAACTGGTTTTTCAACACAATATGGTAATTATGGAGAAATGACTAATAATGGTATAGAAATTGATATGGGATATGATTTTGTAAATACATCTGATTTTGGTTTATCTACTTCTATAAATTGGTCAACAAATGAGAATGAGGTTACAGACTTGTATGGAACTGAGTCGATTAATTTATCCCCAGGAGCTTCTGTTAGTTCAAGAGCTGTTGTTGGATATCCACTTGGTGCATTATATGGGACATCCTCTCAAAAGAATCCTGATGGAAGTTTTATCTTAAATTCTGATGGATTCCCTCAAATAACCTCAAGTCCTGAAGTTTTAGGTGATCCTAATCCTGACTGGAGAGGAGGAGTTTCTCTTAATATGAGATATAAAAATTGGAGACTTAATGCTGTTCTTGAACACTCAGAGGGAGGATTATTTTCTCCAAGAACACTATGGGTACTTAACAGGTTTGGAACTAATCAAGAAACAGCTAACAGAATGACTCTTGACCAAAACCTTGTTAATTATGCAGGTAATACAATTGCAGCTGGTACAACAGTAAGAGGTAGGGTTAGAGATTTTGGAGGTGGACCTGTACTTCTTGATGAGAGTTGGTATAGAACAGGTATTGGAGGAGGTTTTGGTGATAACCAAGCTTATAACTTTGCCGTAGTAGACGCAACTTGGACGAAGCTTAGAGATATTACTTTAAGTTATGTCTTGGATTCTCCATCCATAAAAAAGATTGGACTTAGTGATGTTATGCTATCGTTTAGCGGTAGAGATCTAATTAACATTAATAAAGTTGAGGGTCTTGATCCTGAAATTAATACAATTGGAGTAAGTACTGCTCAAGGGGTTGAATATTTTACAAATCCACAGACAAAAGGTTTTCTGTTTAGTCTAACTATAAATTATTAAAAATGAAAAAATTATTTACAAAATCAATTTTAGCAATCATTTTAATTTTCTCATTTTCATGTGAGGATTTAAATGATGACATTAATTCAAATCCAAATGATATCTTAATTTCAGATGTTGAGGATAGATTATTTTTAACAGGTTCTCAGTTGGCTAATATTCAGATGCAACTTGGACACTTAAATAGAATTAGTGGTATGTATTCAGGTCAATTAATTGGCTTTACATCCTTATATGCTAATATCTATGGATATAGCTTATCAACAGTTGAGTCAAATAGTGAATGGAATGCACTTTATGTTGGAGTTTTAAGCAATATGAGACAAATTCAGGAAAACTCATCAAATACATTACTTGTTGGAATTTCTCAGATAATCGAAGGTCATGCATTTGGAACGGCTGCATCACTTTGGGGAGATATTCCGTATGGTGAGGCAGGTAATCCAGAGATTGAAGATCCAGTTTTTGATTCTCAAGTTTCAGTTTACACTTCAGCAATTCAAAAGTTGAATTCTGGAATTTCTACATTACAATCTTCTTCTGGAGGTAGTTTATCACAAGATATTTATTTTGGAGGTGACAAAAATAAATGGATTGAAGCTGCATATACTTTAATAGCTCGTTTTAATCTTCATCAAAAGAACTATAGTGCTGCGGCTTCAGCTGCTAACAATGGAATTAGTTCTGCATCTGGTGATATGAAATTTAACCCACCAGCATCTCAAAATAGTGGGGATGTTAATCTTTTTGCTACAATTCTAAATGGTTCAAGGTCAGGTGATCTTGGAAATAAAGTAGGTGATACTGAGAGCTATTTATTACAATTATTAAATAGTTCAAATTCAATTAACAGAAATAATTCTAAAACTGATGAAACAGCTAGATATAACTATTATATAATAAACAACAATAGTGGTTCTGCAAATACTGGTATTATTTCAGAGGATGAGCCTCAAAATATGGTTACATATTTTGAAAATGAGTTAATCCTTGCTGAAGCAAAAGCAAGACAAGGTGGAGTAGCTGACGGGTTACCGCATCTTAATAATGTGAGAGCTTGGTTAAATTCAGGAGGTAATATTAATGGTAATCACTCTTCAAAGCCATATAAGTATGAAGCTTATGTAGCTTCAGACTTTAATTCAGGAGGAGTTGAGAATCAAGACGGCGTTGATGCAAAAACAGCCTTTCTAAGAGAAGTTATAGAGGAAAGATATGTCTCAGGATTTGGAATGCATATTCCTTTTAATGATGCTAGAAGATTAAGAGCTTCAGATGCCGCATATTCTGTTCCTTTTGTTTTAGTTGATGGTCCTGGAGCTCCTTACCCGGAGAGAATGCCATGGTCTGCAAATGAGTTAAATTCTAATTCAAATGCTCCAGCTGATGATCCTGGAATTTTCACTAAAACACAAGTGAATCAATAATACATTTCAAAAAAAGTAATACTTTTAAAAAAGGTTTGTAATTTTTACAAACCTTTTTTTATTGGTTATGATTAAAAAAATATTTGTAGTATTTCTCTCACTTGGAATAATTGCTTGTAATGATGATTCTATTTATTCAAATAGTTTAATTTCTTCACCCCATCCTATTGCATCTAATGCAGGAAAAATAATCTATTCTAAAGGTGGAAATGCATTTGATGCTGCTGTTGCAGCAGCATTTACTCTATCAGTTGTTGAGCCTAGTATGAGCGGAATAGGGGGAAGATTGCAGGTTATATATAAACAAGCAAAAGGTGATATACTGGGAATTGATGCAACTACTCAGATACCTAAAAATTTTAGTAACGAGGATAATAACCTACCAAGTTATGGATATGAGACTATTGGAATCCCAGGTGTTGTTGCAGGGTTAATTAAACTTCATGAAGAAAATGGGGTTTTAGATCTTAAGACTGTGATGGAACCTTCAATAAGTGTTGCAAATAAAGGATATATTTTGCTCCCGGGAGAAGTTATAAGACAACAAAGTGAGAAAGAAAAAATTAATTTATATGAAGGAACAAGAACATACTTTTTAAACTCGAGTGGTGAATCATTTCAAATAGGTGATAGATTAATTCAAAAAGATTTAGCAAATACATTAAAAGTTATCTCAGAAAATGGAAAAAAAGGTTTTTATGAAGGGGAAATTGCAGATAAAATTGTCAGTGATATTCAAAAAAATGGTGGATTTATATCAAAAGATGATTTAAAAAATTACACTGCTAAAAAGTCTGAAGTTTTAGTTGGTAAATTTAATGGTTATAATATCCATACACTGAATCTTCCATCTTATGGATCTATTACAGTCCAGATGATTCAGATTTTTGATCAATTAAAAATTACAAATGAAAGAGATTGGACTCTGAAGATCTCAAGTGCAATTGAAGAAGCATATAAATACAGACCATTTCAAAAAGATGTTGATTCTCTAAATAGTATTCTTTCAATAGAAAGAGCAGTTCAGATTGCCTCTTCCATCGAAAATAATACTGAAATGGCATACAACAATTTACATAACTTTAATATTGCTGACATTGCCCAAGGTCATACTGCTCATTTAACAACTTCAGATAAATATGGAAACGTGGTTTCTCTTACTCAAACTCTTGGGCCTAAGATGGGTTCTAAAGTAGCAACAAAAGGTTTAGGATTCTTATATAATGTAACTATGGGACCATATCTTGGCGGATATCTGGGTGAGGATAAACCAGGTGATAGAGCTTCCTCTCATATTTCTCCAACTATTTTTACTAGTAATGATAGAGTAGTTCTTGCTCTTGGAGCAGCCGGGGGTAATAAGATCCCCATAGCAATTAATCAAGTAGCATACAGATATTTAAAACAAAACTTTTCTCTAAGTGAATCTGTATTTCTGCCCAGAGTATATAAATATGAAAGTCCAATATATATTGAGAGTCATATAGGTTTAAATAGATATAATGATTATGAGGTTTATCCAGATTCAATTAATATAGAAAGAATTAGAGAAAAAGGTTACTTTGGAAGAGTTCATGCAATTGCATTAGATTCAATCAACAACAAATGGATTGGAAAAGCCGATCCAGATTGGGAAGGAACTGTTGAATTTTACAAATGAAATTTCTAAAAAATATATTAATATTTGGTATTTACTTTTCTAGTATATGCTCGTTAATTAGTCAAGAAGATATAAGGTCATTAAACGACTCTATAAGAAAATATAAGGAAGTAGAGTATCAAAAAGCGATTAAATTTGGGTTTAAAGCCTTAGATTCATTTCAAGATGATGATAACATATCACTTGATTTTGTCAATACAAATTATTATCTAGCAGAAACATATTTTTATTTAGGGGAATTAAAAACAGCTTTTGAATATTTAACTATATCATTAGAACTCTATGAATTATTAAGACCAAGCCAACGAAGAAATAAAAATGTAATTAAACCACCTTGGGCTCTAGTAATAATTGGGAATGTATACTATCAAAAAATGAAGTATAATGATGCAGAAAAATTTTATAACGAGGCCTTAAATAATTTTAAACTTTTTGATCCAGAGCATCAAGAAGAAAAATACTACGGAATTAATACGTCTTTAGTTAATTTATCATTAATTAAAAGAGATCAAGGGGACATAAATGCATCTAGAGTCCTATTAGATCAAGTTTTTGAAAGAAGAAAAAAAAATGGAATACCTCAAGAAATTCAAGCAACATATCAAAGCTATATTGAATTATTCTTAATATCAGAGAATGAAGAGCATTTAAATGAATATTTTCAGAAAAGCAAAACTTTTTATGAAGGTATGGTTTCAGATGGATCTAAAGAATTGGTTTATAATTTATATTTTGCAAGTGCAAATCGCTCTTATGCAGAATTTTTAAAATCTAAAGGTAAGTTAATGGAGTCATTAAATTACCTTCTTGTTTCCAGATCGTTACTAAATGACATTCCAAATGAAATTCCAAAAGTAAATTTCGAGATCTCTAATGTGTATTATTCTCTAGGTATGATTGATAAGGCAAAAGATTTACTTATAGAAAACCTAAACACTAAACAAATCACCCAACCTCAAAAACTCAACAACTTTAAACTTCTAGAAAAAATATATATTAATGAAAACTCAATAGCGAATCTTCTTAATGTAAAAGATTCAATTATATTTTTAAACGAGCAACCAACATATCAATTTCAAGAAGAAGAGTTTAGTGGTTTGGAAAAATTAATTTTAATAAGTGAAAAACAAAATGATTTAAGAGTTTCAAAAATTAGAAACTCAAGATTAACAACAATTTATATCATTTCTTTTATCATTTTACTTCTAATTTCAGTTACACTTAAATTTAATTTTGATCTTCAAAAAGAAAAGAATAAAACTTTAAATTTTGAAAAAGAGAAAATAAAAGATGAACTGAATTTAAAGCAAAGGGAGTTGTTTAGCAAGATTAATTTTATTTCTCAAAGAAATGAATACCTGAACAGAATTAAAAAACAAATAGGAAAAGAAAGTACAAGTTCTAGTAAAATTAAAAGTGAGATTTCAAATATTACAAATTCTGAAAAAAGCTATAAAGACTTTGATAAAATGTTTAGTCAAGTTTATCCAAAATTTTATAAAAAACTTAATATAAGTGCAAAGCTAAGTCAAACTGATATTAGACTTGCCTCTTATATTAAAATGAATCATTCAAATAATGAAATTGCAAGAATTTCTGGAATATCAATTAGAACAGTAGAGAGTCAAAGATATAGGTTGTCAAAAAAACTTAAATTATCAAATGGAGAAGACTTAAATAGTTATATTCTCAGCATTTAGAATTATTAATTATAATTTTACAAAATATAGTGCAGTATAAATGCAGTATTATCACATTTTGTGACTGTCAATTATTTTATTAATATTATATTTATAAAAAATTAACAATAATTTAATTAATAATAATTATGAGAAAAAATATATTTCTAAGCGCATTGCTGTCATTGACTTTTGGTCTTTCAGCTTTTGCACAGCAGATCTCAGGATCGGTTAGCGATGATAATGGAGTTCCATTGCCTGGTGCTACAATTCTTATTCAAGGAACATCTCAAGGTACTACTACCGATTTTGATGGTAACTTTTCAATTGAATCATCTGATGGAAGTACATTAGTTATAAGCTATGTAGGTTATGAATCACAACAACTAGTTGTGGGTTCTTCCTCATTAAACGTTCAACTTGTACCTGATAATGCTCTTGATGAAGTTGTTATTACAGCTTTAGGTATTTCAAGAGAAAGAAAATCATTGGGATACGGTGTTACTGAAGTGGCAGGTGATGATATTAATGTAATTAAAAATCACAATATTGCTAGTTCTCTAACAGGTAAAGTTGCTGGTTTAAACATAACAGATACTGGATCTTTTGGTTCTGCATCTAGAATTGTTCTTAGAGGAAATAATTCCTTAACTGGAAACACTCAAGCACTTGTTGTTGTTGACGGTGTTCCAATTAACCAAGATGGAATTAACAGTGGTGATAGTATATGGGAAAATAAAATTACAAGCGGTGGATTAACTGATGTTAATCCTAATGATGTTGAAAGTATATCTGTACTTAAAGGGCCTAATGCTTCTGCATTATATGGGTCTAGAGCAGGAAATGGTGTTGTACTTATAACAACCAAAAAAGGTGTTGCAGGAGATGATTTAGGGATAACATTAAATACAAACATAACGTTTGACAACCCAATGATTATGCCTGAATATCAAAATGTATATGGACAAGGTTCACAAGGTGCTGCATACACTGATATAAATACTAATTGGGGTACTGCAAACTGGGGTCCTCAAATGGATGGAAGTATTAGACCAGATTTTACGGGAGGAGTAAGTGCTTACAGTGCTCAACCAAATAATGTTGAGGATTTCTTCCAAACAGCGGTTAGAGCTATAACTTCAATATCTATTCAAAAAGGATTTGATGATGGTTCAGTAAGATTCTCGTACTCAAATAATGACACGCAAGATCTTACACCTAACTCTCATTTAGAGAGTCATTCATTTAACCTTAGAGGTACAATGGACTTAAGTGATAAACTATCAATAGATGCAAAGGCAACTTACTTTACTCAAAATGTTAGAAACCGTAAGTCCAATAGTGGACAAAGTATTTATGGTATGTTATACAATATGCCAAGAAATGTTAGATTATCTATGCTTGAGAGATATCAAGTTGAAAATCCTGGAACACCAGCAGAATTCAAAGTTTTAAGTTATGGTGGAGCAAATGCTCAAACTGGTAATCCATATTGGATGTCATATCATGATGAAAACTTAGATAGAAGATCTAGGTTTTTTGGGTTTTTTAAAATGGATTATGATTTCACAGATTGGTTAACTGCATTTGTTAGAGTTGGTGCTGATTTCACTGATTCTAAAATTGAAAGGCTAGATAAACCTGGACATCATTTCTGGACTAGTGGTCAATATCAACTAGACATGGCTAATTATGGAGAGTTTAATACTGATTTTGTTGTTACTGCTAATAGAGATTTAACCGATAAAATAAACCTTATTGCAACTGCTGGTGGGACACTATCAAAAAGAACATCTGAGGGATTCAATCAGTTTGCTAGAAATTTCAAAATTCCAACAAAATATTTCTTTTCTAATGCAGTAGAAATTGCAGCTCCAGTCCACAGACCTGTGATGACAAAAAAGGTAAATTCAGTTTATGGATCACTTAATTTAGGTTATGATGATTTCTTATATCTTGATGGTACTGTAAGAAATGATTGGTCTTCTACTTTAAGTGAGGACAATAGATCATATGCATATTATTCTGCATCAGTGTCTGCACTTTTAACAAGATTTATTGATCCTACAGAACAGACATTTGATTTATTTAAAGTTAGAGCTGGATATGCTGAGGTTGGTAATGATACTGATCCATATCAATTAAGTCAAACTTTTGACGTTCCCGGACAAGGTTATTTAGGACTTACAACTTTAACTGCACCTTCAGTAAAGTTAAATCCTGATTTAAGACCAGAACAAGTTACATCAACTGAGTTTGGTCTGGAATTGGTAATGTTCAATAATAGGTTAAACCTTGATATTTCAGTATATGATATATCTACTACAGATTTGATATTCAATGTTCCTGTTCCGGCAGCTACAGGATATCAATTCTTTAAACAAAATGTAGGTGAAGTTAACAACAAAGGTTTTGAAGTAACTATTGGTGGTCGTCCAATTCAAAGTGGAAAATTTGTATGGGATACGTCACTTAATTTTGCTAGAAACGACAATTATCTTGTATCCTTAATTGACGATGTTGACAGCTTTGCATATTTAAATTCTAACAGCGGAGATCTTCAGCTTAGAGCTCAGGTTGGAGGTAGCATTGGTGATATCTATGGAACTGTTTGGGAGACAAATGATTCAGGACAGAATTTAGTTACTGCTGAAGGTCTTCACGTTATCTCTCCAGCAGACAATTTATTAGGTAATGCTGAACCAAATTTCATCGGTGGTTGGTCTAACCTATTTAGATATGACAATATTTCATTAAGCTTGCAAATAGATGGAAGATTTGGTGGAGAATTTTATTCAATGACTGCTAGAGACTTAGATGTTAACGGTGTATCAGCTGCCTCTCTTCAATATAGAGATGGTGTTACTCTTTCAGGAACAAACACCGGAACTGGCGGTGCTAACAATGTTGCTATAACTGGTCAACAATACTGGAGCTCACAGTCAGGTATTGCTGAAAACTACGTTTACGACCAAACGAATGTTAGATTGAGAGAAGTTGCACTTGGTTATCAAATTCCAAATACTGAAAGATTTGGTGTTGAAAATGCATCTATCCAATTAATTGGTAGAAATCTTTTCTTTATAACAAAAGATTCAAGAGGAGGTACTGGCTTTGGTTTTGATCCAGAAAATATGCTAGGAACTACAATTGGTGCTCAGGGATATCAATCATACGCTGCCCCTTCTATAAGAAGTGTCGGTGTTAACTTAACTTTAAACTTTTAATAAACCCAAATTATGAAAAACTATAATTTTTTAATATTTACACTTTTAACAATGACACTAGTTGTGTCATGTACAGATGATTTCAATGAAATCAATGAAAGACCAGATGCGTTAGCTTCTGCTGATGTAAGTGCAAAATATTTTGTAACAAATACCCAAATTGGGCTTTTCGCACAAAATAGATTTACTTACTGGAGAGGTAATCTTATTCACGCTGATAGATACGCGGGTCAACACACATTTGGCTATAGCGCAAATTGGTGGGATGATGGTGCATGTTATTCATATTGTGCTGGTTGGACAAATGACACTCATGATGCCTGGATAGGTGCTTATAATAGTCAGCTTACAGCGTTTACCAATTTTGTAAAGGAGGGCGGAGAACTAGAAAGCCCTAACTATTATGCTATTTCGTTAGTAATGAAAGCTTTATACTATCAACTATACACTGATACATGGGGAATGATTCCATTTTCAGAAGCTTCTAATCCTGACATAACTCAACCTGCATTTGATGATCAAGCTACAATTTATTCGTCTTTAATTTCTGATTTAGATGAGGCAGTAAGTATTATTGGATCTCAAACAACTACAGGAAGTGGAGTTGACATGTTAGCTGAAAATGATCTTTTCTTCGCAGGAGATCTACAAGCATGGAAAGGTCTTGCAAACAGCATGAAACTTAGATTAGCTTTAAGAGCTTATGGAGCTCCTGGAGCTTCTTTTGCTTCTTCAGCAATAAGTTCTGCAATCTCATCAGGAGTTCTTGCAAGCAAAAATGCTCTAATTGAAAGAGATCTTGAAATAAGTCAATGGACAAGTGCTGTTTATGGTGATATCTGGCATAACTTTTATGGTGGAGGTAACTGGCACCTAGGAAAAAGCTTGGTAGATCCATTAAGAGACAATAATGACCCAAGACTTCCTTATATGGCAAAAACAAGTGCTGGAGGAACTATTGCTTGGAATAAGCCAACGGAAGGTGATGGTGTAGCTTTATTTGACAAGCATGTTGAATATCTTACAGGTGTTCTTGATGATCAGGATGCGGTTTACACAAAAACTGCTAATGGAGATGGTTACACGATAACAATGCCAGCAGGTGTTAATTATATTGGTCAACCAACTAGATTAAATGCAAAAATAAAGCATATGCTAGACAGAAATTTATTTTCTGAACCAGCGGCAATTGTAACAAATGCTCATAACTCAGGTAACCCTATTTATCCAAGAATTGTATTTCCTGCAGCAGAAAGTCATTTTTTAATTGCTGAAGCAATAACTTTAGGTTTAGCTGGAGGAGATGCTCAGAGTTTTTACCAAGATGGTTTAAGACACGCAATGGCATTGTGGGATGTTCCATCAAGTGAAGTTGAAGACTTTATTGCTACAAGTGATATGGCAAAACTTAATGGTAGTAGTGAGCAAAATATGGAAAAGATTGCAACTCAAAAGTGGTTAGCACATTATACAGATGGTTTTGAAGCATGGGCAATTGTTAGAGACTCAGGTTATCCAAGTGTACTTGCAAATGGAGTATCAGACCCTGATATATATGGTTTAGGAGAGTTAGATGGTGCTTACCCTCAAAGATTTCAGTATCCAACGGGTATGTATACTAATAACGAATCAAATCTTCAATCTGCTTTAAGCACTCAAGGTCCTGATAAGTTAGCAACAAAACTTTGGTGGGCTAAGTAATAATATTTAAGCTTATTTTATGTTGATTTTTGTTTAAAATTATCTCAGCTTAAATAAGATTACTACAAGAAAAACCTGTGGATTACCACAGGTTTTTTTTTGATTACATATAACTCTTTTTATATTTATTAAATGCTTTATATTTTTAAGCGAATAGTGTTATTGATTTTAATATCAAATTGCTTTAATACTGGTTTCGCATTTAATCAAAATCCCTATTCTAACTCACATATTCCAATAAACCAGAAAGTGCTTTTTATTGGTAATAGTTTTACTTTCTATTGGAATCTTCCTTCTCAAGTAGAACAAATGTCCATTGAGAGTGGCTTAAATTTTGATGTAAATCATATTTCAATCCCTTCTGCAAAACTCAGAGATCATTGGAATAATCCTAATTTAAAATTATTGCTTAAAAATGAAACATTTGATCATATAATTATTCAGGAACATAGTACTTATCCACTTTCAAATCCAGATGACACAAAAGTTTATTTTGATCTCATAAGATCATTAATCCCTCCTAAAACTCAAATACATTTCTTCTCTACCTGGATGTATCCGACTATTGAAAAGTTTAACACTATGAATTTAGAATATCCAATTGAGGAAAGTATTAAATTAATAGTTTCAAAAACAAATACTAAAATTATTCCTGTAGGAAGAGCATTCAAGCTTTTTAAAGCAAGATACCCTAAGTTCAACCTTTTAATGGAAGATAACAAACATCCAAATCCTAATGGCACCTACCTTGCTAGTTGTGTAATATATTCTCATATTACTGGTCAAAGCTCTTTAAACCTTTCTAAAAGATATAAAGGAAAAGATAGTAAGGAAGTAGATATATATTATAGTATCGTAGAAGATGAGGTTTTAAATTATATTCAGCAGATTTCTGATGAAATAATACTTTAAAAAAATAAATTTTTTTAAAAAGAGGATAAATTCTTTTTTTTCAAAGAATGTAAACTACAAAAAATCCAAGATAAGTTCCCAAAGCATTTCCAAGACTACCCACTAAAATTGAAGGTAAAATAAGATCTTTTCTATCAAATGCCTCAGCAAGTGCTATAGCGGATGCTCCACCTCCAATATTAGCTTGACTCGCAATTGAAATCATTTCCCAGTCTCTATATATAATGCCGCCAATTATAATAAATAATATACCGTGAATCAGTACTGAACAAATTGTAAATATTAATAATAATAATCCAATTTCTTGAAGCTGACTAACTGCACCTATTTCACAATAAGCTCCTATTACTGCTAAAAAAATATAAACTAAATATAGACCAAGTTCTTGAGAGCCTTTTATATTTGATATAAACTTGCTTTGAGCCATTACAATACCTATAGTTGTAAGAATTAAAATTGATGGGATATCAATTACATAACTTGTAAAAATATCTGAGACATAATAAGCGCTAATTCCAAGAAATAATAACCATGATAAAGAATTTATACTGATACGCTCGTTTTCAGTTTTTTTATTAGGTTGAATTCTATTAGAAATGAATTTTTTATTGCTCTTCCAAATTCGATTTAGAAATGTTGGTAAAATTAATGTAAT
This sequence comes from Flavobacteriales bacterium, assembly GCA_004213645.1. GTDB lineage: Bacteria > Bacteroidota > Bacteroidia > Flavobacteriales > Flavobacteriaceae > Marisimplicoccus. The sequence goes on along the minus strand of SGZF01000001.1, from coordinate 9,463 downwards.
CATTATCCAAATTGCTGTTACAACATTATCTACAGCGATTGTCCCTGCATACAAAACTCCTTTTTTCTGAAATTCATATTCTAGAGCAATAGCGTTAAAATTGACACTTCCACCAGTATATGTTCCTGTAAGCATCCCTGCAATAATTTTACCATCTTCTCCCAGAAGTGATTCAGGATTTAACAAATACCAAGAAAGAATTATTCCACAAGTTGTAGCTAAGGATCCAATTATAAATAATCCAACCATAGGTAAACCAGCATTTTTAATTGTTGTTATATTTACCTTTAATAGTAAAAAAAAGATTGATATCGGTGCTACATATTTAAAAATTATATCATATAATTCAATACTATTGGATGCAGAAGGAATTAAATTAAAATTTGCAATTACAGCAGTAAATAGTATTACTAGAAGTGCTGGACCTCCAAGTTGTTTTCCAGTTTTGGTTTTTCCAGCATAAATAGATAGAACAACCATAAAGCATAAAATGGATAATACATAAATTGGATTAGTATTAAAGTCCATATTTATCACTCGTTACTATAAATTTTGTTTTTAATTGCCTCCAAAAGTCCATTTGAGGGAGAGTCTTCAGCAAGTTGCCAAAACATGATGCCCTTCAAATTCTCATCTATAACATACTTGGCTTTAAGTGAAACTGACTTTGGGTTATCAAAAGATAAGAATTCATTTTTATCTTTATTAAATCCATATGGAGCCTTTGCATTTTCATCCCAATAGAAATTATATCCATCATCAAGTAAATGTAGTTCATTAAAAGAAATGGCTCTTTTAAATTTGGCATTTTGAAATAGACCATTTTTTATATCAGGAACGTTTTCCCATATTCTTCCATAAAAAGCTGCACCAATCACTATTTTACTTTTTGGTATACCAATTTCAGTTAGATATCTTACAGAACTGTCAACTGAGTAGGATTCGTTATTGACTGAATATAAGGGAGTATGATGACCTGTTTTTGTTTGACTATATAAATCATAGCTCATAATATTTACATGATCAACTAAAGGCATGACTTTATCCCAGTCTATTGATTTGTCAAGAAATGATTGGAAACCTCCAGCAGCAAAACTTATTATATGTTGTGAAGTTAGATAATTGTCTAACCTAATAATAAGATCGGTAAAGTTATCTTTATCCTCATCTTGATATTTATGACCAGGAACACCAGGAATAACTGGATATTCCCAATCTAAGTCTATTCCATCTAAATCATAATCTTCTAAAATTTTTGCAGTTGAAGATGCAAATTCTTCTCGACCCTCAGCTGAAGAGAAAATATCTGAACAAGTTTTACATCCACCCCAACCTCCTAATGCGACTAGAACTTTTAGTTTTGGATATTTATTTTTTAAACTTACTAAGTGAAGTATTGTTAAGCTATCTTCTTTGTTATCTACTGCTAGTTTGTTACCTCTTAAATGAAGGAAACTATATATTAACTGAGTTACCCCATTTAGATCATATTGATCAATTAACTCTTTTCCCCCAGGATAGTATGCTATAACTTCCTTTTCATTAATACTATTTTCTTTGATGCTAATGTTATCGCAGCTAGTTAAAAAAGTAAATATTAGACAAAGTATAAGTTGTTTTTTAATAGATAATTTTCTCATTTGATAAATATATAAAACGGCTACACTTTATAAAAGTATAACCGTTTTTTATTTAAATTAAAGATACTCTTACTCAGATGCAGCTAATTGTGCAGCTTCAATACCTGCAATCATTGCAGCAGTATCATACATATGATATTCCTGTGCAATTTTTCCATCTTCTCCCCAGAAGAAGCTAATATGAGCAGGCATTGTTATTGTCTCTCCAGTAAGCTTACTAGTTGCAATCCAATTAAACCAAGTTTGTGTAACAGTGGCTGGATTATAAGAGTCCGCTCCAGGATAATCAGTTGTTTCTACCCAATAACTTGTATCTTCATCAGTTCCCCATTGCATACTTATTGAATAAGTAGAATGTTGAGCTTCAAGTAAACCTACTAATTCGTCAAGAGAAATAGCGTCTACACTGTTTAAAAATACCTGTAGATCAGGAGACCAAAGAGATTTAAGGCCTTCAACATCATTATTTAGATAATTTTCATAATGTTGTCTAATTGAATTTGATTTATCATCATCAATATTTACAACAAGTCCAGTTGTATTAGTACATCCAAGAAAAAGGATGGATGCAAAAATTAAAAATATTTTTTTCATTTTTTTAAAATTATAATTGAAGTACAATATACATTCTAAATTGTGTATAAAAAAACGGTTAAACTTTATAGAAGTTTAACCGTTTTATTGTTTTAGTAGCGAGGGCAGGACTCGAACCTGCGACCTTTGGGTTATGAGCCCAACGAGCTACCTACTGCTCTACCTCGCGATTTGAAATGCAAATATAGTAAACTTTCATTACTCAGGGCTAAAGCATTTGATTTAAGTAGTTATCTTTGCCGAAATGTCTGATAATAAACATAGATCTGGATTTGTTTCAATAATTGGTAGGCCAAATGTTGGTAAATCAACATTGATAAACTCTTTAATGAAAGAAAAACTGTCTATTATTACATCTAAAGCTCAAACTACAAGACATCGAATTAGAGGAATTGTAAATGGTGATGATTATCAAATTGTTTTGTCAGATACACCAGGTATTTTAAATCCAAGTTATAAGCTTCAAGAGGCAATGATGAAGTTTATTAAAGAAACTCTAATTGATTCAGATTTTCTAGTAATAGTTGAAGAGGTTGGCAATAAAGATTCGTTTGATGATTCTTTAATTGAAAAATTAAATTCCTTTAAAATCCCAATAATATTATTGATTAATAAAATTGACCTTTCCAGTCAACAGGAGTTAGAGGATTCAATAGCTCACTGGAAATTAATATTTCCTGATATTGATATTTATCCTGTATCTGCAATTGAAGGTTTTTTTGTTGACGAGCTTATAGATATTTTTAAAGACGAACTTCCTTTTTCTCCACCATTTTTTCCTAAAGATCAATTTACAGATAGACCCGAAAGATTCTTTGTGAATGAATCAATTAGAGAACAAATTTTAATTCATTATGATAAAGAAGTCCCATATTCTGTTGAGGTAATTACTGAAGAATTCAAGGAGTTACCAAAAATTATAAAAATTAGATCTTTAATTCTTGTTGAAAGAGAATCTCAAAAAGGAATATTAATTGGCCATAAAGGGAGCTCCTTAAAAAGAGTTGCTACTAAGGCAAGATTTAATCTTGAGAAATTTTTTGGTAAAAAAATATTTTTAGAAGTATTTATCAAAGTAAAAAAGAACTGGAGGAATGACCCATCTTCTTTAAAAAAATTTGGATATAATTTTTAATTAAATGAGTGGAATTGTAGCAATTGTTGGAAGGCCAAATGTCGGTAAATCTACACTTTTCAATAGATTAATTGAGAAGAAAGAAGCCATAGTTGATGAGGTTAGTGGAGTTACAAGAGATAGGCATTATGGAAAGTCTGACTGGAATGGTGTTGAATTTAGTGTTATTGACACGGGTGGATATCTCCCCTCTAGTGACGATGTTTTTCAAAAGGAGATTGATAAGCAAGTAGTATTAGCTATTGAAGAGGCTGATGTAATTTTATTCTTAGTTGATGTTAAAGATGGTCTTACTGGTACTGATCAGTCAATTGCAGATTTGCTTCATAAATCCTCCAAAGAGACTTTACTTTTAGTAAATAAAGTTGATAATTCTAAACTTATTGATGATTCTAATGAATTTTACTCTCTAGGGTTTAAAGACCTATTCTGTTTATCATCAATTAACGGATCAGGAACAGGTGAATTTCTAGACTTATTAGCACAAAAACTTCCTAGAGAGGAACTAATAATTTCCGATGTTCCAAAGTTTGCTGTCGTAGGAAGACCTAATGCTGGAAAGTCATCATTTATTAATTCACTTATCGGTAAAGATAGATTCATTGTGACTGATGTGGCTGGGACAACCAGAGATAGTTTATATACTAGATATAATCAATTTGGATTTGAGTTTGATTTGATCGATACTGCTGGGATTAGAAGAAAAACTAAAATTTCAGAGGATATTGAATTTTATTCAATACTTAGATCTATAAGGGCAATTGAAAACTCTGATACCTGTTTGATCATCTTTGATGTAAAAAGAGGATTTGATTCACAAGTTCAAAATATATTTTGGCTAGCTGCAAATAATAAGAAAGGGGTAGTTATTCTTGTAAATAAATGGGATATGGTTGAGAAAGATCATTTAACTTCAAAACAGATTGAAGAAGAAATATCCCAAAAAATATCTCCATTTATTGATGTTCCTGTTGTATTTCTTTCTGCTTTAACAAAACAGAGAATATTTGATGGAATAAAAATAGCAATGGAAGTAAATAATAGAAGAAATTATAAGATTTCTACAAAAAAACTTAATGATTATATACTCCCAATAATTGAACAAAAACCTCCACCAAGTACTAAAGGGAAGTATGTAAAAATAAAATTTTGTAGGCAGCTCCCTACAAAGTATCCTCAATTTGCATTTTATTGTAACCTCCCTCAATATATTAAGGAGCCTTACAAACGTTTTTTAGAAAATCAAATTAGAAAACAATATGACTTTTCAGGAGTACCTATTGACATATTTCTCAGAAAAAAATAATTAAAGACTCTTTTTAAGAGTTTTTAATTCTTCCTTTATTTTATTAAGTTTTTTCAGAATTGATAAATTTTCTTCTTTTGAAACATCTTTTGACTTAAGTCTCTTTTTAGCCCCTTGAATAGTTAGCCCATCTTTTTTTAATAATGAGTATATAACAGAAATAATCTCAATATTTTCATTTGTATATTTTCTAATACCTGAAGATTTTATCATTGGTTTTATTTCATTAAATTCTTTTTCCCAGTATCTAAGAAGAGATTTATTTACATTGAAGTGAGCAGCTACCTCACTTATACTATAATATTTTTTTTCTGGGAGACTTCCTAACATATCTTAATCAAGTGATTGATTCTCTTGAGATGCTAGTTCTACAAGCTTTTTGAATTCACTTGGAGATAAACTACCTGAATAAAAGTTAATTGGGTTTATTTTTTTCCCATCTTTAACTATTTCATAATGAAGGTGAGGAGCAACAGATCTACCTGTATTACCAACATAGCCAATTATATCTCCTCTTTTGACTTTATATCCTCTTTTTACCTCAATTTTGCTCATGTGAGCATATATACTTACATATCCAAAACCATGATCTATTCTAACATGATTTCCAAATCCTACAGCTCTATTATCAGCTCTCATAATTTTTCCATCTCCTGTTGCATAAACAGGCGTACCTGTTTTAGCTGAAAAGTCCATACCAAAATGCATTGTTCTTCTCTTAGTAAATGGATCAATTCTATAACCATATCCTGAAGCCATTCTTTTCAAATCAGAACTATTTACAGGTTGAATAGTAGGAATTGAAGTTAGAAGTGATTCTTTATTTTTTGCAAGTAATTCAATTTCATCTAATGATTTAGATTGAATTACAAGTTCTTTAGTTAATATATCGACTCTTTTTGTAGTATTTACAATAAGATTTGAACTTTCATAACCCTCTAAATAACCATATCTATTAACTCCTCCAAATCCTGCTTTTCTTTGTTCATCAGGAATTGGACTTGCCTCAAAATAAACTCTATAAAGATTATTATCTCTTTTTTCAATGTTAGCCAATGTGGATTCTACCTGATCTAATTTTTTATTCAAAACTCTAAGCTGTAATTCATAATTATCAATCTCACGAGCTTGAACAAGTTCTTTTGGAGTGTCAATAAAGTCAGTATTTAAAAGAACAATTGTAATAAATGATCCTATAATTATTGAGCTTATTAAAAATAAGGATAGTCTGTAAAAACGTTGAACAAGAGTTTTTTTAATTGGAACAAACTCTAAATTCTCAGAATCAAAGTAATATTTAGTTTTGGACATAGATCAATTTGTTGTAATTTAAAAGCTTAATGCATTTAAATCCATTACAAATATAAAAAAAATGAATTCATCTGTTGTTAGAGATAAATTTTTACAATACTTCAAAGACAAAGGACATCAGATAATTCCATCGACCCCTGTAATTAATCAAACAGATAAAAACTTAATGTTTACAAATGCCGGTATGAACCAGTTTAGAAACGTCTTTACAGGTGATGAGAATTCTAAATTTAAAAGAGTAGCTAATTCTCAGAAATGTCTAAGAGTTTCAGGTAAGCATAATGATCTTGAAGAAGTTGGAGTTGACACTTATCACCATACATTTTTTGAAATGCTTGGAAATTGGAGTTTTGGAGATTACTTTAAAAAAGAAATTATTAAATGGTCATATGAGTTAATAACTGAAGTTTATAAATTAAGTAAAGATGACTTATATGTATCTGTTTTTGAAGGTTCAGATGAGGATGATTTAAAATTTGATAATGAAACCTTTGAAGAATGGAAGAAATTTTTCTCTGAGGATAAAATAATTAATGGAAACAAAAAAGATAATTTTTGGGAAATGGGTGATATTGGACCTTGTGGCCCTTGTTCAGAAATACATGTTGATTTAAGGTCACAATCTGAAAAAAAAATTATAAAAGGTGCAGATCTTGTTAACAAAGATCATCCTCAGGTTCTAGAAATTTGGAATTTGGTATTTATTCAATTTGATAGAAAGAAAGACGGTTCTTTAAAAAAATTAGAGAATAGATATGTAGATACAGGAATGGGTCTTGAAAGATTATGTATGGCATTACAAGAAAAAAAATCTACCTATGAAACAGATTTATTTACTGATATTATTAATAAAATTGAGGATATTTCAACAAAGAAATACTTGAGCGGTGATAAAAATGTAGATATTGGGATAAGAGTAATTTCTGATCACATAAGAGCCATTGTTTTTGCTGTTTTAGATGGTCAGGCACCAAGTAATACTGGTCCTGGATATGTAATACGAAGAATACTTAGAAGAGCTATTAGGTATGGATATACAAACTTAGATATACATGAACCTTTCATTTATAAATTGGTTGATAATATTGTAAAAAAATATTCTAGTTTATATCCAAATTTAAGTGACCAAAAAGAATATTTAAAATCAATAATCAAAGATGAAGAAAAAGGGTTCTTGAAGACTCTTAATCAAGGCTTAGGACTTATAAATGAATTAATAAGTTCTAATCCAAAAGACAAAATAATTAATGGATATGATGCATTTAAGCTTTATGATACTTTTGGATTTCCTATTGATTTAACTTCATTAATTGCAAGCGAAAATTCTTTTAAGGTTGATGTTGATGGATTTAATGAAAACATGAAAATTCAAAAAAAGAGATCTCAGAACAAAAAAAATGAAGATTTGAGTGACTGGGTAATAGTTAATGAAAAACTTAAAAGTTGTGAATTTATAGGATACGATTTTGATGAAACAAACTGTCAAATTGTTAAGTACAGAGAGAGTAGGATAAATAAAAATAAAATAAAGTTTCAGATTGTAACTGATAAGACACCATTCTATCCAGAGGGCGGAGGCCAAATTGGAGATACAGGTAAAATAATTTCTGGTGATGATGAAATTGAAGTTTTAGATACATTTAAAGATGGTGCAGAAATCATTCACTTAACAAATAAATTACCAGCTAATATAAACATTACAGTTAATTTAAAAATTAATAAATCTAGAAGATCACTAATTGAATCTAATCATACATCTACTCATCTTCTTCATCAAGCATTAAGAAATATTCTTGGCAAACATGTTGAACAGAGAGGTTCTATGATTAATGAAAATATACTAAGATTTGACTTCTCACACCCAAATAAAATATCTAGTAAAGATTTAAAATCTATAAATTATTTTGTAAACAAAAAGATAAACGAATCGATTAATCTTATTGAAAATAGAGATGAAGATTTTGATCTAGCAATTAAGAAGGGAGCTATTGGTCTGTTTACAGAAAAATATGATGATAAAGTTAGAACTATAAAGTTTAAAGATTCATACGAATTATGTGGAGGAACTCATGTAAAAAATACCATTGATATTCCAGCTTTTAATATTATATCTGAAGCTTCTCAAGCATTTGGAATTCGCAGAATAACAGCTTCATGTAATGAAGAAATCATCATTGCTGAGAATCTAAAGCAAAAAGAAATTGAACAAAAAGCAGAAAAAGATAAAGCAAAAAAAATCTTACAGAAAGAGTCAGAGTCATTAAATAAAATAAAGATTCAATCAACTAAAAAACAAATAATTGAAGATATTATTAAAGTTAATGGTCTCAATACCTTTATAAGTGAAGTTGATTTAGATCCTAAATCAATTAAAGAACTATGCTTTTCTTTAGCAGATCAAATTGACAATTTATTTATTTTAATTCTTGCAAAGAATAACAAAAAAGTATTTATCTCTTGCTTTATCTCTAAATCTATAGCATTAGAAAAGAAGTTAAATGCATCTGATATTATTAAAGATTTATGTAAGTTAATCAATGGAAGTGGTGGTGGACAAATATTTTATGCTACTGGCGGAGGCAATAATATTAATGGTATAGACTTAGTAATAAATAAATGTAAAGAAATAGTTAGTCTGCTCTAGGTGGAAACTCTTCAAGTACTTCTACTACAAATTTATTTATCATTTCATCTCTATTCTTTGAATAGTTATTTAGAACTCCAACACCTTTACCTTGCCATATAAGCTGTTGATTCTTATTATCAATTATATTAATATACAAGGTTCCCTCAACTCTTGAATAATTATGCATTCCTCTTGGATAATAAAATGAAAATGGATGCCATCCGTAAGGTAGATAATTATTCACGTAGACTCTTTCTTTTGACTTAGTTTCAAAACTAACAAGTAAATCAGGAGAATTGGATCTTTTAAGCCCTTTGGATTTTAAACCTAAATCTAATGATCTTAATATTCTTTTTTTATCAATATCTGATATTTCAATTTTATCAATATCTGTTTGATAAAACGAAAATGAACTGTAATTATTAAAATTTACATCTGAATCATAATCATATTGAACATAAATTCCACATGAATGAATTAAAAGCGTAAATGTGAATAATATTATTTTTGATGAGAAGTATTTTTTCATAATTTTCAGTGTAATAAAGTTATGAAAAATTTCTTTTTGTTTTTGGTTATAATATTAGTTTCTTCCTGTTCTTCATTAAAACAAACTACCAATAATGAAAGTTCAGTTGAAGATAAAATCAACATATATATTAAAAAATATGCTCCGGCTGCTACTAAAAATATGAGATTCTTCAAAATACCAGCAAGTATTACTTTGGCCCAAGGAATTTTAGAGTCAGGTTATGGTGAGGGAACATTAGCAAAAAATGCAAATAATCATTTTGGAATTAAATGTCATAAAGATTGGAAAGGAAAGTCAATAAAACATGATGATGATGAAA